>NZ_JBITGE010000026.1:0-106966 GCF_044456785.1 Micromonospora sp. NPDC050795 | reverse complement strand
GTCAGAAGGGTGTTGAGGTCTGTCGTCACAAACAGATCTTCAACACCCTTCGTCTATGCCCACACCCCGGGGTCGTTAGGACTTACTCGTCTAGGATCTCGATCGTCGACTCGGCCGCCAGTAGGATCACTGGCACCTCGGCGACGACTGTCGCCTCGTGCACCCCGGAGTCCGTGTGGCCGCCCGTCCCTACCGGTTCCTGCGCCGAACCCTGGCCGTGGGCTGCATCCTCGCCGCCGCCGCACTGCCGGCCAACCGGCCGGCCGCACCGCCGGCCGTGCCCACCGGCGTCGCGCAGCCCACGGTCCTGCGGATGTTGCAGATGAACCTCTGCAACAGTGGCCTCGCCGGCTGCTACACCGGCCGTGCGATGACCAGGGCCACGGAGGTGATCACCGCCGAGGCGCCCGACCTGGTCACCCTCAACGAGATCTGCGCGGGCGACCTGCCGGCCCTGCGCCGGGTGTTCCAAACCGTCCACCCTGGCCAGAGGGTGGTGGCCGCGTTCCAGGCCGCCGGCGACCGCCCGAGCGGCGACGACACCCGCTGCCGCAACGGCCAACGGTTCGGCATCGGGTTACTGGCCCACCTGCGGACGGCGGGCACACCGAGCACCGTGTACGCCGGAACCCACCCGACGCAGGACCTAGCGGACCCGGAGGAACGCGCCTGGCTCTGCGTCGACGTCGACCGCGCCCTGCTCGCCTGTACCACGCACCTGTCGGCCAGCGGCGGCTACCGCGTCGCGCTCGCGCAGTGCGACCACCTGCTCGGCACCATCCTGCCGACGATCAGCCGCGACGCCGGGTACGAGCCGACCGTGCTCGGCGGCGACCTCAACCTACGCGCCGGCCCCGACCCCGACGTGCGGTCCTGCATCCCACCTGGCCATCAGCGGGTCGACGACGGCCGACTGCAACACGTCACGGCGACCGCCGACATCATCCTCTGCTGTCGCAGCCAGGTGCCCATGAACGGGACGACCGACCATCCCGGGCTGCTGGTCACCCTCACGATCGACAGCAGCCGTCCCGGCCGGCGGCCGGCCTGATCCGCCTCCGTACGGGCACCGAGACGGCCGGATCCACGAGGTCGCCGGCAACGCGGCGCGGGCCGGCCGCACGGCGTCAGCGCGGCGGCGTGTCCCGGCGGGACGGGAACGGGGTACCGGGCTGGCCGAGGGTGGAGCGGGCGCGCAACCCGACCGGGTCGGGAGCAGGGGTGGGCGCCGGGGCCGGCGGCTCCGAGAGCCGCAGCCCGTTCAGGTACGCGGTGGCGGCCCGGTCGTCGTCGGTCGGAGCGGCGAGCAGCGCGTAGAGCAGACCGACCACCCCGAAGATCACCGCCAGCACGATCGGCACCAGCAGGGTGCTCACCCCGGCGCCGGTCACCTCACCCGCCCGCTCGTGGCGGTGCACCGACAGGGCGCTCATACCGGTGAAGTGCATCCCGTTGACGGCGATCCCCATGACCAGCGCGGAGGCGAAGATCGCCAACCCCCGCCGGACGGTCATCGCGAGCCACAGCGCGACGGTGGACGCCACCACGGCGATGACCACCGAGAGCACGACCCGGACCGTGTCGTAGCCGAGGGTGCCGTTGAGGCGCATGGCGGCCATGCCGGTGTAGTGCATGGAGGCCACGCCGACGCCGGTGAAGACACCGCCGGCGATCAGTCGTACCGGATTGAGCCGACCGGTGCCCACGATGGCCAGGCCGATACCGACCGCCACCACGGCGATGACCGTGCTGGCCGCGGTCAGCGGCACGTCGTAACGGATCCGGGTGTTCTCGACGGCGAAGCCGAGCATGGCCATGAAGTGCATCGCCCAGATGGCGGTGCCGCCCAGCGCCCAGGCCGACAGCAGACCCCACCACGCCCGCTGGCCGTTCGTCCGGGCCGTACGGATGCGCCCGGCGCAGACCAGGCCGAGGATCGAGCCGAGCACGGACAGCGCGTAACTCAACGCGGGCGTGATCCACCCGTACTCAAAGTGATTGATTTCCGCCACGGCGGCTTTCTCCCCATTCGTTACCGACGCGTCAACAAGACGCCCCGGCAATGATCGGGGGCGGTGTGATCAGGCGCAATAGGCCCCCCGGGCTATTCGAGGGGTGCCGTTCAGGTAACCGTCCGCTGCGTCGATTTGCCCAACGAAAGTTACTGGGAGTAACCATCATGCTGACGTGTGGTACGCGAGAACGCCTCGATTGACGGCCGCTATAGCCTGTCGAGCTGTCGACCGCAGCTCCGTTGTGGCACCACCCGAGTCGGCAATCTGACCGAGCAGGTCGACGACCTGCCGGGCCCACCGGACGAAGTCCCCGGCGGGCATCTCACCATCGATCTCGTGACCGCTGCCGAGCACCTTCGCCAGCGCCTCCCCCCGGGCCCACCGGTAGACGGGCCAGGCGAAACCGAGATCCGGCTCCCGGGTCGCCGTCAGCCCCCGCGCCGCCTCGTCGGCCTCGATCTCCCCCCACAGCTTCAGCGTCTCGTCCACCGCGTCGGCCACCGGCCCCCGCGGCAGCGACGCCCGCTCGTCGACATCGCGGCGCGCCTCGAACACCACCACCGACACCGCGGCGGCCAGCTCGGCCGGGGACAACCCGTTCCACACCCCCCGGCGCAGGCACTCGGCGACCAGCAGGTCCGCCTCGGTCCAGATCCGGCCCAGCATCCGACCGGCGTCGGTGACCGCGCCGTCGCGGGCGAGGTAGCCACGCTCGGTCAGCAGCGCCACGATCCGGTCGAACGTTCGCGCGAGAGACCCGGTACGACCACTGACTCGCTCGCGCAGCTCCTCGGTGTCGCGCTCCAGCCGCCGACGCCGCTCCGCCCAGCGGGCGTGATCCTCGCGCTCCGGGCAGGCGTGGCAGGGGTGGTGACGCAGCTCGCTGCGGAGCTGGGTGATCTGGTGGTCCTCGCCGGTCGCCTGCCGGGAACGGCCCCCGCGTCGGCCAGCGTGCCGATCCAGGCCGGTGCCGCTGACCTCGGCGGCGAGATCCCGGCGGGCGCCCGGGGACCGGTGGTTGAAGTGTTTGGGCACCCGGATCCGGGCCAACACCTCGGCCGGAGTGGTGAAGTCGCCGGGGCTGACCCGCCCGGCCCAACGGTCCTGGGTGAGCACCAACGGGCGGGGCTCACCGAACCCACCGGTCGCCGGGTCCAACACCACGGCCAGCCCGGCCCGACGGCCCGACGGCACCCGGATCACGTCGCCGACCCGCAGCCGCTCTAGCGAGGCCACCGCGGCGGCCTTGCGCTGGGTCTGCCCCTGCCGGGCGATGGCCTTCTCCCGATCGGCGATCGCCACCCGCAGCGCGAAGTACTCGTCGAAGTCGCCGTGGTGGCAGGCGGCCTCCGCGCCGTACGCCTCGATGGTCTCGGTGTTGCGCTGCACCTGCCGGGCCAGGCCGACCACCGACCGGTCCGCCTGGAACTGGGCGAACGAGGACTCCAGCAGCGCCCGGGCCGGCTCCGCGCCGACCGTGCCGACCAGGTTCACCGCCATGTTGTACGACGGCCGGAAGCTGGAGCGCAGCGGATAGGTGCGGGTGGACGCGAGCCCGGCCACGTGCCGTGGGTCGGTCTCCGGGGACCACACCACGACGGCGTGCCCCTCCACATCGATGCCCCGGCGGCCGGCACGCCCAGTGAGCTGGGTGTACTCCCCCGGGGTCAGGTCGACGTGCGCCTCGCCGTTGTACTTGACCAGCCGTTCCAGCACCACGCAGCGGGCCGGCATGTTGATGCCCAACGCCAGCGTCTCGGTGGCGAAGACCGCCTTGACCAGGCCGCGGACGAACAGCTCCTCGACGACCTCCTTGAACACCGGCAGCATGCCGGCGTGGTGGGCGGCCAGGCCGCGTTCCAGGCCGTCGAGCCACTCCCAGTAGCCCAGCACCGACAGGTCCTCGCCGGGAATGGCGGTGACCCGCGACTCGACGACCCGGCGGATCTCGGCCCGTTCCTCCGCCGAGGTGAGCCGCAGCCCGGCGGCGAGGCACTGCTGCACCGCGGCGGCGCAACCGGCCCGGCTGAAGATGAACAGGATCGCCGGTAGCAGACCCTCCCGGTCCAGTCGGTCGACGATGTCCGGGCGCAACGGGCCACGCCAGCGTGGGCCGCGCCGGCCGGCGCCGGGCCCGGCGCTGCGCCCCTCACCCAGCTCCAGCCGCCGCGCGGTCTCCCGGGTGTAGCGCAGCAACTCCGGGTGCACGTCGTGCTTGCGGGCGGCGTCGGCGTCGTGGAACAGGTCGAACATCCGCTTGCCGACCAGCATGTGCTGCCACAACGGCACCGGCCGGTGCTCGCTGACCACCACGGCGGTCTCGCCGCGCACGGTCACCAGCCAGTCGGCGAACTCCTCGGCGTTGGAGACGGTCGCCGACAACGAGACCAGGGTGACGGAGGCGGGCAGGTGAATGATCACCTCTTCCCAGACCCCACCGCGGAACCGGTCAGCCAGGTAGTGCACCTCGTCCATCACCACGTACGCGAGGCCCTGCAGGGTGCTGGAGCCCGCGTAGAGCATGTTGCGCAGCACCTCGGTGGTCATCACCACCACCGGCGCGTCGCCGTTGATCGCGTTGTCGCCGGTCAGCAGGCCGACCTGCTCGGCGCCGTACCGGGCGACCAGGTCGTGGTACTTCTGGTTGGACAGCGCCTTGATCGGGGTGGTGTAGAAGCACTTGCGGCGCGCCGGCGGGGTCGTCGCGTCGACGTCGGGCGCCGGGTCGTCGGGCCGACCCCGCAACGCCAGGTGGACGGCGAACTCCCCGACCACCGTCTTACCGGCGCCGGTGGGAGCGCAGACCAGCACACCGCTGCCCCGCTCCAGCGACTGGCACGCCTCCCGCTGGAAGTCGTCGAGGTCGAACCCCAACTCGAGGGCGAACTCGTCCAGCGCCGGAAACTGTGCGGCTTGTGCGGCCTTGCGGCGCGCCGCTGCGTACCGCTCGGCGGGGCTCGACATGGCACCAAGATTAGTGCGTGCCGCGTCATGTCACCCCACAAGGCCGTCCGGAGGCGCGGTCGGGGGCGGTCGGTAGGGTGCACGGCGTGCCGGACCATGCCGAACCGCCCCAGACCAGTCCGCCGGGCACCGCCGAGCGCCGGGCGTCCCGACGCCCGGTCAAGGCGGTGCTCTTCGACTTCCACGGCACCCTGGCCCAGGTGGAGGACCCCCAGCGGTGGGTGTCGGAGGCCGCGGCGGCGTGCGGCGTCACCCTGGACCGCGTCCGCGCCACCTCGCTGGCCGACCGACTGCTCACCGCCGGCCGCGCCGGCGGGCCACTGCCGGCGCGGGTGCCGCCCCGACTCGCCGAACTGTGGGCCGACCGGGACCTCTACCAACACGCCCACCGGGGCGCGTACACCGGGCTGGCCGAGACCGTCGACGCCGGCATCGACGGCTTCGCCGACGCGCTCTACGAGCGGCTGCTGACCACCGAGGGCTGGCTGCCGTACGCCGACACCGCCCCCACGCTGACCGCGTTACGCGATGCCGGGGTGCCGGTGGCGGTGGTCAGCAACATCGGCTTCGACCTGCGGCCACACTTCGACGCCTGGGGGCTGACCGACCTGGTCGGCGCGTTCGTGCTCTCGTACGAGGTGGGGCGCTGCAAACCCGACCCGGCGATCTTCTGGCGTGCCTGCGGGATGCTGGGCGTCGACCCGGAGCAGACCCTGATGGTCGGTGACACCCCGGCGGACGCGGGCGCGGTGGCCGCCGGCTGCTCGGCGCTGGTGCTCCCGGCAGCCGAGCCGGGCCGGGAGAACGGGCTGGGCGCGGTGCTCGACCTCGCCCTGCCCGGCTGACCTGCGGTTGCCTCGGCCACGCCGGTGGATGCCGCCGCAGGTTGGCCAGGGCGGACGGCCTACCGTCGTGCCCGTGACCGAGATCCTGCTGCCCACGCCGGCACCGGCAGAAACGCCACCAGCCCGGGGCGGCGGCGTCGTCGCGGTGGGGCTGGTGCTCGGTGGGGCCCTGTCGGTGCAGTTCGGCGCCGCCGTGGCCGCGTTGCTCTTCCCGCGTACCGGGGTGGCCGGCGCGGTGACTCTGCGGCTGACCATCGCGGCGGTGCTGCTGCTCGTCGTGTGCCGGCCCCGACTACGCGGACACGACCGGTCGGCCTGGCTGGCGGCCGGCGCGTTCGGGCTGGCGCTGGCCGGCATGAACTCGCTGTTCTACCAGGCCATCGAACGCATCCCACTCGGCCCGGCGGTGACACTCGAGGTGCTCGGCCCCCTCGCGCTGTCGGTGTTCTCCGCCCGCCGACTGGCCAGCTGGGGCTGGGCGGGGCTCGCGCTGGCCGGGGTGGCGCTGCTCGGGCAGGGCGGCTTCGACCGGCTGAACCCGGTCGGGGTGGCCTTCGCATTCGGCGCGGGCGCCATGTGGGCCGCGTACATCGTGCTGAGCGCCCGGGTCGGCGGCCGCTTTCCCGGCGCGGACGGGCTGGCCCTGGCGCTGACCGTCGCCGCGCTGGTCACCCTGCCGCTGGGCATCGCCGACGGCGGCGCGGCGCTGCTCGACCCGCCGGTGCTGGCCCTCGGCGCCGCCCTCGCCGTGCTCGCCTCCGGGCTGCCCTACACCCTGGAGCTGATGGCGCTGCGGCGGATGCCCACCGCCACCTTCGCCGTGCTGATGAGCCTCGGCCCGGCCGTCGCCACCCTCGCCGGCTGGCTGGTGCTGCGGCAGGAGCTGACAGTGCTGGAGTGCACCGCCATCGTGCTGGTGATCGCCGCCAGCATCGGCGCGGTACGGGTCAACGCAGCAGCCGCACGGCGCCCGGAACCGCGCTGATCGTCACCGGCAGCTCCAGGGAGCGTTCCCCGTCGGCGTACGACGTGATGCCCTCGGCCGCCAACTCCACGGTGCGGGCCCGGAAGCTGCGCACCAGCGGATGACTGATGTGGGTGCCCTGGTAGATACGCGGCTTCACCCGGATCAGGGTGCGCCGGTTGACCCGACCGGCCACCACCACGTCGAGCAGCCCGTCGGTCGGGTCCGCGTCGGGGCAGATCCGCATCCCACCGCCGTACGTGGGGCAGTTGCCCACCGCCACGAGCACCGCGTCCAGGTCGTGCGGCACCCCGTCGAGGCGCAGCGTGTAGCGGCGTGGGCGCAGCCGGGCCAGCTCGACCAGGATCGCCAGGTCGTATCGGCGCGGGCCGCGGGGCCAGCGCATCCGGTTGGCCCGCTCGTTGACGATCGCGTCGAACCCGGCCGCGAGGACCGCCCCGTACCAGCGCTCGACGCCGTCGACTCCCACCATCCGGGCCAGGTCGACCGGTTGACTGCGGCCCTCGCGTACCGCCTCGGCGATCACCGCCGCCGCAGCGAGGGGGTCGGCCGGGAAGCCGGTGTCCAGGGCGAAGTCGTTGCCGGTGCCGGCCGGGATCGGGCCGAACGGCACGTCGGTCCCGGCGACCGCCTGCAACGCCCGGTGCACGGTGCCGTCGCCACCGACCGCCACCAGCGCACCCGCGCCGTCCGCGACCGCCTGACGGCATGCCGCCTCCGCCTCGCCGGGGCTGGACGCCGACAGCAACCGAAGCGGCCGACCCGCGTCGGCCAGCCCGTCCAACAACCGGGGCAGCAGCGCGCTGTACCGTCCCCGACCGGCGGACGGGTTCGTGAGCACGGCCACCGGCCCACCGGCGAGCGGGGCGCGGTCGACGGGTTCGCCGGCGACCGGGCCGGGCAGGTGGTCGTCTGCGGTCACGGGCAGCACCGTACCGGTCGGACACCCGCCGTTCACCAGGGGCAGGTGCCGTCACCAACAGTTCCGCCGCCGACGCGGGAGGTGACGCGACGACGCCGCCCCCGAATCACGGGGACGGCGTCGGTGGACCGGGCGGCGCGGAGCCGTCAGGTCATGTCGTCGTAGCGGCGTTCGATCGGCGCCGGTTTAGCGATCGGCTCGGGTTCGCCGATCGGCGCTGCCGAGTCGACCCGTTGCCCGGCCACGACCGGGTCCGCGTCGAACTCCAACGGCGACACCTCGTCGTCGTCGATGCCGGCGTAGATCTCCTTGCCGCGCCCACGCCGCTTGTCGTTGAGGAAGGCGACGCCCACCGCACCGAAGTAGAGAGCGGAGAGGCAGATCGCCAGGGCCGTCATCCCGAACGGGTCCGGCGTCGGGGTGACCACGGCGGAGAACGCGAAGAACACGAAGATCGCCACGCGCCACCAGCTGAGCAACCGCTTCGCGCTGGCGATGCCCACGAAGTTGAGCATCAGCACGACGAGCGGGAACTCGAAGGCCACGCCGAACAACAGGATCAGGTTGGTGATGAAGGAGATGTACTTGGTGATCTCCAAGGTCGTGCTGATCTCGCTGTCCGAGATGCTGAGCAGGAACTCCAGGCCCTTGGCCGTGACGAAGTACGCCAGCACCGCACCGGCCGCGAACAGCGGCGCGGCGAGGGCGGTGAAGAAGTACGCGTAGCGCCGCTCGTGCCGGTGCAGGCCGGGCGCGATGAACGCCCAGAGCTGGTACAGCCAGATCGGCGCGGCCACGATCAACCCGACCCAGAGCGCGACCTTCAGGTTGAGCAGGAACAGGTCGGCCGGGCCGAGCTGAACGAACTCGCACTTGCCGTCGACATATCGGGCCTGCGGCAGGTCACAGTAGGGCTGCTGGAGCAGGTGCAGCACCGGCTTGGCCAACCAGAAACCGAAGCCGAACCCGATGAGGATCGCCACGGACGCGCGGAACAGACGGTTGCGCAGCTCTCGAACGTGCTCGATGAGCGTCATCGAGCCGTCGGCGGCCCGTTCGAACGGGCTCGGGCCGCGTTTACGCAGTGCGAAGGCCACGGGAGTGGGGCCCTTCGGTCAGTTGTCGCGGACGCGGTGCACCGGGTCGACGACCGGCTGCTGCGGCGGGGCCTGCTGGTACGGGGCCTGCTGCCCGGCGTGCGGCGGCAGCGGCTGGTAGCCGGCCTGCGCGTCGGCCTTCTCGGCGAGGTCGCGGTCGTCGTCCTGCAGGCTCTTGGTCTCGGCCTTGATGATCCGCAGCGACCGACCCAGCGAACGGGCCGCGTCGGGGAGCCGCTTCGCACCGAAGAGCAGGATCAGCACAACCACGAGAACAGCGATGTGCCACGGCTTGAGGGCACCCATGAGAAGCTCCAGTCGCTCTGTGTCCGGGGGGTGGTACGCAGCCCATCGTACGTGCGGATCGGCTGCCCGCCACCCGCTGGGTGGTGGTGGTCTGGGCGGGAGGGTGAAGTCTTGACCAACCCGCGATGATCCGTCAACCACCGCCGGGCGCGTACCCGATCAGCCGCGCTTGGCCTTGATCACCGCGAGCCGCTGGGACGTGGTGTCGAGCCGACGTTGGACGTCCTCGGCACGCTGTTGCAGCGCCTCGGCGGTGTCCCGCAGCGCCTCGGCCTCGGCGGCACGCCGCTGCAACGCCACGGCGGCGCGGCGCAGTCGGGGCAGCCGGGACAGCACCGGGCGCACGGCCAACGCGAGCACCACGAGGGGTAACAGCACCACCGCGAGCACGATCCAGATCAGCACGGCGGTCAGCCTACTGGGTGCGGCCGGCCACCGCCGGGTCACCCGACGGCGCGCGCACCTGGTCGACCTCGGGCAGCCGGGGCACGGCCGCGGGCACGGCGTACGCGTCCAGCGCGGCGGCCGCCGTCGCCCGCACCTGCTCGGCCAGCTCCACCGGGGCGACCACTGTCACCTCCGGGCCGAGGCCCAGCACGAACCGGCGGGCCCACCCCAGGTCGGTGACCCGCAGGGACACGAGCCACTGGTCGCCGTCGCCGGCCTCCACCCGCTCGCACGGGTAGTACTCGGTGATCCACCGTTCGCCCCGACCGATGCGCAGGGTGATCAACGGTAGGTCGGCCGAGGGGCGGAAGACGCCCTCGGTGAGGTCGTGTGGGACGGCCTGCGGCGGCACCGTGGCCGGCTCGTCCAGCTCGGTGACCGCGTCGATCCGGTCCGCGCGGAACAGCCGGACGGCCTCCGCGCGCCGACACCACGCCTCCACGTACGCCCGCCCGCCGACCATCAGCATCCGCAGCGGGTCGATGACCCGCTCGGTGGTCTCGTCCCGGGCGGCCGTGTAGTAGGTGATCCGCAGGGCCCTGCCGCCCTCCACGGCGGCGCGCAGCGCCTCGACCCGCGGGGCGTCCCCGGGCAACCGGACCGCCACCGGCGCGCCCACCAGGTCACCCGCGGCCTCGATCTTGGCGAGGGCCCGTTCGACGGCCTCCCGGTTGGCCACCCCGGGCGTCTCGGCCAGCATCCGCAGCGCCACCACGAGGGCCAGGGCCTCGTCGGGGGTCAGTCGCAACGGCCGGTCGATGCCGGCGTCGTAGGTGATGGTCACCCGGTCACCGTCGAACGCCATGTCGATCAGGTCACCGGGGCCGTACCCGGGAAGCCCGCACACCCAGAGCAGCTCCAGATCCTCCCGGAGCTGGCGCTCGGTGATGCCCAGGTCACCGGCCGCCTCGGCGATCTCGATGCCGGGCCGGGCCAGCAGGTAGGGCACCAGGTTGAGCAGTCGGGCCAGCCGGTCGGCGGACGCGCGGGAGCCGTTGCGGGCGGCCGGGCGGGTCACCGGGCACCACCGCCGACGGCCAGCTCGTCGTGGCGCACGGCGATCTCCTTGAGTCGTTGGATGACCGCCTCGCGGACCTCCGGTGGGTCGATGACCCGCACGTCCGGGCCGTAGCCGACGAGATGACCGGCCAGCCCGTCCGGGTCGGCGTACGGCAGGACCAGCCAGTCGCCGTCCGGCCCGGCGGTCACCTCCACCGCCCAACGGCGCAGCCCGGCGGCCCGCCCGGGCGCGGCCAGCACGGTGGCCCGACCGGTGCGCTCCGTCGGACCCGACGAGCGGGCCACGTGGCTGATCAGGTCGACGTTGGCCGGCGGCTCGTACGCGCCGGGTGCGCCGGTCACCCGGACCGCGCCGACGACCCGGGACAGCCGGAAGCAGCGGGTCGCCTCCCGGTCCTGGTCGTGGCCGACCACATACCACCGGCCGCGCCAGCAGACCACGCCCCACGGTTGCAACCGTCGTCGGGTGGGCGCGTCGCGATCGGGCACCCGGTAGTCGAACCCCACCTCGCGGCGGTCCCGGGCGGCGGCGGTCAGCGGCGCGAACGCCGGGTCGACAGTGACCATCGGCTCCAGGCCGAGCGTCGCCTGCGGGTCCACGTCCACCCCGGCGGCGCGCAGCTTGGCCAGCCCCGACGACGCGGCGGCGGCCAACCCGGCGTGCTGCCACAGACGGGCGGCGATGCCGACCGCGGCGGCCTCGTCCGGTTCGAGGAGGATGTCGGGCAGCGCGTATTCGCGGTGGGCGATCCGGTAGCCGGGCTCGGCGTCGAAGGCGCTCGCCGTGCCGGTCTCCAGTGGCACACCCAGCTCGCGCAGCTCGGCCTTGTCCCGCTCGAACTTGCGTTGGAACGCCTCGTGGTCGCGCGCGTCGTCCGGATCGTGCTCGTAACCGGGCACGGTCGCGGCGATCTGCGCGGCGGTCAGGAACCGTCGCGTGGACAGCAGGCAGATCACCAGGTTGACCAGGCGTTCGGTGCGGGTCCGCGACACGCGGTAGACGCTAGCAGCCGACCCGCCCACACCGCGCACCCGCGCGGGCGTGCCGCACACTTGTTCGGATCGGGCCTCCCCCGGCGCGTCGCCGTCCGCGGTCATAGGGTGATCCTCATGTCGCAAGCGGAGGCCAGACCCGAGAGCGAGAGCGTCGGCACCGTGGTCGTCGCCGGTGCGGCCAACCTCGCCATCGCGGTCGCCAAGCTGATCGCCGGGCTGATCTCCGGATCAGCCGCGATGCTCTCCGAGGCGGCGCACTCGATCGCCGACACCACCACCGAGGTGCTGCTCTTCCAGGCGCTGCGCCGCGGCGCCCGCCCGGCCGACCAGCGACACCCCTTCGGGTACGGCAAGGAAAGCTACGTCTGGGCGTTCTTCGCCGCCATGTTCACGTTCGTCGCCGGCGCCGGTTTCGCCGTCACCCACGGCGTCACCACGATCCTGGTGCACGAGCACAGCGGCAACTACCTGATCTCGTACATCGTGCTCGGGGTGTCGTTCGTCATCGAGTCGATCTCGCTGGCCCGGGCCGTGCGGCAGGTCCGCCGCGAGTCGCGGCGCTGGAGGACCACGCCTCGGCGATTCCTGCGGTTGACCGCCGACACCACCGTCAAGGCGGTCTTCCTGGAGGACAGCGCGGCCCTGATCGGTCTGGTGCTGGCCGGGCTCGGCGTCGGTCTGTCGCACGCCACCGGCGACGAGGTGTGGGACGGCGTCGCGTCGATCCTGATCGGGCTCCTGCTGCTGACCGTCGCCGGGATCCTCGCCAGCAACAACCTGTCGTTGCTGGTCGGCCGGGCCGTTCCGGAGCGGCTGCGTCACGAGATCGAGCAGGATCTGGCCGGGCTGCCCGAGGTGGAACGCATCGACACCCTGTTGACCATGCAGCTCGGCCCGCAGGACATCCTGGTCGCCGCGAAGGTCGACTTCCGCGACGAGGCCACCGGCGCGCAGATCGAGGCCAGCGCCGACGAGGCCGAGCGGCGGCTCACCAACCGGTACCCGGAGATCCGCTTCGTCTTCCTCGACCCGACCCGTTCGATGCCGGGCGCCACCGGCACCGCCCGGCACACCCAGGCCGGGCCGAGCCCGGACGCCGACGGCCCCGAACCGACCTGACCCACACCCGGGCGCGGGCCGCCACGCCCGCGCGGCTAGCGTGCCCGTCATGGTGCGATGGCGTACGGGGACGGTGGCGACGCTGCGACGGCAGTGGACCGGGGCGGTGGAGCTGGACGTCGACCTGCCCGACGGCACGCGGATGCGCGCGCTGGCCTACCCGGAGCTGGTCGGCACGCCCCAGCCCGGCGACCGGGTGCTGCTCAACGCCGGCGCGCTGCTGATGGGGCTGGGCACCGGCGGGTACGCCCTGGTGGTCGCCCTGCCCGACCGACTGCCGCCGGACCCGCCGGAGGTCGCCGACACCCGCGACGCCGGGCATCTGGTCAAGGCCCGCTACACACCGTTGCAGCCGATCCTCCTGGGCGTCGACGAGGAAGCTTCCCCGCACCGCGACGTGCTGGCCGACGCGGACGACCTGGGCGGCCTGCCGGTGGTCACCGCCGACCTGCACTCCGCGCTCCCCGCGATCCTGGCCGGCATTCGGGCCGACGCCCCGCAGGCGCGGGTGGCGTACCTGCTGACCGACGGTGGGGCGCTGCCCGCGTGGTTCTCCCGTACCCTCGCCGGGCTGCGGGACGAGTTGGCCGGCACGATCACCGTCGGGCAGGCGTTCGGTGGCGACCTGGAGGCCACCACCCTGCACGGTGGTCTGCTCGCCGCCCGCCACGTGCTCGACGCGGACGTGGCGATCGTGGCCCAGGGGCCCGGCAACCTGGGCACCGGAACCCGGTGGGGCTTCTCCGGCGTCGCCGTCGGCGAGGCGGTCAACGCGATCGCCACGCTGGGCGGGAAGCCGGTCGGCTCGCTGCGCATCTCCGACGCCGACCCCCGCCCCCGGCACCGGGGCGTGTCACATCACAGCCTCACCGCGTACGGCCGGGTGGCGCTCGCCGCGGCGGAGCTGGTGGTGCCCGACGACCTGGACCCGGCCCTTGCCGCCGAGGTGGACGCGGCGCTGGCGCCCCTGGCGACCCGACACCGGATCGTCCGGGTGCTCACCGACGGTCTGGACGCCGCGCTGCGAGCCAGCGCGGTACCCCTGTCCACGATGGGTCGGGGCCTCGACGCCGACCACGCCTACTTCCTGGCGGCAGCCGCCGCCGGCCGCCACGCAGCAACCCTGCTCCCCTGACCCCAGCCCAGTCCGCGTCGATCATGAGGTTATTGCGCTCCGCCTCGGCGTGTCATGGCAATAACTTCATGATCATCGCGGGCTGAGGGTCGGGTGGGGGGTGGGTGCGGGGCGGGGGTGGGGTCAGGCCAGGAAGATCAGGGCTAGCCAGCCGCCCACGATGAGCGCCAGCGCCAGGGCCAGCACCCAGGTCGGCACTGTGTAGTCACCGCGCCGGTTACGGTCGACCTCGGCGCGGATCTTCTCCCGCCGGCGTTCGACCCAGTTCTGCCGCTCGGCGCCGCGCTCGGAGCGGTCGGAAGGTCCAGAAGTCGTCATGGCGCGCTCAGCTTAACCGCTCGGTGCGCCGGGCTGACCGGCCCCGTCGACGCAGCGCGTCGACGGGGCCGGCAACCGGTCACATGCTGGCGATCAGCCGCTCCACCCGTTCGTCGTACGCCCGGAACGGGTCCTTGCAGAGCACGGTGCGCTGCGCCTGGTCGTTGAGCTTCAGATGCACCCAGTCGACGGTGAAGTCCCGCCGCTTCTCCTGGGCGTGCCGGATGAACTCGCCCCGCAGCCGGGCCCTGGTGGTCTGCGGCGGGGTCTCCTTGGCCTCGAAGATCTCCGGGTCGGTGGCCACCCGGTCGACGTCGCCGCGGCGCTCCAGGAGCCCGTAGAGGCCCCGGCCGCGGCGCACGTCGTGGTAGGCCAGATCCATCTGCGCCACCCGGGGGTGCGACAGCGGCAGGTCGTGCTTGCGCTGGTAGCGCTCGATCAGCCGCAACTTGCTGACCCAGTCGATCTCCCGGGAGACGGGCTCCAGGTCGCCGGTCTCCACCGCGTTGAGCACCCGGCCCCACAGCTCGACGACCCGCTTGGCGGCCTGGTCGCCGCCGCGTCGCTCGACGAACTCGGTGGCCTTGGCAAGGTATTCCTGCTGGATGTCCAGGGCGCTGACCTCCTTGCCGTTGGCCAACCGCACCTTGCGCCGGCCGGTGATGTCGTGCGACACCTCCCGGATGGCCCGGATCGGGTTCTCCAGGGACAGGTCGCGCATCACCACCCCGGCCTCGATCATCCGCAGCACGATGTCGGCGGTGCCGACCTTGAGCAGCGTGGTGACCTCGTTCATGTTGGAGTCGCCGACGATCACGTGCAGCCGCCGGTAGCGCTCGGCGTCAGCGTGCGGCTCGTCGCGGGTGTTGATGATCGGGCGGCTGCGGGTGGTCGCCGAGGAGACGCCCTCCCAGATGTGCTCGGCCCGCTGCGAGAGGCAGTAGACCGCGCCGCGTGGGGTTTGCAGGACCTTGCCGGCCCCGCAGATCAACTGCCGGGTGACCAGGAACGGGATGAGCACGTCGGCGAGCCGGCCGAACTCGCCGTGTCGGGAGACCAGGTAGTTCTCGTGGCAGCCGTACGAGTTGCCGGCCGAATCGGTGTTGTTCTTGAACAGGTAGATCTCACCCGCGATGCCCTCGTCGTGCAGCCGCTTCTCCGCATCGACGAGCAGGCCCTCCAGGATCCGCTCGCCGGCCCGGTCGTGGGCGACGAGATCGGTCACCGAGTCGCACTCCGGTGTCGCGTACTCCGGATGCGACCCGACGTCCAGGTAGAGCCGGGCCCCATTGCGTAGGAAGACATTGCTCGACCGGCCCCAGGACACCACGCGACGGAACAGATACCGCGCGACCTCGTCCGGGGACAGCCGCCGCTGCCCGCGATAGGTACAGGTGACGCCGTACTCGGTCTCGAGGCCGAAGATTCGCCGCTCCATGGTGTGACATTAGCCGCCCGGAGGCCCGGTTCGTCACTGTCAGACCACAGGTCGTGCCCCGAGCGCGGTCACATACCGGTTGAGTGCGACATTCCGTCCGGGCCGAGGCTCGCCACGAACTGCCGGCAGCCGTCGTACTCCGGAAGCAGACCCCGCTCGCGGACCTGCGCCAGAGTCGGCGCCGCGTCGTCGCGCGCGGACAGCAGTGGAACGTCGGCGGGCCACTCGATGCCCAACTCCTCGTCCAGCGGGTGCACGGCGTGCTCCCCGGTCGGGTTGTAGGTGGTCGAGCAGAGGTAGCTCAACGTCGCGTCGTCGGTCAACGCGCAGAACCCGTGCCCCAGCCCCTCGCTGAGGTAGACCGCCCGACGGTCGGTGTCGTCCAGCCGGACGCCCTCCCAACGACCGAAGGTCGGCGAGCCGACCCGCAGGTCCACGACGACGTCGAGGACAGCGCCCCGTACGCACGTGACGTACTTGGCCTGCCCGGGCGGGACGTCGGCGAAGTGGACGCCGCGCACCACGCCGCGCGCGGAGACCGACAGGTTGGCCTGGGCCAGCCGCAGGGGATGCCCCACCGCCTCGGCGAGCTTGTCGAAGCGGTACCACTCCATGAACATGCCGCGCGGGTCACCGTGCTGCTGGGGGGTGATCTCCCAGGCGCCCTCGATGCTCAGCTCCCGGATCTTCACCAGGAACCCCCGCCGTTGCCAGCCTGATCGCTGAGCAGACCGAGCAGGTAGGTGCCGTAGCCGCTCTTGGTCAGCGGCTCGGCGAGCGCGCGCAGCTGCGCGTCGTCGATCAGGCCGGCCCGCCAGGCGACCTCCTCGATGCAACCGATCTTGAGACCCTGCCGCTCCTCGACCACCCGGACGAACTCGGCGGCCTGCATCATCGAGCTGAACGTGCCGGTGTCCAGCCAGGCGGTGCCCCGATCCAGCACCGTCACCGCCAGCTCCCCGGTCTCCCGGTACACCTCGTTGACCGCCGTGATCTCCAGTTCGCCGCGGGCGCTCGGGGTGAGCTTGCGGGCGATGTCCACCACCCGGTTGTCGTAGAAGTAGAGGCCGGGAACCGCGTAGCGGGACTTCGGCCGGGCCGGCTTCTCCTCGATCGAGAGCACCCGACCATCGGCGTCGAAGTCGACCACGCCGTACTCCTGCGGGTTGGCCACCTGATAGGCGAAGACCCGCCCGCCGACCAGGTCGCTGTGGTCCGCGAGCTGCCCACCCAGACCCACGCCGTGGAAGATGTTGTCGCCGAGGACCAACGCCACCGACTCGGCGCCGATGAAGTCCGCGCCGAGGATGAACGCCTGCGCGATGCCCTCCGGGCGCTCCTGACTGACGTACTCCAGCCGCAGCCCGAACTGGCTGCCGTCGCCGAGCAGCCGACGGAACTGGTCCTGGTCGTCCGGAGTCGTGATCACCAGGATCTCCCGGACCCCGGCCATCACCAGGGTGGAGAGCGGGTAGTAGATCATCGGCTTGTCGAAGACCGGCATCAGCTGCTTCGAGACCGCCCGGGTGATCGGCCAGAGCCGGGACCCGGTGCCGCCGGCAAGTAGGATTCCGCGCATCGGGGAAGCCTAGCCGCACCCGGACACGTCATGCGGGGGTCACACACCGGGCGCCGCCCCGCCCGTCGCGTATACTTCCGGACCCGTGAGGATCCTCGTCACCGGCGGAGCCGGATTCATCGGGTCGGAGTACGTTCGCCTGCTGCTGGGCAAGCCCCTCGGCAGCGCGGAGAGCGTGCCGACGCTCGAGCCGGCCGTCGTGACCGTGCTGGACAAGCTGACCTACTCGGGCAACCTGGCCAACCTCGAGCCCGTCCGCGACGACCCGCGACTGCGTTTCGTGCAGGGCGACATCTGCGACCCGGTGGTGGTCGACGAGACGGTGGCCGAACACGACGTGATCGTGCACTTCGCCGCCGAGTCACACGTCGACCGTTCCATCGAGGGCGCCGCGCCGTTCGTCACCACCAACGTGCTGGGCACCCAGACGCTGCTCGACGCGGCGCTGCGCCACGGCACCAGACGATTCGTGCACGTCTCCACCGACGAGGTCTACGGCTCGATCGACGAGGGCTCCTGGACCGAGACCTGGCCACTCGCCCCCAACTCGCCGTACTCGGCGTCCAAGGCCGGCTCCGACCTGCTCGCGCTGTCGTACCACCGCACCCACGGCATGGACGTGGTCGTCACCCGCTGCTCCAACAACTACGGCCCGTACCAGTTCCCCGAGAAGGTCATCCCGCTGTTCGTCACCAACCTGCTCGACGGTGGCACCGTGCCCCTCTACGGCGACGGCGGCAACATCCGCGACTGGCTGCACGTGCACGACCACTGCCGGGGCATCGCCCTCGTCCAGCAGAAGGGCCGTGCCGGTGAGGTCTACAACATCGGTGGCGGCACCGAGTTGACCAACAAGGAACTCACCGGCCTGCTCCTGGACGCCTGCGGCGCCGGGTGGGACCGGGTCGTCCCGGTCACCGACCGCAAGGGCCACGACCGCCGGTACTCCCTCGACATCTCCAAGATCAGCGAAGAGCTCGGCTACCACCCCAGCATCACCCTCGACCAGGGCCTCGCCGACACCGTCCGCTGGTACCGGGACAACCGCACCTGGTGGGAACCCCTCAAGTCCGCGCCGACCGCATGACCCGACTCCTCGTCACCGGCGCGGGCGGGATGCTCGGCCGGGACCTGGTCGCCGTGCTGGGTGCGCGACCCGACCTCAAGGTGACCGCCGCCACCCGCGCCGACCTCGACATCACCGACCCCGCTGCGGTCCGCACCGCCGTCGCCGGGCACGACCTGGTGATCAACGCCGGCGCGTGGACCAACGTCGACGCCGCCGAGGCCGACGAGGCCGCGGCGACGGCCGTCAACGGCCACGCCGTGGCCAACCTCGCCGCGGCATGCGCCACCGACGGAACACGGCTGATCCAGATCTCCACCGACTACGTCCTCGCCGGCAACGCGGACACCCCGTACCCGGAGGACGCGCCCATCGCGCCGGTCAACGCCTACGGCCGCGGCAAACTGGTCGGCGAACAGGCCGTCGCGCGGCTGCTGCCCGACACCGGGTACGTCGTACGCACCGCCTGGCTCTACGGCGCGCACGGCCCGAACTTCGTGGCCACCATGCTCCGACTCGCCACCCAGCACGAACACCTCGACGTGGTCGACGACCAACACGGCCAACCCACCTGGTCGTACGCGCTCGCCGAACGGCTCGTCGCGCTCGCCGACGCGGCGCTGGCCGGTCACGCGCCGCCCGGCGTCTACCACGGCACCTGCGCCGGGCAGACGACCTGGTACGGGTTGGCGCGCGCCGCGTTCACGCTGGCCGGACTGGACCCGGACCGGATCCGACCCACCACCAGCGACCGGTATCCGCGTCCCGCACCACGGCCTGCGTACAGTGTGCTAGGGCACAGTCGCTGGGCAGCCGTGGGTCTACCCCCGCTTCCAGACTGGCACAGCGCCCTGGTTGACGCGTTCCACTCCCCCGCTCCACCCGCCCCGTGGAAGGTCGCATGAAGCTCACCCTCGTCACCGGCCTGACCGGCCTGCTGCTCCTCGGCACCATCGTCGAGCTGTTGCGCCGCCGTCAGCTGCGCGAGAAGTACGGCATGCTCTGGCTCGCCGTACTGATCATTGTGATTCCGCTGTCCCTTTTCCCCCGGCTGCTCGACAACGTCGCCGAACTCCTCGGCGTCGCCTCCGGTGTCAGCCTGGTGCTCTTCCTCGGCATCGTCTTCCTGCTGTTGGTGTGCGTGCACCTGAGCTGGGAGGTCAGCGCCCTGGAGGAAGAGACCCGCACCCTGGCCGAAGACTTCGCCCTGCTCCGCGCCGAGATCGACACGGACCGGGCAGCCCGAGACGAACTGGTGTCGACCGATGGTTAACGGCAAGCGCACATTGATCATCATTCCGGCTCTCAACGAGTCGGGCTCGATCGCCGACGTCGTCGGCGAGGTCCGCGGCGAACTGCCCGGCGTCGACGTGCTCGTCGTCGACGACGGCTCCACCGATCGCACCGCCGCCGTCGCCGCCGCCGCCGGTGCCCTCGTCGCCAAACTGCCGTACAACCTCGGCGTCGGTGGAGCCATGCGCCTCGGCTACCGCTACGCCCGTGACCACGACTACGACGTCGCCATCCAGATCGACGCCGACGGCCAGCACGACCCCCGGTACGTGCCGAAGCTCGTCGACCTCCTCGACGACAACGACCTCGTCATCGGCGCCCGCTTCGCCGGTGAGGGCGACTACAACGTCCGCGGCCCCCGCCGCTGGGCGATGGTCATGCTCTCCGCCGTGCTGTCCCGGGTCGCCCGCACCAAGCTCACCGACACCACCTCCGGCTTCCGGGCCGCCAACCGGCGGGTCATCGAGATGTTCGCCACCTGGTACCCGGCCGAATACCTCGGCGACACCGTGGAGACCCTGGTGCACACCGCTCGCCGCGGCTTCCGCATCCGCCAGGTGCCGGTCGCCATGCGCAAGCGGATGGCGGGCACGCCCAGCCACTCCCCCGCCAAGGCGATGGTCTACCTCGGCCGCGCGTTCGCCGTTCTCACGCTGGCGCTCATCCGCCGGTGATCCGACGGCTACTGAGCCTGGTCCCGCCCGGC
This sequence comes from Micromonospora sp. NPDC050795, assembly GCF_044456785.1. Taxonomy (NCBI): domain Bacteria; kingdom Bacillati; phylum Actinomycetota; class Actinomycetes; order Micromonosporales; family Micromonosporaceae; genus Micromonospora; species Micromonospora sp. NPDC050795. Next base: position 86,715 of record NZ_JBITGE010000026.1, on the reverse strand, counting down.
ACCGTCGCTGTCGGTGCCGGGCTGGCCCTTCTCGGGCTCGCCTCCTACGTTCACCTCGCCGTCGCCGGCCACAGCCTCAGCAAGGCCGACTACTCGTCCCTGTCGGTGCTCTGGTCGATCGTGTTCACCCTCGGCATCGGCGTGTTCATGCCGATCGAGCAGGAGGTCGCCCGGGTCGTCGCCGCCCGACACAGCCAGGGGCTGCCGCCCGGGCCGGTGCTGGCCCGCGGCGTCACCGTCGCCGCCGTGATGCTCGCGGTACTGGTGCTGGCCGTCACCATCGGCCGCCAGCCGCTCGCCGACAAGCTCTTCGCCGGTGACGGCAACCTGGTCACCGTGCTGATCGGCGCACTCGCCGCGATGGCCGTCGCCTATGCCACCCGTGGCGTCCTCTCCGGCCTGCAACTGTTCCCCTGGTACGGCGCTCAACTCGGGATCGACGGCGGCCTGCGGATCATCATGGTGGCCCTGCTCGGGCTGGCCGGAGTGACGTCGCCCGTCTGGTACGGGCTCGTGCTCGTCGCCGCCCCCCTGGTCAGCGTCCTCCTCACCCTGCCACCGGTGCTGCGCGCCATCGGCGGAGGCCCGCCGGTCGCCTGGGCCACGCTGCTACGCGGACTCGGCCTGCTCACCGCCTCCAGCCTGCTCTCCCAGGTCGTGGTGAACATCGGCGTGATCAACGTGCAGCTACTCTCCCCCTCCGACGCGGCAGCCGCCGGCGCACTGCTCTCCGCCCTCGTGCTGGTCCGCATCCCCCTGTTCGTCTTCGGCTCCCTACAGGCGTCACTGCTGCCCGGCCTGGCCACCACCGCCACCACCGGCGACCAGGAAGGCTTCCACAGCCTGCTGCGCCGGGCGCTCGGCATCGTCACCGCGCTCGGCCTCACCGGCGCCCTCGGCGCCGTGCTGCTCGGCCCATGGTTGGTCGGCACCCTCTTCGACGCACCCGGCGTTCTCGGCCACGGCGACTTCGCCTGGTTGGCGGCAGCCACGCTCGCCTACCTCTGGGCGATGGTGCTCGGTCAGGCCCTGCTCGCCCTCGACCGGCACCGCGCCCAGGCCCTCGCCTGGACCGCCGGCGTCGCCGCCCTGATCGCCGTGACGCTGATCCCGGCTCCGGTCACCCTGCGGGTCGAACTGGCGTACACCATCGGCTCCGTCATCGTGGCCGCCACCATGGCGATGCTGCTGCGCGGCGGCTTCAGCCGACCCACCACCCCCGCCCGGCCGCTCGCCGAGGCCGTTGCCCCTGCCGCAACCGGAGGCATCCGATGACCCGACCCCGGGTGAGCGCCGTCATGCTCGCCTACGGCCCGGAGCCCTACCTCGTCGACGCCGCCCAGGCGGTGCTGGCCAGCACCGACGTCGAGGTCGACCTCATCGTCGTCGACAACGGCTGCACCGGCGACGGCATCGACATCGTCAAGGGCCTGCCCGGGGTGCGGGTGATCCGACCGGAGGAGAACACCGGCTACTCCGGCGGCTGCCGGGTCGGCGCCGCCGAGGCCACCGGTGACTGGCTCGCGTTCGTCAACTCCGATGCCGTCGTCGCACCCGACGCCCTGGCCAAGACCACCGCCGTGGCCGCCGAAGCGGGCGTAGGCGCGGCCATGGCGTCGATCCGGTTGGCCGACACCCCCGAGCTGATCAACACCAGCGGCAACCCGCTGCACTTCACCGGCCTCTCCTGGGCCGGCGGCAACGGCGAACCGGCCAGCAACCACGCCGTACGCCGGGCCGTGCCCTCCCTCAGCGGCTGCTGCTTCGTGATCAGCCGACAGCTCTGGCGCGAACTCGACGGCTTCGCCGCCGAATACTTCGCCTACCACGAGGACACCGAACTCAGCCTGCGACTGTGGCAGCGCGGACTACGACTGGAGTACGTGCCGGACGCCGTCGTGCGTCACCACTACGAATTCTCCCGCAACGCCCTGAAGCTCTACCTGGTCGAGCGGAACCGACTGGTCACCCTGCTCACCGCGTACGAGGCGCGGACACTCGTCGTGCTCGCCCCGGCGCTGCTGCTCACCGAGGCCGCCATGCTCACCGCCGCGGTCGCCGGCGGCTGGTCCCGGCAGAAGCTGCGGGGTTGGGGCTGGTTGTGGCGCAACCGCGACTGGGTTCGCGGCCGTCGCCGGCAGCTACAGGCTGAACGCCGGGTGCCGGACGGGGTCATCGCGAACCTGATGACCGGTCGGGTCACGCCCTCCGGTGTGCCGACCACCCCCGGCCTGGGAGCGTTCAACGCCGTCGCCGGCGGTTACTGGGCCCTGGCCCGGCCCCTGCTGCGCCGAGGATGACCGCTGGTGCCGGCCCCGGAACACGGGGCCGGCACAGGCGGGCAGAACCCTAGCGCTCGCCGCCCTCCCCGGGCCGGTCCTCCAGGTCCGCGGAACCGGCCGACGACGTCGGCTTGTGCCCCTCAGTGGTCGGCACGACCGGCTCGGCGGGACCGCCCGCCGCGTCCGCCGCCTGCCCCTCGGCCGCCGCATCCCCGTCCAACAGAGTCGTCAGCGCGGCACCGGTGATCCGCCGGAACGTGCGCCCGATCCGCTGACGGTCCAGGACCGCCACCTCGAGCTGGTTCGCGGCGATCGTCCGGGCGGCACCGCCCTCACCACCGACGGTGCTCAACGCCTGCACCGCCACCCTGACCGCCTCGGCCAGGGACATGTCCGCCCGATGCTGCGACTTCAACACACCGGTGATCGCCTCGGCCTGACCACCCATGGCCATCCGCCCCGGCTCGTCGTTCACCGAACCGTCATAGGTCAGCCGGTACAGCTCGTCCGCCTCCGGGGTGGCACCGACCTCCGCCACGCAGATCTCCACCTCGAACGGCTTCGACTGCTCGGTGAAGATGGCACCCAGGGTCTGCGCGAACGCGTTGGCCAGGGCCCGACCGGTGACGTCACGCCGGTCGTAGCTGAGCCCGTTCAGGTCGGCCATCCGGACTCCGGCGCGGCGCAGGTTCTCGAACTCGTTGTACCGGCCGACCGCGGCGAACCCGATCCGGTCGTAGATCTCGCTGACCTTGTGCAGGGCACTGGAAAGGTTCTCCGCGACGAAGAGGACCCCGCCGGAGTAGCTGAGGACCACCGCGCTGCGACCCCGAGCGATGCCCTTGCGGGCCAACTCGGAGCGGTCGCGCATGATCTGTTCGGGAGAGGCGTAGAACTGCATGGCCACGTCGGCGGTTCTCCTTACGGCGCTGTGCTGACGACTGCTGACTGGTGGGGTGCGGGTCTCAACCGCCCGGGTTCTCCATCCGGCCGGCAACCACGCCCTCGGCGATCGCCGCCGTCTCGGGGTCGGTCAACCGGCGGGTGCCCTCGGCGGTCGCGGTCATCACCACGGGGTAGATCCGGCGGGTCAGATCCGGCCCACCGGTCGCTGTGTCGTCGTCGGCGGCGTCGTAGAGCGCCTCGACCGCCAGCCGCGTCGCGTCCTCGACGGACAACCCGGCCCGGAACCGCTTCTTCAACGCGGACTTCGCGAACAGCGACCCGGACCCGATCGCGTCGTAGCCGGTCTCCTCGTACGGGCCACCGGTCACGTCGAAGCTGAAGATCCGACCGGCCCGCGCCGGGTCGGAGGCGGCAAGGTCGAACCCGGCGAAGAGCGGCACCACGGCCAACCCCTGCATGGCCGCCCCCAGATTGCCCCGGATCATCGAGGCCAACCGGTTGGCCTTACCGTCCAACGAGAGCATCGCGCCCTCGATCTTCTCGTAGTGCTCCAGCTCCACCTGGAACAGTCGCATCAGCTCGATGCCGATACCGGCGGTGCCCGCGATGCCGACCAGCGAGTACGCGTCGGCGGGGTGCACCTTCTCGATGTCGCGCTGCGCGATCAGGTTGCCCATGGTGGCCCGTCGGTCGCCCGCCATCACCACACCCTCGGCCGCCGCGATGGCGACGATGGTGGTCGCGTGCGGCGCCAGGTCGGCGGCCATGCCCGGCGGCAGCGGTCGCCGACCGGGCAACATCTCGGGGGCCACCCGACTCAGAAACGTCGTGAAGGAGGACGTCCCCGCGTTGGTGAACACATCTGGAAGACGCCCGGATGGATCAAAGCCCGCTGCCACGTGGTTCCTCTCAGGTACGTGATCGCCCTGGCCAGCCTCATGGGACTGTCACGGAACTGGCCAAGACCACCGTTGCAGTTGAAGCAGAGTATCCCGCGCACCCATCCGGTGCGATGATCGTGGTCCAGATGTTGCGGGTCGGCACCGCCACAGATCGCGCAGACCCCGCCCTGCTCGGCCAGGAGCTCCTGAAACTCTTTCTCACCCACGCCGTACCGCCGTCGCAGGTGGTACTCGCGGTTGCCGCCGTAGAGCCGTTGCTTGGTCTCGCGCGTGCGGCCGTTGTGGCACGGCTTGCAGTATGTGCCGTACCCGGTGCTGTCCGAACGGTTACGGGGGAACTCGGCCAAGGGCTTGGCCGTCCCGCAGTCCAGGCAGAATCGGTGTCCTTCCGGAACCTCCCGCGCTTCACGGACCTCCCGGCCGGGCTTCTCCTTCACCCGCTTCGCATAGCTGGCCTTCGACCGCTCGTTGAAGCATGGCTTGCAGTAGCTGCCGCGACCGCTGGGCCGTTTACTGCTAGAGCAGAAAACGTTCAGCGGCTTCCACTCCCCGCAGTCGCGGCACCGCCGTAGACCATGTTGATCTTGCCCTGAGGAAGTCATGTCCGAAAAGCCCTATCTGTCTACTGACCTCCCTTCTGCACGTATCCCCTCACAAATTCCTCTGCGTTCTCTTCGAGGACGGAGTCGATCTCGTCAAGGAGGTCGTCGACGTCCTCGGTGATCTCGGCGTGCCGCTCGGCCACCTCGGGGTTGGCCTCGGTGGTGACGTCCTCGATTTCCTCGCCCTGACGGGACTTGCCGGACTGCGACTGGCCGCCGCTGTCATGAGTGGCCATGGCTGTCTCCTCCACGATCGTCTGAGAAGAAATCTACCCCGTGCAGACGACAGAAAGCCCTCACGTCCGCCGTGTTCGGGTCGGGGGCCTTCAATTGCCGTGGAGCGGTCAGCTCCGAGGAGACGAGGCGTCTGCCGGTGCCGGGCCCGGCACCGGCACCGGGACCCGCTCCGGCTCACGCCGCTCCTCCCCCGACGCCTCCGCCGGAGGTGCCCCGCGCCGCAGGCGGGGTGTCCAGTCCTTGAACCGCAACGCCTGCTTCTCCACCAGATGCCAGGACAGGAACGCCAGGACGACGGTGAAGACCATGACCACCGCGAAGTAGCCGACGAACCCCCAGGCAGCCGCCCCCAGCCAGGCCAACATCTGCTGCACGACGAAGGAGTAGATGTAGATGCCGTACGAGTAGTCGTTCTTCTGGCCCACGCGGTGCAGCAGCCGTGGCAACCGGACCGCGAGGTAGAGGATGGCGTACTCGTAGGCGAGCAAGGCCGGGCCGAACAGGTGGCCCTCCAGGGTCTGCCAGCCGGTCACCACGATGGCGAGCACGCCCAGGACGTCGCTGATGGGCAGCTTGTCGCTGTAGAGGTCCGCCACGGCGCCCACCAGGAACATGAAGCCGAACCGCAGGAACCAGATCTTGCTGAGTGTGCCCAGCAGCGGCAACGTGCCGACGGAACCGCTGGTGAAGTATGTCGATCCACCGAAGCGCAGCGCCTCGTACTGGTTCCACAGCAGCAGACCGAAAACGAGAACGGCGGCCGCGAGCACCAGCCAGCGGGCACGGCGCAGCACCGCCACCACGGCCAGCGAAGCCACGATCAGGTAGCAGAAGATCTCGTAACTGAGCGTCCAGAGTGAGCCGTCGAGGACGCTCTTACGCACCAGGTCGCCGTACGGCGTGTCCCGGAAGACGTCCATGATCCCCTGTTGGCGGTAGCCACCCCACCAGTTCGCCTGCAGGAAGTTGATCACGCCGGCCGGGTGTCGCCACAGGCCGTCCAGATTGCCGCGATCGGCGTACCAGACGATCGGGGCCACCACGAAGCCGATGAACAGCAGACACACCCAGAGGCCCGGCCAGATCCGCAGGGCACGGTGCCACAGGTAGCGGGGCAGGCTGGCCCTCCGGGCGCTGCGGGTGATGAGGAAGCCGGAAATGCCGAAGAAGCCGGCCACCCCCAGACCGGCCACGTCGACGACCTCGGTCAACGGTCGGGCGTACCCGATCACCGCGGTGTGCGCGAGGACGACCGCGACGGCAAAGCAGAGCCGCAGGAAGCCGAAGCTGTTGGCACGCCCGGCGTACGCGTTCGACAGCGGTACAACGGTCATCGCACGCAGGCCAACCTGCCGGGCTGAGGGAAGCATCGCATCACCGTGTGGGTCGACGGATCGGGGGACGGCCTAGCATGCCACAGAGCGATTCCCGGCGGAGGCACCGGATCTCAGCCCCCGGTCAACGTCTCCAACAGGTCCTTGGCGCTGGCGCAGCGATCGAACAACGCCCCGACGTGCGCGCGGGTGCCCCGCTCGGGTTCCATCATCGGCACCCGGACCAACGACTCCCGGCCCACGTCGAAGATCACCGAGTCCCAGCTCGCGGCGACCACCTCGGAGGCGTACTGGGCGAGGCAGCGACCGCGGAAGTAGGCCCGGGTGTCCTCCGGCGGCTCGGTCATCGCGCTGCGCGTCTCGTCGTCGGTGAGCAGCGTCTTCATCGCCCCCCGGCTGACCAGGCGGTGGTAGAGGCCCTTCTCCGGCCGGACGTCGGAGTATTGGAGGTCGACGAGCTGGAGCTTGTGCGAGCCCCAACCGAGCTTCTCCCGCTCCCGGTAGCCCTCCAGCAGTCGCAGCTTGGCCACCCAGTCCAACTCGTCGGCGCAGAGCATCGGGTCCCGGCCGAGCCGGTCCAGGACGCTCTCCCAGCGGTCGAGCACGTCGATGGTCTGCTCGTCGGCGTCGGTGCCGTACCGGTCGTCGACAAAGGACCGGACCCGTTCCAGGTACGCCCATTGCAGGTCGAGGGCGGTGAGCCGGCGGCCGTCGCGCAGTCGCATGCGGTGCGTCAGGGCGGGGTCGTGGCTGACGGCGCGCAGTTCGCTGACCGGGTCGGCGATGCCGAGGTCGGCGCCGAGGGCCTTTTCCTCGATCATGGTGAGGATCAGCGCGGTGGTGCCGACCTTGAGGTAGGTGGAGATCTCGGAGAGGTTGGCGTCGCCGATGATGACGTGCAGCCGGCGGTACTTGTCGGCGTCGGCGTGCGGCTCGTCCCGGGTGTTGATGATCGGCCGCTTGAGGGTGGTCTCCAGGCCGACCTCGACCTCGAAGAAGTCGGCACGCTGGGAGATCTGGAAGCCGCTCTGGCCGCCGTCCTGGCCGATGCCGACCCGACCGGCGCCGCAGACGATCTGCCGGGTGACGAAGAACGGCGTCAGGTACGCCACGATGTCGGCGAACGGCGTCTGCCGGCGCATCAGGTAGTTCTCGTGGGCACCGTAGCTGGCGCCCTTGTTGTCGGTGTTGTTCTTGTAGAGGTGGATCGGCTGGGTGCCCGGGATGGTGGCGGCCCGGCGGGAAGCCTCGGCCATCACCCGCTCGCCGGCCTTGTCCCAGCGCACGATGTCCCTGGGGGTGGTGACCTCGGGGGTGGAGTATTCGGGGTGCGCGTGGTCCACGTAGAGCCGTGCGCCGTTGGTGAGTATCACGTTGGCCAGGCCGAGGTCTTCGTCCGCGAGGGCCTCGGCGGGGTCGTACGCGGCACCGGAGTAGGTGAAGCCGCGGGCGTCGCGCAGCGGCGACTCTTCCTCGTAGTCCCACCGGGCCCGGCCGCCCCGGTTGAGTTCCGGGCGTGCCCCGTAGGCGTTGACCACCTGCGATGAGGTGACCATCGGGTTGGCTCCGGCCTGCCCGGGCACGGAGATGCCGTACTCGACCTCGGTGCCCATGATCCGTCTTACGCTCATCGACCTACCCGCTTCGCTCGCCCGACCCGGTCCACCGTCAGGTCGAGCGTAGTCCGCCCTGAGCACCTGCACTCTGTAGGTGAGTGCCGGCGGGCCGCAACAGGTCGCTGGATTCGGTGTCGGAATGCCCCGTGGGCGGCGTCAGGTCGTCGGTCGCGGCGGAACGGGTCGTCCAGACGAGCCACCCGAACAGCACCAGGCCGACGCTTGCGCTCAGCAGCGGGATCACCGAGCCGACCACCGGGTGCCAGTCGCCGGCGAGGGGGTTGAGGCTGCTCAGCCCGATGTTGGCGGGCAGGCCGTTCTGCCAGCGGACCATCGTGTACGCCAGGCAGAACAACTGGATCGGCAGGAGGAGCAGTACGGCGAGTCGGGTGAACGAGCGGGCCCGGGCGACCTCGAAGCCGCGTTGTTCGGCGACCCACGCGGCGTAGAGCAGAACGCCGACCAGCATGGGCAGCATGTAGCGGCCCTGGGTGACGAAGCCGCTCTCGTTGACCAGGGCGATCTGCATGAGGGAGGGAACGGCCACGCCGCCGCCGAGCAGAACGAGCAGGCGCCACCGGTCGAGCGTGCTGCCCCAGACGACCCCGATGAGCAGCAGCGCTCCGGCGACGAGCTGCCAGATCAGGTATGGCGGGGCGGGCATCCGGGTGTCCAGCCAGGAGGTGACCCCGACGATCTGGTCGAGGTATCCCCGCCACCGGTCGGCCTCACGCAGGGCCGCCTGCCCGTAGGTGAGCCGGTCGGCGGAGTAGTTGCCGAGGTCGGAGGTCTGCTGGCGGACGGACCAGGCGAGCACGGCGAGGGTGGACAGGACGATGCCACCTGCCCAGAGCTGCGCGGCCCGGTCCCGCAGTAGGCCGAGGAGGTTGCCACGGCGCAGCGGGAAGGCGAACGCGATGAAGGCGGTCGCCAGCCAGAGCGGGCCGGTCTGGCGCAGCACCGCGAGGAGCAGCGCGCTGATCCCGACGAGGACGATGAGGCCGCGCCGTGGGCCGGGTGGGCCGAGGAGCAGGGGGATGACCGCGCTGAAGAAGGCGATGCCGGCGGCGATCTCCAGGCCGTTCGGGTTGACCGCGCTGGCCATGTGCACGGCCATCGGGGTGGTGACGACGAGTAGGGCGCCCATCATGAGGCCGCGGCGGGACCGGTTGCGGATCACGACGTACGCGCAGGCGAGCAGCGCCGCGGAGCACAGGGCGCTGATCATGCGGGCGAGCAGGACGCCGGACCAGCCGGGCCAGAGCACCGTGGGTGCGCCGACGAGGGCGTAGTAGGCGGGGAAGTAACGACCGGCCCCGGTGCCGGCGCGGGTCGGTGTGTCGTCGCTACCGGGGGGCTGGGCGCAGGCCGCCGAGACTTCCTTCTTGAACTGCCAGCACTGCTCGCGGACGAGACCACCGGGAACGGTCTGGAAGGCGCCGGTGCCCTTCTTCGCGTCGGCGGGAGGGGGTGCGATCTGCCCGGCGGCGACGCCGGCCGCCCGGACGATGTGCTCCCGCTCGTCCGGGGTGCCGTCGTACGGGGCGGCCATCGACCAGGCGAAGATGATCAGGAAGAATGCGGCGAAGGCGAGGGCCCAGTGTCGTCGGCCTGTGCTGATGGTGGCCGCCGGGCTTCCGCTGGTGGCCGGCAACGTCACACTTCCGGGATCAGGCACGTCAACCTCGCGGCTCGCGCGGGCAGGCCCCGCTGGGTAGATGGACAGACGATAGACTCCCTCGTCGTCCTCACCGCTCCGGGTCCCCCCTTGGAGAACTCTTTGCTGTCACCTGTTGCCGAGTCCGTCCGCCACCTGTCCCGACACAGCGCTGTGCGGTTCCTGGTCGTCGGGGGTCTGAGCGTCGCCGTGGACACGGGATCGCTCTTCGTGTACCACGGAGTTCTCCGGATCGTCCTGCCGGTTGCGGCCGGGATGTCGTTCCTGACCTCGTTCTGGGTCAACTTCGGGCTGAACCGGGCGTGGTCGTTCGGCTCGTCCGCCCAGATGGTGCCGCAGGTGGGGCGCTACTTCGCGCTGGTCCTCGCGAACCTGACCGCCAACGTGGTGCTGGTGTCCGCGTTGACCTGGGCGGGCACGCCGTACCTGCTGGCGAAGCTGTTGGTGACGGCGTCGCTGTCGGCGGCGAACTACGTGGTGTCGAAGCGGTGGATCTTCGCTGCCTGACCGCCGCCCTGAAATACCCGCAGCGAGGGTGCCCACCGGATGGTGGGCACCCTCGCTGCTGGGGTCAGAGGTACTGGCCGGTGTTGCTGGCGGTCTCGATGGACCGGCCGGCCTCGGCGCCCTTGCCGCCGGAGACGAGCGTGCGGATGTAGACGATCCGCTCGCCCTTCTTGCCGGAGATGCGCGCCCAGTCGTCGGGGTTGGTGGTGTTGGGGAGGTCTTCGTTCTCGCGGAACTCGTCGACGCAGGCGTCGAGCAGGTGCTGAAGGCGCAGCCCCTTGCGACCCGAGGTGAGGAACTCCTTGATGGCCATCTTCTTGCTCCGGTCGACGATGTTCTGGATCATCGCGCCGGAGTTGAAGTCCTTGAAGTAGAGGACTTCCTTGTCACCGTTGGCGTAGGTGACCTCGAGGAATCGGTTCTCCTCGGTTTCTGAGTACATCCGCAGCACCACGGCGTCGATCATCGCCGCGACGGTGGCCTGGGGGTCGGTGCCGTGTTCGGCCAGGTCGTCCGGGTGCAGGGGCAGCCCGGAGAGGATGTACTTGGAGAAGATGTCCTTGGCCGCCTCGGCGTCCGGTCGCTCGATCTTGATCTTCACGTCGAGGCGACCGGGGCGCAGGATCGCCGGGTCGATCATGTCTTCCCGGTTGGAGGCGCCGATGACGATGACGTTCTCCAGCCCCTCCACGCCGTCGATCTCGCTGAGCAGCTGCGGAACGATGGTGTTCTCCACGTCGGAGGAGACACCGGAGCCACGGGTTCGGAAGATCGAGTCCATCTCGTCGAAGAACACGATCACCGGCGTGCCCTCGCCGGCCTTCTCCCGGGCGCGCTGGAAGATCAGCCGGATGTGCCGCTCGGTCTCACCGACGTACTTGTTGAGCAGCTCCGGGCCCTTGATGTTGAGGAAGAAGCTGGTGTGCTTCTCCTTGCCCTGCCGCTCGGCGATCTTCTTGGCCAGCGAGTTGGCCACCGCCTTGGCGATGAGCGTCTTGCCACAGCCGGGTGGGCCGTAGAGCAGGATGCCCTTGGGTGGACGGAGCTGGTGCTCACGGAACAGGTCCGCGTGCAGGAACGGCAACTCCACCGCGTCGCGGATCTGCTCGATCTGCGACTGGAGGCCACCGATGTCGCCGTAGTCGACGTCGGGCACCTCCTCCAGGACCAGCTCCTCGACCTCGCTCTTCGGGATCCGCTCGTACGCGTACGCCGAACGGGGCTCGATCATGAGCGAGTCGCCGGCCCGGATCGCCGAGCCGATGAGCGTCTCGGCGAGGTGCACGATGCGCTCCTCGTCGGAGTGGGAGACCACCAGAGCCCGGTCGCCCGGCCCGCCGTTCGGCCCCTCCAGGATCTCCTTGAGCATCACCACTTCGCCAACCCGCTCGTAACCGAACGCGTCGACGATGTTGAGCGCGTCGTTGAGCAGGACCTCCTGGCCGCGCCGCAGGTCACCCACATCGAGCGAGGGCGAGACCGCGACCCGTAGTTTGCGGCCACCGGTGAACACGTCCACCGTGCCGTCCTCGTGCTTGGCCAGGAAGACTCCGTAACCGCTCGGCGGTTGCGCGAGCCGGTCGATCTCCTCCTTGAGCGTCACGATCTGCGTGCGAGCTTCCTTGAGGGTGCTCACCAGCCGGTCGTTGTTCTCGGTCAGCCGCGCCAACTGTGCCTGGGTGGCCGCCAGCCGCTCTTCGAGCTGCCGGACGTGTCGGGGGCTTTCGGTCAACTTCCGCCGCACCAGGGCGAGTTCCTCTTGCAGGAACGCGACCTGCGTGGAGAGATCGTGGGCTTCCTTCTCCCACCGTGCGGCGCGCGAGTCCGCGTCGTCGCTACGTGCTGCCACGTCCCACCTCCCCGGGGGGCTTGAACGTTCTGCCCTAACACTAGCCGCTATGAGGCCGATTCGGTCCCACGCAACACCCTCGTCACTGAACCTTGATCGCCAAGGGTGGCCTGACGGGCCGTTACCGGCGTTCGGGTACCGTCGGAGCGTGGCACGGGAGAACATGGGGGGTGCACAGGTGGCCGAGGTCGCGACCGACGAATTGCAGGTCTGGGTCGACCAGGACCTCTGCACGGGCGACGGGCTCTGCGTGCAGTACGCGCCGGAGGTGTTCGAGTTCGACATCGACGGCCTGGCCTACGTCAAGGGCGTCGACGGTGAGCTGCGGATGGCACCGGGCAGCCGGGTCGACGTCCCCGCGCACCTGCGACTCGAGGTGATCGACTCCGCGAAGGAGTGCCCGGGCGACTGCATCCACGTGGTGCGCGGCGACGGCGTCGAGGTCGCCGGCCCGGACGCCGAGGACGACTGACCCACCGGCCGGGCCGCGCGGCCCGGCCGGTCCAGAACGGGGTACGCCTCAGAGCATCGGGCGGCCGACCACCGAGGCGACCAACCGCGCGAACTCCTCCAACCGGGCGATCTGCCCGGCCCCGCCGTCGTCGAGGGTCTTGCCGAAGCGCAACGCGTCGTGCCGGGGCGTGCCGGGCATCTCCTCACTCGGCGGCGCCTCGTCCAACGACGTCAGCAGCAGGTAGACGTCGATGCTGTCGACCCGGATCTCGCCGTTCTCGGCACGGTTGAGCCGCCGCCGGCAGCCCACCTCGGTGACGGTGGAGACCGGCACCACCCGCAGCGACGAGGTCATCGAGCCCGGAGGGCCCTCCTCCGGCGGTACGTCCTCCCCGTGCCAGAGGATGAGCCGGCTGCCATCGCAGACCACCACCTCCTGCCACACCCCGTTGACCTCGTTGACGAAGCGTTCCAGGGTGAAGCCGAGCACCGACGCGCCGCGCAGCACGCCGCCGAGCGCCTCCAGGGCGACGTCCGGGTCGCGCAGGTAGGCCCGCGCCGCCGACTCCAGGTCCTGGTAGGGCGACCAGTCGGGAAAGACCGCGGGGAGGTCTCCACCGCCGTAGCCCGGTCGGCTCATGCCAGCGTCTCCCCCTGCTCGGCGCTGCCGACACCCAGCTCGATGGTCACGGCCTGTCCATCTCCCCCGCACCGTTGGATTGCGCGCCCGCCGCCTGCGCGGCGGCGGCCTGTCGGGCCGCCTCCGCCTCACGCAGGTCCTGACGGCGCTGCGCGTACGCCTCGGTGCCCTTGCTGGGCTTGCGGCGACGCGGCGGCGCGGTGACCCCCGGGGCCAGCTTGCGGGCGGACACCAGGAAGGCGGTGTGCGCGATCATCCGGTGGTCCGGACGGACGGCGAGGCCCTCGGCGTGCCAGTCGCGCACCAGGGACTCCCAGGCCCGGGGCTCGGTCCAGCCGCCCCGCTCGCGCAGCGCCTCCACCAGCTCGGACAGCTGCGGTGTGGTGGCGACGTAGCCGATGAACACCCCACCGGGCACCAGCGCCCGCTCGACCATGTCGAGGGTCTCCCAGGGGGTCAACATGTCCAGGATGATCCGGTCGAAGCCGGTCTCCCGGCACTGCGCGACGTCGCCGACGTGCAGGTTCCACGAGGGGTGCGGCCCGTTGAAGAACGCCTCGACGTTGCGCTTGGCGATCTGGGCGAAGTCGTCGCGTACCTCGAACGAGTGCAGCTCGCCCTCCGTGCCGACGGCTCGCAGCAGGGAGCAGCTCAGCGCGCCGGAGCCGGCGCCGGCCTCGAGGACCTTCGCGCCGGGGAAGATGTCGCCCATCGCCACGATCTGCGCCGAGTCCTTCGGGTAGATCACCTGCGCGCCGCGCGGCATGGACAGCACGTAGTCCGACAGCAGCGGCCGCAGGGCCAGGAAGGCGGTGCCCCCACCGGAGGTGGTCACCACGCTGCCGTCGGGGAGCCCGATCAGCGCGTCGTGGGCCAGGATGCCGCGGTGGGTGTGGAACTCCTTGCCGGGCTCCAGCGTCACGGTGTGCATCCGCCCCTTGGGGTCGGTCAGCTGGACCCGGTCCCCGGGCCGGAACGGCCCACGGTGCACGGGTGTCAGCGCCCGGCTGGCGGAGTCGGCGGCGACGGTGGAGGGAGTTGCGGTCACGGTGTCATCTTCCGGTTGGGTTCGAGGAGCTGTGCCAGGTCCGCGATGTGCAGAATGCCGACGACATCTTCGCCTGACGTCACCACGTACTGTGCGCCCGGGTAGGTCTGTACGGCCTCCATCACCCGCTCGCCGTCCCACCCGAGCGACAACGTGGGAAGACTGCCCAGCGACCGGGCGACGGCGTCGACCGCCAACCACGGTCGGCGCTCGACCGGCACCGCGTCGGCGGCGGCCGGGTCGACCAACGCCACCGGTCGACCGGTGGAGTCGGTGACCACCAGCGCGGCGTCGGGCTGCCCGCTCTCGGCGCGGCGGCGCTGGGCCTCGGCCAGTGGCGTTCCGGTGGACACCGGCCAGACCGGACGCGCCAGCCGGGAGAGGTCGATCAGCGGGAACCGGCGGCTGACCCGGGCGGCCCGGATCGACTGCCCGGCGCCACGCCAGAGGGTGATGGCGACCAGGAGCATCAGCGGCAGCGCCAGCGGCGCCAGCCGCCGCTCGACGGTGAGCAGCACCACCAGGGCCGCGGTGCCGACGGCGACGATCCGGCCGGCCCACCCGGCGACCTCGGTGCCGAGGTGCCGGTCGCGGGTCAGCCCCCACACCGCCGCGCGCAGCGCCCGGCCGCCGTCGAGCGGAAGCCCGGGCAGGCTGTTGAACAGGGCCACGATGACGTTGCTGACCGCGAGCTGGAAGGCGAGCTGGTGCGCCACCGTTCCCTCGGGCAGGGCGAGCGTGGCGGCGACCGCCAGGACGCCGAGCACAGCGGAGACCGCCGGGCCGGCCAACGAGACCAGCAGGTCGACGCGGGGCGACGGGGCGTCGCGGTCCATCTCGGTGTAACCGCCGAGCAGCTCCAGGGTGATCCCGCGCACACCGATGCCGTACCGCCGGGCGGTGAGGGCGTGGCCCAGCTCGTGCAGCAGCACCGAGCCGAGCAGCGACACGACGAACCCGAAGCCGATCAGGTAGCCGCTGAGCTGCGGCAGGTCCAGTTGTCGGCGGGCGAACTCGCCGTACAGCACGGCGATGAGCACCGCGAGCAGGACCATGGAGCCGTTGAGGTACAGCGGCACCCCGAACACCTTGCCGACGTTCAGGCCGAGACGTCGGTCCGGTCGGCGCGGCGGCCTGGTTGTCTGCTCCATCGCCACGATGCTACGGACCGTCGCTGGGCGGGGCGGGCGGCGGGCGGTGTCACACCGGTGCCCTAACCTTTGCCGACATGACGGCGGAATCGGTCACCACCCCCCAACCCTCCCCCGCGGCGCAGGCGCCGCCGACGGTCCGGGCCTCGCTGTCCCCGTCGCGGGCGGCGGATTTCAAGACCTGCCCGCTGCTCTACCGGTTCCGCAGCATCGACCGGCTGCCCGAGCGCACCACCATCGAGCAGGCCCGGGGCACGTTGGTGCACGCGGTGCTGGAGCGCCTTTTCGACCTGCCGGCCACCGGCCGCACACCGGAGGCGGCCGGCGACCTGGTGGCCCCACAGTGGGACCGGCTGGTCACCGAGCAGCCCGAGCTGGCCGGGATCTTCGACGGCGCGGAGCCGGCCGGCCCCGTGGAGTTCCTCCGCTCGGCCGCCGGGCTGTTGCAGGGTTACTTCGCGGTGGAGGACCCGACCCGGCTGGAGCCGGCCGAGCGCGAGAGCCTGATCTCCGCGGTCGTCGACGAGGAGCTGCTGATCCGGGGCTACCTCGACCGGCTCGACGTCGCTCCGGACGGCGCGCTGCGGGTCGTCGACTACAAGACCGGGGGTGCGCCGCGGGAGGCGTTCGAGGCGCGGGCGCTGTTCCAGCTGAAGTTCTACGCCCTGGTGCTGTGGCGCACCCGGGGGGTGGTGCCCCGGGTGCTGCGTCTGCTCTACCTGCGCGACGCCGAGGTGTTGGATTACACCCCGGACGCCGACGAGCTGGTCCGCTTCGAACGCACCGTGGTGGCGCTGTGGCGGGCGATCGAGCAGGCCACCGCCCGGCAGGATTTCCGGCCCCGGCCGAGCCGGCTCTGCGACTGGTGCAGCCACCAGGCGCTCTGTCCCAGCTTCGGCGGCACCCCGCCGCCGTTCCCGGTCGCGGCGGCGGGCGCCGACCCGCTGCGCGACTCCCGGGCGGCCACTCCGGTCGCGCCGGGCGCCGACGAGTGACGGCCTCCTGAGCGACGCGTACGCCGGGCGCGGCGATTCCGGCCGCCGGAATCGCCTGCCGCACGCCGAAGACCCGACAGCAGCGGTGCCGCCGCGGTCGGGACAGGACGACCGGCTGGCCTCTACGGTGATCCGCGACGCACCGGCTCCGGTGCGCGAGGATGACCGGTGCGCGCCACGACGTCGGCGGGACGGGAGAGCAGCAGATGAGCGTTCAGGCGCCCTCGGCGCGGCCGGTGCGGATCCTGCTCGCCGACGACCAGCCGCTGCTGCGGACCGGGTTCCGGATGGTGCTGGGCGCCGAGAGCGACCTGGACGTGGTGGCGGAGGCCGGTGACGGCGTGGAGGCGGTGGAGTTGTCCCGCCGGCTGCTGCCCGACGTCGTCCTGATGGACATCCGGATGCCCCGGATGGACGGGGTGGCGGCGACCCGGGCCATCGTCGACGCCCGGCTGCCGGTACGGGTGCTGGTCCTCACCACCTTCGACCTGGACGAGTACGTGGTGGGCGCGTTGCGGGCCGGCGCCAGCGGGTTCCTGGCCAAGGACGTGCCGGCCGAGGATCTGATCGCGGCGATCCGCACTGTCGCCGGCGGGGACGCGGTGGTGTCGCCTCGGATCCTGCGGCGACTGCTCGACCGCTTCGCCGACCTGCTGCCCGACCCGGCGGCGACGCCGGCGGCTGCGCTCAACGCGCTCACCGACCGGGAGCGCGAGGTGCTCGTGCAGGTCGCCCGAGGGTTGTCCAACGCCGAGATCGCGACGGTCCTGTCGGTGAGCGAGACCACCATCAAGACACACGTCGGGCATGTGCTGACCAAGCTGCGGCTGCGCGACCGGGTGCAGGCGGTGGTGCTGGCGTACGAGTCGGGGCTGGTCCGCCCCCGGGCGTAGGTGCGCCGGCTGAGGTACCTCACCCGGCGTACTCGAAGATCCCTCCGTGGGGGGACGGCCGGCGTTGCGGTCGTCACCTACCGTGACCGCAGACGGCTCGGTTCGGTTGACCCTCCTGTGGCGTCAGGTGCACGTGTCGGTGCTGCCGCCGCTGTGTGGAAAAACGGTCGACCGGCCGTCGACTCAGGGGCAACCCTGATGCGATATGGGGGTGCACCCGCAGCGGGAAATCCGCTCCGGGTCCCCCCAGGGTCGGACGGGGCGGGCGTATTCGGCACCGATGATTGAACAGTCGCGCCGGACCATCGGGGGGCGGCGTGCATTTTCGGACAGACGGAAGAGGTAGATGACGTGACCGCGACGGTAGGCCAGCAGGCGCAGGCCGCGGCCCGGGCGAACGACGTGTGGAAGGTGTACGGCAGCGGCGAGGCTCAGGTCATCGCGCTGCGGGGGGTCAGCGCGGAGTTCGAACGTGGCCGCTTCACCGCGATCATGGGCCCGTCGGGTTCCGGTAAGTCGACGCTGATGCACTGCCTGGCCGGTCTGGACTCGGTGACCCGGGGGACGGTGTCGATCGGTGAGACGACCGTCACCGGGCTGGGCGACGCGGGGCTGACGAAGCTGCGGCGCGACAAGGTGGGCTTCATCTTCCAGCAGTTCAACCTGCTGCCGACGCTGACCGCCAAGGAGAACATTCTGCTGCCGCTGTCGATCGCCGGACGCAAGCCGGACCCGGCCTGGTACGACACGGTGATCGAGACGGTGGGGCTGAAGGACCGGCTGGACCACCGCCCGGCGCAGCTCTCCGGTGGGCAGCAGCAGCGGGTGGCGTGCGCGCGGGCGCTGGTCTCCCGCCCCGAGGTGATCTTCGCGGACGAGCCGACCGGCAACCTGGACTCGCGCTCCGGCGCGGAGGTGCTCAACTTCCTGCGGAACTCGGTCCGGGAGCACGGCCAGACCATCGTGATGGTCACCCACGACCCGACGGCCGCCGCGTACGCCGACCGGGTGGTCTTCCTCGCCGACGGTGAGATCGTCTCGGAGCTGGTCGAGCCGACCGCCGAGACGGTGCTGGACACCATGAAGAAGCTGGACACTGCGGCCGAGGTGGGCAACTGATGTTCCGCGCGACGCTGAAGAGTCTGCTGGCCCGTAAGGTCCGGCTGATCCTGTCCGGCCTGGCGGTGGTGCTCGGGGTGATGTTCGTCTCCGGCGCGTTCGTGCTCACCGACACGCTGGGCCGCTCCTTCGACTCGGTCTTCGCCGACGGTTTCTCCGAGATCGACGTGAACGTCGCGGCGAAGCCGAAGGTGCAGGTCAACGAGCTGGAGGGCGAGCAGACCGCCGCCCCGCTGCCGGCCGCCCTGGTGGACCGGGTGAAGCAGGTGCCGGGGGCGGCCTCGGCGACCGGTGTGGTCAACGCCGACGGCGCCCGGGTGATCGGCAGCAACGGCAAGGTCGTCACCTCGTTCGGCCCGCCGCAGTTGGGCGAGAACTGGACCGGCGAGAGCGATCTGTTGAAGCTGCGTGAGGGGCGCGCGCCGCAGGCCGAGGACGAGATCGTCATCAACAAGGCGTTGGCCACGGCAGCGAAGGTGCAGGTCGGCCAGAGGGTCGGTGTGCTGACCGCGTTCGAGTCGAAGAAGCGGGACTTCACCCTGGTCGGCGTCTTCGGGTACAGCGGTGACCGGGACTCGATCGGCGGGGTCAACGAGGTCTTCTTCACCACGCCGGTGGCGCAGCGGCTGATGCTGGGCGAGCCGGACGTGTTCAGCAGCATCACCGTGCAGGCCGCCGACGGGGTTTCGGACGAGAAGCTTCGCGATGACGTGGCCCGCACCCTGGGCGCGGACTTCGAGGTGAAGACCGGCAAGGAGGTGGCAGCGGACGCCTCGGCCAGTCTGAAGGAGGGGTTGTCCTTCTTCAACAAGATCCTGCTCGGCTTCGCCGCGGTGGCGCTGCTGGTGGGCACCTTCCTGATCCTCAACACCTTCTCGATCATCGTGGCGCAGCGGACCCGGGAGTTGGCGCTCATGCGCGCCATCGGGGCCAGCGGACGGCAGATCATCGGTTCGGTGGTGCTGGAGGCCATCGCGGTGGGGTTGATCGCGTCGGTGCTCGGCCTCGCCGCCGGCATCGGGGTGGGCGCGCTGTTGGCCCTCCTGTTCGGCAAGCTGGCCGGCGGGCTCACCCTGGCCGGGATCGGCGTGCCGGCGGCCGCGGTGATCGGTTCGTTCGCCGTCGGTCTGGTGATCACCGTGGTGGCGGCGTTGCTGCCGGCGCTGCGGGCGTCCCGGATCCCGCCGATCGCGGCCATGCAGGACGTGGCCACCCCGGACCGGCCGTTGACCAAGGTCACGGTCGCCGGGTCGCTGGTCACCGGCATCGGCGCGGTGCTGCTGTTCCTCGGGCTCAGCGGCAACGCCGGCGGTCAGACGCTGTCGACCATCCTCGGTGGCGTGCTGTTCGCCTTCATCGGGGTGGCGCTGCTGACCCCGTTGATCAGCCGGCCGGTGGTGAGCCTGCTGGGCGTGATCTTCTCCTGGTCGGTGCCGGGCAAGCTGGGCCGGCTCAACTCCGGGCGCAACCCACGTCGTACGGCGATCACCGCCGCCGCGCTGATGGTCGGCATCGCGTTGGTCACCGGCGTCACGGTGATCCTCGACTCGGCCAAGGGCAGCATCAGCGCGCTCGCCCAGGACACCATCAAGGCCGAACTGGTGATCGCCGGTCAGCAGGGCGGCCCGCGTCCGCCGACCTTCGACCCGGGTGTGCTGGACCAGGCCAAGGCCCTGCCCGGTGTGCGGTTGGTCGACGGCGAATACGGCGACATGGGCCGGATCGACGGCGAGAGCACCTGGGTCGCGGCGAGCAGCGACATCGCGTCGCTGCGGCAGATCTTCGGCGCGAAGCCGACCGCCGGTGACATCGACCGGCTCGGGCCGACCCAGATGCTCGCCAGCTCGGACACGGCCACGTCCCGTGGCTGGTCGGTGGGCTCGACGGTCAACGTGCAACTGACCCGGGGCGAGGCACGCACCTACACGATCAGCGGCATCTACGAGTCGTCGCAGCTGACCAACCCGGTGACGCTGCCGGCGACCGCGGCGAAGGACTTCGCCATCCCGCAGCCCATCCAGGGCTTCATCCAACTGGACCCGGGCACCCGGGTGTCCGACGTCCAGCCGCAGGTGGAGGCGTTGCTCGCGGACAGCCCCGAGGTGTCGGTGGCCGACCGGGACGCGTTCATCAAGCAGCAGACCAGCTCGCTCGACGGGCTGCTCACGATGATCCAGATCCTGCTCGCGCTGGCCATCGTGATCGCCGTGCTGGGCATCATCAACACCCTGGCCCTGTCAGTGCTGGAGCGGACCCGCGAGCTGGGTCTGCTGCGGGCGATCGGTCTCCGCCGGTCCCAGACCATGGGCATGATCACCGTGGAGGCGGTGGTGATCTCGGTGTTCGGCGCGCTGCTCGGCGTGGTGGTGGGCACCGGCCTCGGCGCCGCTGTGGTCGAGGCCCTCAAGGACGAGGGCATCACAGACCTGATCCTGCCCTGGGGGCAGATGGGTGTCTTCCTCGGCCTGGCCGCCATCATCGGCGTGGTGGCCGCGGTGCTCCCGGCCATCCGGGCGGCCCGGATCAACGTCCTGGGCGCCATCGCCCACGACTGATCGGGCGAAAAAGGGAGGCCCTGCTGACGCGAGCGCGTCAGCAGGGCCTCCCTTTCTGTTCGTTCAGGCAGCGGCCCGATCTGTCAACAGCGCCGCGAGCAGCGCCAGGTCCACACCGGTCAGGCTCTCCACCTGGTGTACGCCGACAGTGCTCGGCAACGCCACCTCCGCCGGTACGGCCAGGACCGCCGCGCCCGAGGCGAGCGCGCTGGCCACCCCCGTCGGTGAGTCCTCGATCGCCACGCACCGCTCGATCGGCACACCCAGCAGCCGGGCGCCGGTCAGGTACGGCTCGGGGTGCGGCTTGGCCGCCACCACCTCGTCGCCGGCGACCACCGTGTCGAAATTGTCCCGACCGAGAGTGTCCAGGGCGATCTCGACGAGCGCCCGGGGGCTGGAGGTCACCAGCGCGGTGGGGATGCCCGCCGCGCGGACCGCACCCAACAGGTCGAACGCGCCCGGCCGCCAGGGCAGACCGGTGCGAAACAGCTCCAGGATCCGGGCGTTGATCCACGCCGCGCTGATCTCCGGATCCCGTTCGGGCTGCCCCAGGTCGTCGTGCAGGATGCGCATCGACTCGGCCATGGCGGTGCCGATGGTCGACTGGCGGGCGTCGACGGAGAGTTCCCCGCCGTACTCCTTCGCGAGTTCCTGCAACGCGACGTCCCACAGCTTCTCGCTGTCGACCAACGTGCCGTCCATGTCGAAGAGCACAGCGGCGGGGTGATGGCTGCTCAGCGGAACCTCCAGGGTCGTGACCGACACCGGCGATCCTGCCAGCAGCCGCAGGGGCTCGTGGCGGCAACGGGCGCCAGGGTGATCCGGACAACCCCGTTCAGCCCAGGTCGCACTCCTTCAGGGAACCCTCGTAACCCCGGAAGAACCTGTCGGTGCGCTGCTCGGCGGTGCCGTGCGCCCCCTCCGCGAACCACGGCTGGTCCGGGTCGTCGCCGACCGCCGCCACCCCCTCCCGGAACTCGTCCAGGTCGCCCTCGGCGAGGGTCAGGGTCCCCGAGCGCACCGAGTCGCCGAGGTACGCCCCGGCCATGCAGTCGGCCTGCAACTCCTGCTGGATGGTGAAGCTGTAGTTGATGCCCAGCCGCACCTGGATGGCGTGCGCGTACTCGTGCCCGAGCAGGTAGAACACGAACGCGTCGCCGACCTCGCGGAACGCCGCCACCGACCACGCCACGTCGTACGCGATGAAGTCGCCCTGCGAGCAGTAGACGGCGTTGTTGCGGGGCAACGCCTGGCCGCCGCAGGACACCTCGCCGTCACGCTGGTACGGGATGATCCGCCGGATCGGTCGGAACTGCTGCCCGGATTCCTTGAACTGGGCCGCCCAGTACCGCTCGGCGATCGCCTGCGCGTCGGCGACGTCCTGCTCGAACTCGGCGACGCTGGTGGTGCTGTCGGCCCGGGTGGTGTCCGGTCCCGGTGACGCTGCCGGCGGGTTCGCCCGGGGGCGCTCGGCCTCCGGCTCGGCCAGCCCACCGCCCGCGCAGGCGAGGGAGACCAGAGCGGCGATCAGCAGTCCCGCCAGCGGGCCCCGCGCGTCGCGTCCGAACCGTGCCCCCACTGTGCCTCCCCAGACATCGGTGCTCGCGCGGCGATGTACCCCGACGATACGACCGCCACGCCCATCACCGGTTCTACGCAGGGTGCGGACGGACGGTTCACGCCGATCAGCTCGGTGCTGTTCTGGCGGCAAAGGGGCGGCGGCTCTGCGCGGCCCACGGGAAGCGGGTCTGCGCGGCGCACGCTGCGCTGGACGCTCTCCACCGACGGCGACCTCCTCGAGCGAGAGCACCCTCGGGCACCTACGCCACCGCCTCAACTACCTGATCAACGGCCGGCTCCGCCGCTCGTACGGCCAGTAGCGTCGCTCAACCGCCCGACTCCCGACCGCGATGCCAGGTGTCACCCTGGTCACCGTGCCGCTCGGCCTCGTACCTGTGCTGGCGACCCCGAGCCTCCCGCCCAGCCGCCGGATCGTCCCCGACGTCCGCTCGCCCCCGCCGAGCCACAACGCCGTACGCCACCCCCGCCGCAATGACGAAACCCCCCACCACCACCCACACCACAGTCACCCCGCCAACCTAAGCCCCACCCACCACCCCCGAACCCCGGTGATCATGGAGTTGGCGTCATCCCGCTCGGCGTGTCGTGACGCTAACTTCATGATCACCGATTCGGGTTGGGGTGGCGTGTCCGGAGGGCGGGGGTTGGGTTCGACGTTTCGTTGGGTGCCGGGGTGGTGCCTCGCCCGGGGCCTGAGCGAGCCGGTGCACGCCCGCCGGGTCCAGGTGCGCGAGGGGGCGCCAGTGGTCACCGACGGCCCGTACCCGGAGACACAGGAGGTCCTCGCCGGTTACACCATCGTGGAGTGCGCCAGCTTCGACCGGGCCACCGAGATCGCCGCCGGCCTGGTCGACCCGGACGCCCCCGGGGGGTACGTGGACGTGCGCCCGGTGCTCGACGGTGTCGAGGACCTGGCCGGCTGACCCGGTGCCGGAGACTCCCGCCGAGGACCTGCTGCGCGAACTGGCGCCGCAGGTCCTCGGCGCGCTGGTCCGCCGCTACGGGCACTTCGACACGGCCGAGGACGCGGTGCAGGAGGCGCTGATCGCCGCCACGCACGGTTGGCCGCGCGACGGCGTACCGGAAAATCCGCGTGGCTGGCTGATCACCGTGGCGTCCCGTCGGCTGACCGACCTGCTTCGTCGCGAGCAGGCCCGGATGCGACGGGAGGACACGGTGGCCCGGTGGGTGCTGCCGGAACACTGGAGCGCCCCCGCCGCCGACCGTCCGCAGGGGGACGCCGACGACACGCTCATCCTGTTGTTCCTGTGCTGCCACCCGGCGCTGTCGGCGGCGTCGCAGATCGCGCTCACCCTGCGGGCGGTGGGCGGGCTCAGCACCGCCGAGGTGGCGCGCGCCTTCCTGGTGCCGGAGGCGACGATGACCCGGCGGATCAGTCGGGGTAAGCAGCGGATCCGTGACAGTGGGCTGCGGTTCGCGCCACCCACCGGTCCGGAGCGCGCCGACCGGCTCGCCGCCGTGCTGCACGTGCTCTACCTGATCTTCACGGAGGGGTACGCCCGCACCGCCGGGCCCGGGTTGCTGCGCGCCGACCTGACCGCCGAGGCGATCCGGCTGACCCGACTGGTGCGCCGGCTGGTGCCCGAGGACCCCGAGGTCACCGGGCTGCTCGCGTTGATGCTGCTCACCGACGCCCGCGCGCCGGCGCGGATCGGCCCGCACGGTGAGCTGGTGCCGATGGCCGAGCAGGACCGCTCCCGGTGGCGGGCCGACCAGATCGCCGAGGGCGTCGAGCTGATCACCGGAGCACTGCCGCGCGGGGTGGTCGGGGCGTACCAGCTCCAGGCGGCCATCGCGGCCGTGCACGACGAGGCGCCCAGCGCGGCGGCCACCGACTGGCCACAGATCACCGCGCTGTACGAGGTGCTCCTCGGAATGTCCGACAACCCGGTGGTGGCGCTCAACCACGCGGTGGCGGTGGCCATGAGCCGGGGCGCGCCAGCCGGCTTGGCGCTGCTCGCCGACCTGGCCGACGACCCCCGTCTCGCCGACGACCCGCGGCTGCCGGCCGCCCGCGCCCACCTCTGGGAGCTGGAGGGCGAGCGGGTCGCCGCGCGGGAGGCGTACCGGATGGCGGCGGCGCGCTCGACGAACCTCGCGCAGCAGCGCTACCTGAACGCCCGCGCGGAGCGCCTCGCGGGCGACCCGCCGCCCGCCGGCTGACCCGCACGGGCCGTGCGGGTCACGGAACGAGCCGGCGGGCCGTGCGGGTCACGGGCTGAACCGGCGGGCCGTGCGGATCACGGGCTGGCGGCCAGGAAGACGAAGGCGGCCATCAGCACCAGGTGTACGCCGCCCTGCAACACGTTGGCCCGGCCGGGCACCACAGTGAGGACGGCGGTCACGGCGGTGAGCGCGAGCAGCGTGAGCTGGGTGCCGCCGAGGCCGAGCAGCAGCGGGCCGTCCAGCCAGATCGAGGCGATCGCGATGGCCGGGATGGTCAGGCCGATGCTGGCCATCGCGGAGCCGAGCGCGAGGTTCAGGCTGGTCTGGACGCGGTCTCGGCGGGCGGCGCGGGCGGCGGCCAGGGTCTCCGGCAGCAGCACCAGCAGGGCGATGATCACGCCGACGAACGCGTGTGGCAGGTTCGCCGCCGCGACCCCGGCCTCGATGGTCGGGGAGACCGTCTTGGCGTCGCCGACGACCGCGACCAGCGCCACCAGCAGCAGGCCCAGGCTGACCATCGCCGCGCGGGTGGTGGGCGGCTTGGCGTGCTCCTCCGTCTCGATGACCTTGCCCCGGCTGTCGACCGGCAGGAAGTAGTCGCGGTGCCGGCCGGTCTGCACGAGCACGAACAGCCCGTACAGGGCCAGCGACGCGACGGCGGCGAAGACGAGTTGGGCCGGGCTGAACTCCGGGCCGGGGCGGGCCGTGGTGAAGCTGGGGATGACCAGACTCAGGGTGGCCAGGGTGATCACGGTCGCCAGGGCTCCGCCGGTGCCCTCCGGGTTGAACACCGCGACGCGGCGACGCAGCGCCCCGAGCAGCAGGGACAGACCCAGTATTCCGTTGCAGGTGATCATGACGGCGGCGAAGACGGTGTCCCGGGCGAGCGACTGGGTCTTCTCCGGCCCGCTGATCATGAGCGTGACGATCAGGGCCACCTCGATCACGGTGACCGCGACGGCGAGCACGAGGGACCCGTACGGCTCTCCCACCCGGTGGGCGACCACCTCCGCGTGGTGCACCGCCGCGAGCACCGCGCCGCCCAGCAGCACCGCGACAACCACGATGACGGGCCCAGGCAGGCTCCGCCCCCAGGTGACCATCAATATCAGGACGGCGAGCACAGGTACGACGAACGTCCAGTCGGTCAGGCGGGAGCGAAGGAGGGCGGCCATGCCATACAGAGTGCCAGGTCAAGTGATCATGTGCCCACCATCGACGCGGCGACATACGGCCGTCCGTGGCCTTCGCCACGCCAACGCGTAACCCATAGGTTACGCTTTCCAGGTGAACGAGGTGGCCACCGCGATCGCGGACCCGGTACGGCGGCACATCCTGACCCTGCTGCGCGACGAGCCGCTGTCCGCTGGTGACATCGCGCAGCGATTCGTGATCAGCCGACCCGCGATCAGCCGCCACCTGCGGCTGCTGCGCGAGAGCGGTCTGGTGCACGACGAGATGGTCGGCCGACAGAGGATCTACCGACTCGATCCGCGCCCGCTCGCCCCGCTGGTCGACTGGCTCGCCGCGCTCGCGGCCACCGACCGGTGGGAGCGGCACCTCGACGCGTTGGAGACCGAGGTCTATCGCACCCGCCGAGAGCGCCGCAGCCGCGGCCCGGTGGAGCACCGAAGGGAGCACACGGCATGACCCGCACACCCGCCGGACGCCTGTTTCACACCGACTCCGGCCACGATCTCGTCCTCACCCGAACCTTCCGCGCTCCGGCAGCGGACGTCTGGGCCAGCCTGACCGAGTCCGAGCGTACGGCCCGCTGGTTCGGCCCGTGGGAGGGCGACGCCGGCCCCGGCCGGACCATCCGGGTCCAGATGGCGTACGAGGAGCAGCAGCCCTGGTGCGAGATGCGCATCGACGCGTGCGAACCGCGGCAGCGCCTTGCCGTGTCGATGGTCGACGACTACGGCAGCTGGCTGCTGGAGCTGTCGCTGACCGAGACCGACGGCACCACCGAGCTGCGGTTCGTGCAGCACCTGAGCAGCGTGGAGGGCATCGCCGAGGTGGGCGCCGGTTGGGAGTACTACCTGGACATGTTGGTCGCCTCCCGGGATGGTTCGCCCCGTCCCGAGTTCGACGACTACCACCCGGCGATGCAGCCCTACTACCAGGGGCTGGTCGCCGCGGCCGGTTAGGAGTCGAGGGCCCGCCGCAGCCTGGCGAACTCGGCGGTCAACGCCGGCAGCGGGAAGTGCGCGTTCAGGCCGCTGGGGTTCGGCAGCACCCAGACCTGGGCCGGGCCCAGCCGGTCCGGTCGCGGGCCCAGCCCGGCCTTCGGTCGGGCGAAGGCGATGCGGTACGCGCTCACCCCGAGGATCGCCACCCACCGCGGCCGGTAGCGCTCGGCCTTCACCGCCAGCCCGGTCACCCCGGCCACCAGTTCCTCCGAGGTCAGCTCCGCGGCGCGGGCGGTGGCCCGGTTGCTCAGGCTGGTGATGCCCAGGCCCTGCCGCAGCAGCTCGTCGCGTTCCCAGGAGTGCAGTTGGCGGTCGGTGAAGCCCGCCCCGTGCAGGGCCGGCCAGAATCGGCTGCCCCGGCGGGCGAACGGCTCCCCCACGGCGGCCGAGTAGAGGCCCGGATTGAAGCCGCAGAACAGCACACGCAGCCCGGGGCCGATGATGTCCGGCAGACCCCGGCCGGCCGCCGCCGCCACCTCCTGCGGGGTCGGCCGCCGCGCCGGCCCCGGTCTCTGCGCGTCCATCCCACCGATCCTGCCGCACGCCCCGGTGCCGCACCCGGCGCACGCTTTGACACCCTCAACGGATGCAGTCAACCGACCACCTCGCCGCCAGCCGTTACGCGCGGATGCGCTGGAACACTCCACTCTCGCCGGAGCACGCCGCGTTGCTGCTGGAGCGGCTCGACGTCCGGCCCGGCGCGCGTGTGCTCGACCTCGGCTGCGGCTGGGGTGAGCTGCTGCTGCGGGCGGTCGCCGCCGGTGGTGTCTCCGGCCCGGTTCCGACGCGCGGCGTCGGCGTCGACACCGACGAGGCCGCGCTCGACCGAGGGCGGCGGCTGGCCGCGGGGCGGTCGCTGAACCGGCACGTCGCCTTCGTGATGGGGGAAGCGGCGACCTGGCAGGAGCCGGCCGACCGGGTTCTCTGCATCGGCTCGGCACACGCCTTCGGCGGCACCGAGACTGCCCTCGACGCCCTCGCCGCCGTGGTCCGACCCGGTGGGCGGCTGCTGTTCGGCGACGCGTACTGGGAGCGGTCCCCCACGGCGGAGATCGCGGAGGTCTTCGGTCCGGAGGTCCCGACCCTGCCCGGGCTGGTCGAGGCCGCCCTTCAGCGGGGCTGGCGGTTGCTGCACCTGAGCACCGCCGATCAGCGGGAGTGGGATGACTTCGAGTCCACCTGGCTCGCCGGGCGGCAGGAGTGGCTGCTGGCGTACCCGGAGGATCCCCGTGCGGCCGAGGTCCGCGCGGAGCTCGACGACCGGTTGCGCGAGTACGTCGGCGGTTACCGGGGTGTCCTCGGCCTCGGCTACCTCGTCCTCGGCCGCTGACCGTCACCAGTTGACGCCGCTGGCTACGCTGCGCGTGGTGAGCGCCGGATCTCGCCCCGCCCTGCCGTGGCGGATCCTCGTCGTGGCCGGTGCCGCCGTGCTGGTGTGGCTGGTCCTGGGCGCTCTGCTCGGTCGGGACTACGACCGACTGACCCACGCGATCGGGGCGGTCCTCACCACCGCTGTCGTCGTACCCCTGGTGGTCGTCGCCCGTCGTGTCCTGGACCGTCGGCCCTGGGCCGGCCTCGGGTTGCCGTCGCTGCGCGCCGGCTGGCGGCGTCTGCTGTTCGGGATGGCCTGCTGGCTCGTCCCCGCCGCGGCGGGGTTCACGCTCTGCCTCGGTCTCGGCTGGGTCGAGATCAGTGTCCGGACGTCCGTCGGAGACGCCCTGCGGGTGGCGGCGCTGCTGGTCGTGCTGGTCTTCCTCAAGGAGGCGCTGCCGGAGGAACTGGTCTTCCGTGGGTACCTGCAACACCACCTCGCCACCCGGCTGCCCGCCTGGCAGGCGGTCATCGGGCAGGCGGTGCTGTTCACCGTGTTCGGGTTCCTCATCGGGGCGGCCAGATCCGTCGACCGGCTGGCGCTGTTCTTCGTCTTCGCGTTGCTGGTGGGTGCCTTCCGTGCCGCCACCGGCGACATCTGGGCCGGCATCGGCCTGCACGTCGCGTTCCAGACGGTCGCTCAGCTGTTCGGCGACGTCGGGGCGGTCTTCGAGGTGGTCGGCGCGACCGTCCTGGGCGTGGTGGCCATGGGAGCCATTCCGTTCTCGGTCAGCTGGATCGTCCTGCGGCACCGCTACCGCGACCACCTGAACTGGAACGCCCTCGCACCGGAACCGGCGCGCCAGAGCGGCTGAAGCCTGGGCATTCGGCCCACCGGTCCGACCGGCGCGCGGAAGAGTGGCGGACGAGAGCTGTCGACGAGCGAGCGACGGCACGGCGTCGTGCGGAGGTTTTCGGATGAGCGACACGTCTTCGGTCAAGAGGGCCCGCAACGTCGTCCTGGTCCACGGCGCGTACGCCGACGGCTCCTCCTTGTCCGACGTCATCCCGATCCTGCAGCGGGCCGGGCTCACGGTCACCGCTGTGCAGAACCCGCTGACCTCGCTGGCCGACGACGTCGCGGCCACCAACCGCGCCCTCGACCGGCAGGACGGGCCGACCGTGCTGGCGGGCCATTCCTGGGCCGGAACGATCATCAGCGAGGCCGGCAATCATCCGACGGTTACCGCCCTGGTGTACGTCGCGGCCCGCGCGCCGGACGCCGGGGAGGACTACGCCGCGCTCGCCGCGAAGTTCCCCACGCCGCCGGCGAACGCCGGCCTCGTGCACCACGACGGGTACGCACAGTTGAGCGAGAACGCCTTCCTGAGCGACTTCGCGGGTGGTGTCGACGAGGCCCGCGCCCGCGCTCTGTACGCGGTGCAGGGGCCGATCGCCGACGACCTCTTCACGGGCCGGACGACAACGGCCGCCTGGCGGGACAAGCCCTGCTACTACTCGATCTCCACGCAGGACCGCACGACCGCGCCGGAGCTGGAGAGGTTTCTGGCCGACCGGATGAACGCCACGACCATCGAGGTCGAGTCGTCGCATCTCGCCATGGTCACCCACCCGGAGACGATCGCCGACCTCATCCTCATGGCGACCACTGGCACCCGCAGGCCCGCATAGGTGACCGGGCCCAGCCGTACCACGTCCCGTCGTCTTTGCAGGTCAGGTCAGGGCGCACGCGGATCCCTCGGTGAAGTGCGCTAGGGCACGGCGGAGGACGTCGACAAGCTCGCGGACCGGCAGCGCCATGAGGTGCCCTGCGAGGCGTTCTCGATCTTCGTCGGTGCTCATGCCACCGACCACGCGTTCCACCTCCACCGTGACGTGGGCCGTGCGCGGGCGCACCCGGGCCGTAACCGGTGGGGTTGACGGGGCGCATACATCGGAGGTTTACTGCGTCAGCGATACCAATCGATGAATTTTGACCGTCCACAGTGTTTCGGCGAGGTCATCGACTGTTTCCACCCCACCACTCCTCCATCACCCCACCACCCCGCAGCACCTCAGCCGAGCATCGGCGGCCCGGCTTCCGCACCACCGCCACCATGGCCCCTGGCCTGCCCATGCGCACCGGCCTGAGGTCGACGCTCAGCAGAGGAGCAACACCATGCGTTCCCGTCCCCGCCTGTTGGCACTCGTCACCGGCCTGGCAGTCATGCTGGCCAGTCTGGTCGCCCTGCCGACACCCGCCTCGGCGGCACCACTGACCAAGGTCCTGGTGTTCAGCAAGACCGCCGGCTTCCGGCACTCGTCGATCCCCAACGGCATCGCCGCGATCCAGCAGCTCGGCTCGGCCAACGGCTTCACCGTGACGGCGACCGAGGACGCTGCCCAGTTCACCACCTCCAACCTGGCCCAGTACCAGGCGGTGGTGTTCATGTCGACGACCGGCGACGTCCTCAACGCCAGCCAGCAGACGGCCTTCGAGTCGTACATCGCCGCTGGTGGCGGCTACGTCGGCGTGCACGCCGCGGCCGACACCGAGTACAGCTGGCCGTGGTACGGCCAACTGGTCGGCGCGTACTTCGACTCGCACCCGGCGATCCAGAACGCCACAGTGCGGATCGAGGACAACACCAACCCGTCCACCGCGCACCTCGGCACCACCTGGGTCCGCTCCGACGAGTGGTACAACTACCGCACCAACCCCCGGTCCACCGCTCGGGTCCTCGCCAACCTCGACGAGTCGTCCTACAGCGGCGGCAACATGAGCGGCGACCACCCGATCACCTGGTGCAAGGCGTACGGCGGCGGACGGGCCTGGTACACCGGCCTCGGGCACACCGAGGCGTCGTACACCGACCCGAACTTCACCCGGATGCTTCTCGGTGGCCTCCAGGTCGCCGCGGGCTCCGTGACCGCCGACTGCTCGCCGCGCACGACCACCCCGCCGCCCACCGTCAGCGGTTCCACCCTGCGGGCCCGGGCCAACAACCAGTACGTCAGCGCGCCCAACTCGACCACCGCTCTGATCGCCAACAAGACCTCGGTCAACACCAGCGAGCGGTTCGACCTGGTCAACCTCGCCAACGGCAACGTGGCGCTGCGGGCCAAGAGCAACGGGCAGTACGTCGCGGCCGAGAACGCCGGGGCCGCAGCGCTGATCGCCAACCGGGGCAGCGCCGGCTCCTGGGAGACGTTCCAGCTGGTCCGCAACTCCGACGGCACGGTGAGCCTGCGGGCCACTGTGAACAGCCGGTACGTCTCCGCCGACAACGCGGGCGCCTCCCCGTTGATCGCCAACCGGACCTCCATCGGCCAGTGGGAGAAGTTCGACCTGGTCACCACCAGCTGACCTGCTCCCCGCCCGTTCTTCACCACCCCCACCTGGTCGTGGTGCGCCCCCGCGCGCCCGCACCCCCGGTCGTCGAGAAAGGACGATCATGCTCTCGTATCCCCGGCGCTGGCCCCGGGCGCTCTTCGCGGCGGTTCTCGCTGTCGCAAGCGCGGCCCTCGCTGTGGCTGCACCGTCCACCGCGCAGGCCGCGGTGATCCCCGCCTCCGACTATCAGCAGGTCAAACTCGCCACCGGCTCGGCCGAGCTGGGTGAGGCTATGTCCCTGGCCGTCCTGCCCAACCGCTCGGTGCTGCACACCGCCCGCAACGGTGTGCTGCGGGTGACCGACGTGGCCGGCAACACCAAGACCTCCGGCACCCTGTCGGTCTACACCCACGACGAGGAGGGGTTGCAGGGCGTCGCCGTCGACCCCGGCTTCGCCACCAACCGGTGGATCTACCTGTACTACTCCCCCTCGTTGAGCACCCCGTCCGGGGACGCGCCGACCACCGGCTCGCAGTCGGACTGGGACCGGTGGAAGGGGCACCTGCGGCTGTCGCGGTTCACCCTCAACAGCGACGACACGCTCAACCTGAGCAGCGAGAAGATCGTGCTCCAGGTCGCCAACGACCGTGGGCAGTGCTGCCACGTCGGCGGCGACCTGGACTTCGACGCCGCCGGCAACCTGTACCTGACCACCGGCGACGACACCAACCCGTTCGAGTCGTCCGGCTACGCGCCACTTGACGAGCGGACCGACCGCAACCCGCAGTTCGACGCCCAGCGCACGGCGGGCAACACCAACGACCTGCGGGGCAAGCTGCTGCGGATCAAGCCGCAGTCCGACGGCACGTACACCATCCCGTCGGGCAACCTGTTCGCTCCCGGCACGGCCAACACCCGGCCGGAGATCTACGCGATGGGTCTGCGCAACCCGTTCCGGATGAGCGTCGACAAGGCCACCGGCGTCGTCTACCTCGGTGACTACGGCCCCGACGCCGGTTCCACGAACTCCAGCCGTGGCCCTTCCGGTCAGGTCGAGTTCAACCGCATCGCGTCGGCCGGCAACTACGGTTGGCCGTACTGCACCGGCAGCAACACGAGCACCGAAACGTACAACGAATACACCTTCCCGTCCGGGCCGTCGCAGTCCAAGTACAACTGCTCGGGCGGGCCGACCAACAACTCGTTCCGCAACACCGGGCTCGGCACGCTTCCGGCGGCGAGGCCGGCCTGGATCAAGTACGCGGGCGACTCCGGTTCTCCGTCGGAGTTCGGCAGCGGCTCGGAGTCGCCGATGGGCGGGCCGGTCTACCGGTACGACGCGTCGCTGAACTCCAGCATCAAGTTCCCGCAGTCGCTCAACGGCCAGTTCTTCGCCGGCGAGTACGGTCGCCGTTGGATCAAGGCCATCGCGGTCAACTCCGACGGCTCCCGCGGGGAGATCTCCAACTTCCCGTGGTCCGGCACGCAGGTCATGGACATGGCCTTCGGCCCGGACGGCGCGTTGTACGTGCTGGACTACGGCACCGGCTCGAACAACCAGGCGTTGTTCCGGATCGAGTACATCGGCGGCGGCAACCGCAACCCGATCGCGGTCGCCTCGGCGAACCCGACGTCCGGGGCCAACCCGTTGACGGTCAACTTCTCGTCGGCCGGCAGCTCGGACCCCGAGGGTGGGGCGCTGAGCTACCTGTGGACGTTCGGTGACGGCACCACGTCGACGGCGGCGAACCCGACCAAGACGTACACCACGAACGGCACGTACTCCCCCACGTTGAGGGTCACCGACCCGAATGGCTTGACCGGCACGGCGAGCCTGGTCATCACCGTGGGCAACACGGCCCCGACGGTGACGCTCACCTCGCCCGCCGACGGGCAGTTGTTCAGCTTCGGTGACACGGTGTCGTACCAGATCTCGGTGAGCGACCCGCAGGACGGCACGATCGACTGTTCCAAGGTGAGCCTGACGTACGCGCTGGGCCACGACAGCCACGCCCACCAGATCACCTCGAAGAACGGGTGCAGTGGCTCGATCACCGTGCCGACCGACGGCGAGCACGACTCGGCGGCGAACATCTACGGGGTCTTCGACGCCGCCTACACCGACAACGGTGGGCTGACCACGCACAGCATCAAGACCCTGCAACCGAAGCACCGCCAGGGTGAGCACTTCGGCGCTCAGTCCGGCGTCCAGGCCACCGACCACACCAACGCCGAGGGTGGCCGCACCGCCGGATTCATCGAGAACAACGACTGGATCTCGTACCAGCCGTACAACCTGGCCAACGCCAACCGCATCACCGTCCGGGCGTCGTCGGCCGGCGCGGGCGGCACCATCGAGGTCCGGGCCGGGTCGGCCACCGGCTCCCTGCTGGGCACCGTCACGGTGCCGGTGACCGGCAACTGGGAGACGTTCGTCGACGTGTCCGCCACGATCAGCAACCCGCCCACCGCGTCGACGACGCTGTACCTGGTGTTCAAGGGTGGGTCCGGCTACCTGTTCGACGTCGACGCGTTCACCTTCGCGACCGGCACCGGTAGCACCACGCCGGTGAGCACGCTGCGGGCGCAGGTCAACAACCAGTACGTGTCGGCGGTCGGCACCACCGCGTTGATCGCCAACAAGGCCAGCGTCGGTGGCCCGACCGAACAGTTCGACCGGGTGGACGCCGGCAACGGTGCCATCGCCCTGCGGTCGCGCGCCAACGGGCTCTACGTCTCGGCCACGAACGCGGGCGCCGCAGCGTTGGTCGCCAACGCCGCGTCGATCGGATCGTGGGAGACGTTCCAGCTGATCAGCAACTCGGATGGGACGGTGAGCCTGCGCGCCACGGTCAACAACCAGATCGTGTGCGCCGAGAACGCCGGGGCCGGGTCCCTGATCGCCAACCGCACGGCGGTCGGGGCCTGGGAGAGGTTCATCCTGACCACCGGCTGAGCGGGAATGTGCACGGGGCCCGGCCTGGTAACCGACCAGGCCGGGCCCTACCGTGTGAAGTAGGCGGCGCTCTCCGCGTCCGCGGGGTAGTAGGACTCGACGGCGATCTCTTCGATCGTGATGTCCGTCGGGGTGCCGAACGTGGTGATGGTCGAGAAGAGCCGCAGCTCTCGGTCACCGACGCGGAGGATCATCGGGAGCACCACGTCGGCGTCGACGCGGTCGCCCGTCGGCTCCTCGGGCTGGGGGCTGAGCAGTTCGTCGTAGAGCGCGGCGAGCGCCGCGTCCGGAGCTGCGGCGAGCTGGCGTGAGATGCGGCTGCGGAACACCGCCCGCACGTCCGCCAGGTTGACGACCAGCGAGGCGAGCCCGCGCGGGTCCAGGCCGAGCCGGACCAGGTTCACCGGTGGCCGCAACAGGTCGGGGGCCACGTACGCGAAGAACGGGTCGACCGCGCGGTTGGTCAGCAGGATGTTCCACCGACGGTCGAAGACCAGCGCCGGATACGGTTCATGCGCCCGCAGCACCCTGCGGACAGCGCCGAGGGCATTCGACAGGGCGGCGTCGTCGAGCGGGCGCTGCGCGTACCGGGGCGCGAAGCCGGCGGCGAGCAACAGGTGGTTGCGGTCACGCAGCGGCACGTGGAGCTGCTCGGCCAGCCGGAGGATCATGTCGGCGCTCGGCGTGGACCTGCCGGTCTCGACCAGGCTGACGTGCCGAGCCGAGACGTCGGCGGCGATCGCCAGGTCGAGTTGGCTGAGCCCTCGGCGCTTGCGCCACTGCCGCAGGAGTTCCCCGACCGCATACACGATCATGACCCTACTCATCCTCGCTCGGGACACCATGAAGTGCGATGTCATCGACAACCATCCGGGCCGGGGAAACACTTGCGCCCATGACCACCGAGAACAAGAGCATCGTCGGACGTGCGTTGGCGGGGCTTGTCGACACCGGCGACGTCGACACGCTCGCCTCGTACCTGAGCGAGGACTTCACCCATCACCGGTCGGATTCGACGACCTCGACCAGGGCGCAGTGGCTCGCCGCGGTCCGCGCCGCGCTCGGCCCGACCACCGGCATGCGGGTCGACATCCTGCACCTGCTGGCCGACGGTGACCACGTCGTGGTGCACTCGCGACGCCGACTCCCCGACGGGGGGCCGGAGATCGTGGTGGTCGACGTCCTGCGGATCGCCGACGGGCTGATCGCGCAGGTGTGGGAGGTCATCGAACCGGCGGCCCAGGCCGTCGCCAACGACGCGTGGTGGGACGCGGATGCCTAGATCGGGAAGCGGCCGTGGCGCCAGTGCCAGTGGCCGCCGGCCCGCAGGTGGTCGATGATCGCGCGCTGGAGCACCGTGCGGCGCGGCAGCTCGTCGAGCGGCGTGGTCAGGGTCCGGAACCCGAACCGCAGGACCTCGATGTCGGCGTCCGGCCCCGCGGACTCGTCGTAGGGCTCCAACTCGAACCGGCGCTGGAACCGCACGATGTTGGAGTCCGCGGGGAGGTACTCCCGCAGCTGCGGGTCGAGCAGCCACGACGCGCAGGAGAACGCGGTGTAGCGCTCGTCGGGGAAGTGCCGGGGGAAGAACGCGCGGGCCTCGTCGAGGGACGACGCCACCGCCTCCGGGGTCAACGGCCCCGAATCGGGGACGTGCAGCCCGATCGCGCCGTCACCGCGCTGGTGCTGTAGCCGGCCCAGCTCGTAGACGCTGCCGCGCAGGTGCAGCGTCAGCCAGCTCTGCATGATCGGCCAGCCCTCGCCGCGCATCCGACGATCGATGGCCAGGTTGCGGCCCAGGTCAGCCAGGGTCACCCAGGTCACGGCGTCGGGGATGCCGTGGTCGCGGTGATACCCGCGCACCACGTCGACAAGGGCCAGGCACACGTACACGTAGAGGTGCCGCCAGGCCGGCCCGCGCTCCCGGGGCAGCTCCGGGCCGGGCGGGAGCCAGTCGTAGCCCGCGAGGTCGGCACGGACCAGGGAGATCGAGCGGTCGAGCAGCCAGCGCAGCTCCGGAGTCCACAGGGCGGAGCCGGGGTCGGGCCAGCCCGCCAGGATCTCGGCGGCGTCGTCCGGCGGCACGGTGAGCCGGTCGAGGATCGCGGGTGCGTCGGCCTTGGCCGGCAACGGAGCTGACGGCCCGTCACCGGCGAGCCGGTGCACGCGGTCGACGTCCTCGACGGGCACTCCGAGCCGGCCGGCGATGTCGTCGGAATTCACGCCGACGACCCTACCGGCGGGCGAGCGTTTCAGGAGTCCGCCGGAACTCCGGCGTCGAGCTGCCCGATCATCGGTGCGAGGAGGTCGTTGAGTTCCCGGGCCAGCACCGCCACGGCCCGGCGCGCCGCCGCGCCAACCTCGTCGTCCGGGCCGTCGGGCGTCGGCGGCAGGTCATCGAGCGGGACCGGCGCCTCCACCTGGAGCAGCGCGCGCAGATGCGGGCGGCGCGTCTGGTCCTGCTCGGTGGGTGTGGTGAACTGGCCGAACAGCCGGGGCCAGTCCTGCCACCCACGGTCGCGCTGCCACTGCTTGGTCCAGGTCAGCTCGGCCGGCCAGCGGGAGGCCACCGTCACCGCGCAGACCAGGCTGCCGTCCCACGGGCTACGCGCGCAGGTCGCCGAGATGATCCGCCGGTGCCAGCGCACGAAACCCGGCGACAGCTCGGTGGCCAGCCGCCAAGCGGTCACCGCGAACGCCACGGGCGCGAAGTCACCCCAGGTGTCGGCGAACTCGTCGATCCGGCGGAACACCTCGGCCTCGTACCGGCCACGCCCGTCGGTGCCGTGCTCGCGGTCGAATTGCTCGTCCAGCCAGAAGGCGCGCGGATCCGGCATCCTCAACCCCCATTTGTGAGAAGTTCTCGGACACACGGTGGCGCATGCCGCAGCCAGGCAACCGTCACTGACCGTATGCGCCATGCCTACTGTGGACCCTCTATCCGAGCCTAGCGTCTGCGCCAGGACGCCGGAACGCATCGGCCCCACCGCCCACCCCAGGAGGTCCCGTGCGAAGCAAGCTCGGATTCGTCTCGGCCGGTGTCATGCTGCTCGCCGCCGTCACCGTCGCGCAGCCGCAGGCC
This sequence comes from Micromonospora sp. NPDC050795, assembly GCF_044456785.1. Classification (NCBI taxonomy): domain Bacteria; kingdom Bacillati; phylum Actinomycetota; class Actinomycetes; order Micromonosporales; family Micromonosporaceae; genus Micromonospora; species Micromonospora sp. NPDC050795. Next base: position 49,305 of record NZ_JBITGE010000026.1, on the reverse strand, counting down.
AGGCCCGCGACGTGGCAGCACCGGCGGCGGATCAAGCTGAAGAACTGCCCGCTCAACAAGGGCGCCAGCGGGGGCCCGTTCCTGCGCGCCTGGGACAACGACCTCCGGTTCGGGTACGTCAACTCGGTGATGTCGTACAAGTACTCCGGGAACATGTACGGGCCCTACTTCGACGACGACGTCATGGACATCTACAACGTCGCGAAGAACAAGCAGTGACCCGTTCGGTGGCACTCGTGGGTTGACAAGACACCGGTTCCGGAGTGGACGATGCACCGTGCGAATTCTTGTGGTGGGTGGCAGCGGCCTGATCGGCGCGCACGTCGTGGACGTCCTGCGGGAGCGTGGTCACGCCGCTACCGCCGTGGCGCGTACCGCCCAGCCGGGCATCGACCACCTGCTCGACGTCGGGTCCGCCCCGGTCGACGAACTGCGGCAGGTGCTCGCCGGCCACGACGGCGTCGTCTACGCCACCCGCACCGACGAGCAACGGCCGCTACCCAAGCCGATCTATCCCGAGTTCCGCCGAGACAACGTCGACCCGGTCGTACGCCTGTTCACCGCCGCCCGCCTCGAAGGTCTCACCCGGGGCGTCGTGATGGGCTCCTACTACACCTACTTCGACCGGCTGCACCCCCAGTGGCGCCTCGCCGAACGGCACACGTACATCCGCTGCCGGCTGGAACAGGCCCGGGAGGGGCGGGCGGCGGCGGGCGAGGGCCTACCGGTCGCCGTACTCGAGCTGCCCTTCGTCTTCGGTCGGGCCGGCGACCGGCTGCCCAACTGGGCCGGTCCGCTGGACCGGTGGGCCCGCTCGCGTACCCCGCTGGTCGCCCCGACCGGCGGCAGCGCCGCGGCCTCCGCGCGCAGCGTGGCCGACGTCGCGGTCGACGCCCTGGAGCAGGCCAGCGGCGCGGACCTCCCGGTCGCCGACGAGAACCTCACCTGGCACGACATGATCGCCCGCATCGCCGCGGCGGTGGGCCGGCCCCGCCGGGTCGGTCGTCTGCCGGCCGGCGCGGCGCGGGCCGCGCTGCGACTCGGCGGCGCGGCGCAGGCCCTCGGCCGCAAGGAGTCGGGCGTCAACCCCAGCTACCTCCCCGACCTGCTGCTCGCCGACCTGTTCATCGAACCGACCACCGGCCGGCCGCTGGACCCGGCCCTACGTGAGACCTTCCCCGCAACTCCAGGGAAATAGTGGTCTCCGCCGCTCGCTGGGCCCCTACATCCCTGACGTTGTGGGCGGGACCGAGCGGCGACGGGCGTCAGCGGAGCTGTTCGGCCAGGCCGACGATGATGCCTTCGGGGCCCCGGACGTAGCAGAGCCGAAAGATGTCCTCGTACCGCTCGACTTCCCCGACGAGTTCCGCGCCGTGGCCCCGCAGCCGGGCGATCACGTCGTCGATGTCGTCGACGGCGAACATGATGCGCCGAATGCCGAGCGTGTTCGCCGGCGCGTTCGTCGGCTCCTCCCTGATCGCCGCCGGTCGGTGGAACATCGCCAACTCGACCTTGCCGTGACCGTCCGGGGTCCGCAGCATCGCCACCTCCTGCCGGACGTCCTCGATCCCGATGACCCGCTCCACCCAGCGCCCCTCGACCGGCCCCCGACCCTCGACCTCCATGCCGAGCTCGACGAAAAACCCGATGACGGCGTCAAGGTCCTCGACAACGATGAGGACGTTGTCCATCCGCTGGATCGCCATGCTGAATCTCCCTGGTCTGGTGCGGTCGCCGTTGCCGCATCCTCCCTGAGACGGAGCCACGTTGGCGTTCTCGACCTCCGGGCTGACCAACTGTGTGCCGTCCCGCCGACCAGAACCGGAGATCTTCCGCATGGCCATGCACGACGATGAGTTAGCCATCACCGATGACGTCGTCCGCGAGCTGATCGCGGATCAGTTCCCTCGGTGGGAGACGGCACCGGTCCGTCGCGTCGCGTCGAACGGCACCGTGAACGCCATCTTCCGCATCGGCGACGATGTGGCGGCCCGGTTCCTGCTGCGGCCACGCGATGTCGCAGTGGCGGCCGAGCTCCTCCAGCGGGAGGCCGAGGCCTCCCGACGCTTCGCCGAACACAGCCCATTCCCGGCTCCCTGGCCGATCGCGATCGGCAACCCCGGAAAGGACTATCCCCTGCCGTGGTCGGTGCAGTCGTGGGTACCGGGAAGCATCGCCCCCGTTGACATCGACGGGTCCGTGGAACTCGCCCGTGACCTGGCCTACCTGATCAGCGCGCTTCGGGCCACCGACACGCAGGGCCGCCGGTTCCAGGGCGACAACCGTGGTGGCGACCTACCCGACCACGACGAGTGGGTCGAGGAATGTTTCGGAAAGAGCGAGGGTCTGCTCGACGTCCCGACGCTTCGGCGTCTGTGGAGTCACTTCCGGGAACTGCCGCGCACGTCGGCCGACGTCATGTCCCATGGCGACCTGCAGCCGCTGAACGTCCTGGTGGCCGACGGCCGGCTGGTGGGTGTGCTCGACACCGGCGACTTCGCGCCGGCCGATCCCGCCCTTGATGCCATGTGTGGCTGGTACTTCTTCGACGATGCGTCCCGAGCGGTGTTCCGTGACAAGCTGGGTTGCGACGACCTGGAATGGGAGCGCAGCATGGCATGGAGCTTCCAACAGGCTCTCGGTGCCATCTGGTACTACGTCGAGACCAAACCCGTCATGTACCAGATGGGCCGCCTCGTCCTTGACCGGGTCGTGGCGAACACAAAGGTCTGAGGCGGTCAGTTGGCTGGGGTCCCAAGAATCACTGTGAGCCCTTCCTGAGCCGCCAGTACGGCGCCCTCGAACTCCACCTGCGCCGCCGCCACTGCGGCTGCCCGGTCATTGCCTGGCCAGAAGTGGGTGAGCATCAGGCGACGGGCGCCCGCCCGGCGAGCCCACATACCGGCCTCGGCGGAGGTCATCAGGTTTCGGGTGGGACGGCTGGTCTCGCCGTCGTGGTCCGTCGCCTCGACGATGAACAGGTCAGCGTCACGGCCCAGGTCGGCAAGCGCGGGAGTCGGCCCCGTATCCCCGGAGTAGGCCACCACGATTCCGTCGGCCTCGATCCGGATGCCGGCGTTGGGCACGAAGTGCGGCAGAGGCAGCCCGGTCAGGTCGAACGGCCCGACCCGGTAGCTGCCGGGTAGTGGGTGCAGGTCGAACACCGTGTGCAGGTCGACATCGGGCTCCAAGCCGCTGAGCCGTTCGAGCACGCCGGGCGGGCAGTACAATGGCAGCCGTGGCCCGCCGGGCTGACCGTAGAACCGCATCCTGAACAGGCCGTGCAGGTCGACGCAGTGATCCGGGTGCTCGTGGGTGATGACGACGGCGTCCACCGCACCATCGGGCCAGTGCCTGAGCAATCGCGGCAGTGTGGCGTAGCCCAGGTCGAGCACCACGCGGTAGCCGTCCCAGTCCACAGCGAAGCCGCTACAGGCACGGCCTGGCTCGGGAAAGGCACCGGAACTGCCGAGCACAGTGATCTGTCGCATCCGCACAGCGTGTCATCGCCTCAGGCGGGATGGGCACCGCTGGTAGGGATGCCGCCCGCGGCTAGATCAGCGTGCTCGACCACCGTGTGCGTTAGGTTACGTCGTCCAGTTTGTCGAGCGCACCGTCGTGCTGGTGGTCGTATCGGTGCGAGCGCGCCTAGCAACCGGCCGGCACGGGCCACAGGAGGAGACATGTCCGACGAGATCAGGCTCAGCGCGGTCACCCTGGACTGCCCGGACGCCGTCGCCTTGGCGCAGTTCTACGCCAGCATCACCGGCGGGACCCTGACATACGCCGGGGACGGCTGGGCATGCGTGCTGAGCCCGGCCGGGCGGATCAACTTCCAGACTGTGCCCGGATACACGCCACCCACCTGGCCCGACCCCACCTCGTCGATCATGATGCATCTCGACTTCATGGTCGTGGACCGAGACGCCGCCGAGGCCCGCGTGCTCGCTGCCGGAGCGACAAAGTACGACTTCCAGCCCAACAGCGAACAGTGTTACGTCTACGCCGACCCGGCGGGCCACCCGTTCTGCCTGACCACCTGGGAAGCCACGGCTACACCAAGTCAGCTCGGCTGACCGACCGTCATCGACACTGAGAGATGCCGACACTGCTTGCCCCGCACACGAACACGGGATGGCGAGTGGATCTGACGAACGCTACTGCAACAGGTGACCAGTCACGACACTGCGGGTAGCGTGGTCCACGGTGGTGCCGCTGGTTGTAGCGGTCGGCGGCCCACCACCCAGACCGTTACCTGGGAGCACAGTCATGACGTCCCACGTCGATCCGCGCTTCGGTGTCATACTCCGGCAGCTCCGTGAGGAAACCGGCCTGTCCCTGCGGGCACTCGCGCAACTCACTCACCGGGGCAAGAGTCACCTTCACGAACTCGAAGTCGGCAGCAAAGCGCCCACCGTCGATACCGCCCAACACCTCGATCAGGTGCTCAACGCCGGTGGTGCGCTCGCCCGGCTGGTCACCGCGCCCATCGACCACGAAGCTGAAGCCGACGACCTGCTGCAACGCATTGCTGCCAGCGACGTCAGTAACCACACCCTTACCCGAATCGAACAAGGCGTCGACGACCTCGCCAGCCTGTACCCCACCACCGCCCCGGCCGACCTGCTGCCCATGGTGCGCCAACACCTCGCTTACGTCGGCAGGCTGCTCGCCGGACGAGTCACCCTCGCTCAACAGCGGCGCCTCGTCGTCGCCGGTGGGTGGTTGGCCGTACTGCGGGCCACCGTGCACATCGACCTGCAACAGCCCGGCGCCGCCAGCGCCCACCTCACCGCCGCTTCCGGGCTCGCCGGCCACGCCGATCACCCGGAGATCCTGGGCTGGTGCCTCGAAACCAGGGCGTGGGAGGTGCTGACCATCGGCGACTACCAGGGTGCCCTCCGCCTGGCCCAGCAGGCGCAGGAAGTGGCCCCCGTCGGTAGTTCCGCCCATATCCAGGCGACAGCGCAGGAGGCGCGGGCGTGGGCGCGAATGGGCGACGTTCGTAAGACACGCCGGACATTGGACCGGGTGGAACGGTTGACCTCGAACCTGCCGGTACCGGAGAGGGCGGAGCACCACTACCGGTATGACCCATCGAAGGCTCAGGCGTACATGGCCACCACGTTGGCGTGGGCGGGTGACCCGAGCGCGGAGCGGGTGGCCCGACAGGTCCTGGCGCATCTGGATCCGCGCGGTGATGGTGGCGAACGACCGCGACGGTCGGCGTCAGCTCGCCTCGACTTGGGGTTGGCGCTCGCCTCCTCCGGTCGCCCTGATGAGGCGTCCGCGTTCGCCGCCGAGGCGGTGGCGTCACGACGTGTCGTGCCGTCGAATTGGTGGCGGGCGCGGGAGGTGTTGCGCCGTGTGGAGCAGACGGGCGCACCGGAGGCCGCCGACTTGCGGGACGTCTTGGAGCAGTTCAGGCCCACCGCTGGCAGGTAGCGGACAGGTTCGGCGATCAGCGGACAGCCGCCGCCTTCAAGTTGTCGTTGACCGCCCGTAACGTCCCGTTCACGGACGGCGGCGGCGAACATCCGGGCCCGACGCGATGTGTGCGATCGTCGCCGCCGTTCCGCCGAGAGCGGGGGGCGTCCGTGCCGGGAATGACCGGGCGCCCTCCAGCCAGTGACAGAGGGGACAGCGGTGATGTCGGAGGTACCAACAACCGTTCGGGCGGGCAGCGCCCTTCACGCGGAACGGTCGGTGGCGGCACTGGACAGTCGACTGGGCGGTGAGCACATGCCCCGCCGGCCGCAGTGGGACTGTGAGGCGTGCGAGCAGCCTTGGCCGTGCGACCCGGCGCGGGTACGCCTGGCAGAGGAGTTCGGCACCAACCGGGTCAACCTGTCCATGTACGTCAGTGGCCTGCTCGATGCGGCCTTGGAAGAGTTGCCGACCGCCGACACCGCTGATCTGTACGACAGGTTCGTGGCCTCGCTGACCGAAACGACGAAGACGCCCCGCCAGCCCAGCGAAGGGTTGGCGGGGCGTCTCGTTGTGGCCTGCTGCTAGGGAATCTCGTTCCCATTTCGACGGGAACAGCAACGGTTAGGGGCAGGCGCTGCGCCACCAGCCTCCGCGCCAGTTCCTGCACGACGTCGGCGTTGGCCACCATGCAACACCGTCGGCGCGGCATCGCGCGTATCGGTCTGTGTTTCGAGGGCTACGGTCGCAGCGCTCACCGCGCGCCCCTCGATGACGTTCCGGCCGCCACCGGGGGTGCGCGGGTCGTGCCGTCCTCTGCCCGATGGGGCTGGAAGACGTTGCGTATCCTAATGCCTACTCTGTGGAGGGTGGGCATGGCCGACACACACACGCAGTTGCCGGACCTCATCGAGGCCGCCGCCCGCGCCGGGGTGGCCCGGCTAGCCCCCGAGGAGCTGGCGGTCTTCGCCCCGGTCGCTCAGAAGTGGCGGCGGGACGGGTCGTCGCTACGGGGCCTACCGGCGCCTGGCGGGTCGATCGGGTTCGGGATCGACTCGGTCCTGGTCAGCGAGATCGCACTGCAGGCCGTCACGTCGGGTCTCGGTGACATTCTCGCGACCGGTGCGATCGCGGCTGGTGCCGGTTGGTGGCGCAGCAGGCGACGGTTACGCCGGTCGACGGCGCCGGCAACGGTCGAGTCGGGCGGCGACGCACCCCAGCCGGTCATCGAAGGGGATCGGCTGGTGCTGACTGATGCGCAGGCACAGGCTCTACGCGAGGCATGCCGGCGCCATGGAATCACTCTCGGGCTCACCGAGGAGCAGGCCGTCCTGTTGGCCGACGCGGCGGTGGGAGCCCTGCACGTCCGCCTGTCGGCACCGGAGTGATCCGCACCGCCGCGCCACCGGCTGATCCCCAGGCCCGGAGGCCCGGCGAGCAGTCGGCCCCCCTGCTTTGGCTCTATCTGCAAGTCCTTGGGGTGGTGGGTGGCGTCGGTATCGCTGTGGGCACCGTCTTCTTCTTCGGTCGCCGTCCACTGGCGCAGCCCTACGCGCAGGCGATCACCCGGTGTTCCCGGACTTATGACGTCGACCCAAGCAGTCCCGTCGAGTTCGATGCCACCCGGACAATGCAATTCCTGACCTGCATGTCCGACCCGTCCCGGATACGCGGATTGGTCATGCTCACCGGCGGCGTCCTGCTGCTGGTCGGGCTCGCCCTGATCGTCGCGCTTACCCCGGTGGTCGATCACTGGCGGCTGCGTCGCCACCGACTCCCGGGCACCATCGCCGGTGCCGAGCAGCGGTTTGCCGAGCTCTGCGATCGGCAAGGCCTGCATGGTCGGCACCGTCCCCGCCTGCTCGTGGCCGGACCTTCGGTGCGGCAGGCGTTCACCACCGTCCGGCCCGGCGGTCGACCACTTGTGGTGCTGCCGGCTGCGGTGGCGGTGGGTCATCAGGATCCGGCGCGGTTCGACCCAGTCGTCCAGCACGAGTTGGCGCATGTGCAGGGTCGGGACGTCCGGTGGGTCTCCGCCGTGCGTGGTCTGCTGTGGCTGGTCATACCGGCGGTAGCGGTGGCCAGTGTTTCCGAGATCCGCCGGGAAGGCCTTACCGAGATCCCGGTCGTCACGCTCAGCCGGGCGCTGGTTCTGGTGCTGCTCAGCGCCCTACTGCGGGCGCTGGTGCTGCGACTGCGCGAACAAGAGGCGGATCAGCAGGTCAACCGGACCGGTGACCGGACCGCGCTGGTCTGGCTGCTGGACGCCGCCGCCGCGATCCGACCGCATCGGCCCGGGCGGCTGCGCCGGCTGTTCGCCCGGCACCCGACACCGCAGCGCCGGGCCGCCGCGCTGCGTGGCGGGCAGCAGGTGTCGGTTGGTGGGCCGATGCAGGCCGCGGTGACCGGGACGGTAACGGCGATCGTCGCGGGAGCGGCGACCCAGGCGGCGAGCGCATTGGCGATTGACCGGGATCTCTCCGTGTTGCCGGCCGGTCTGGTCGGTGTGCTGCTCGGGTTCGGACTGACCCCCGCGCTGCATCGTAGGGCGCTCACCGGTGCGCCGTCACGGCGTTGGCTCCCGGTCGTTACGGCCGCGGCCGGTTTCGCCGTGGGCGGCTTCCTCTTTCCCACCGGGACGACCGGTGGCGGTACGTCGTTCCCGGCCGGCACAGCCAGTCTGGGCGTCAGTCTGCGGTTCGCGATCGTGGTCGCACTGGCCGGCGTCGTCGCCGCCACCGCCTGCACCGTGCTCGCCGGGATGGCGGCCCGCCGGGGCCCGGACCGGTTCACCCGAGTCCGGCGAGGGTTCACCTATCTGGCGGCCTCCACGACAGTTACGGCGATCTGCTGGCCCTTGCAGCCGCTCGTCGTCGGCCTGGAACGGCCGGTGCCGGTACGTGCCTGGCTGGTCTACGCGCTGCCCGACGCGCCGTGGCCGTGGCTGGGCCTAGCCTTGCCAGCGGCGGTCGTGGCCCTGCTCGGTTGGCGCCGGGTCGCCACCCATGCCGTCCTGTCCGTCGTGGTGGTGACGGTGCTGATCGGTGGGAGCCTCGCATCGGCGCAGGCGCTACGGCACCCACCGATCACGCTGGACGCCGCGCTCTCCCTTTCCCAGCAGCGATGGTGGATCTGCGCCCTGGCCGGGTGGGCAGCGCTCGTGGTGCTCGCCATCGGACGTGATGACCCCGGTCTAGGGCGGGCCCTTGTAGCGGGGGCAGGTGTCGCGGCGCTGACCGGGACCTCGCAGTTCGTGCACCAGATACTCGCCGGTCGCACCTCGGATGCGTCCCTGCTCCGACTCTATGTCGGTGTGCCGGTGATCTGGTGGCTCTACCTCGCGGTGCTCACGATGCCCGTCCTGATCGGGCTCTCCGCTCTCACCGGACGGCTCGGAAAACGGCCCGACCCGATCGGATGGCCACCTGGCCGAACCGGCAGGCGACCGCAGGTGTGGCCGGCGGTGGGTCCCGTGACGGCGGCGCTCCTGGTCGGGGCGGCGGCGGTCATCGGCTTGCCGGGTGTGCCGGTGCTGCCACCCACAGGGGCGGTGGTCAACACCGGCCCGGCGGTCGTGGTGGTGCCGTCATCGACCACCGTCGGGCCGAACGCCAGCGCCTCGCCCGGTGCGGATCCTGGCCGGTTGCTCACCGTCGCGGAAGCCGGTGCCGCCGCCAGCGCGGTCCGGGCACCACTGCCAGCGTTCTGGAAGCCGGAGCCGCAGGAGCGGGAGACCGAGAACGCCGAAACCGTCGTCGCGCCTGCAAGCTGCCGGGAGTTGGCCCGGGACGACTATCTGCGCCGGATCGAGTCGGACCAACGGGTCGACGAGATTCGCGGCTTTGCCACCAGGAAATTGCCGAGCAGCATCAGGCAATCGACCGTCATCGTGATCGTCACCTCGTACGCCCACCCCGTGCCCGACACCCTCCTCGACGAGGCCGAGGCAGCCCGCGCCGCGTGCCCCCGGTTCGACGCCACCGTCCCCGGCAGCTCGCCAGTGCGGTTCACCGTGAGCGCCCAGCCGGCCCCTCAGGTGGGGGAAGAGTCCTGGCGGGTACGGTATGACCTCTCCCTCGGCAGTGGTTCGAGCAGGATCACCGGTACGACCCTGTTCGGCCTGGTCCGGATCGGTCACAACCTGGTGCAGGTGCAGCTGACCGCCATCGCGGAGCCGCTGGACGAGGCGGTGTTCGATGCGGCGGTCTCCTCGACGGTGGCTGCCCTCAGGCGCTAGGCCTGGCCGGGATTCGGTGGTCATGATGTTGTTCAACCATCCTGCACAGACCCGCACCACCGAAACGTCGCAACTGGATCAGCAGCTCGGTGGCGAGACGGCGGGCTCGCGCCAGGCTGCTCGACGAACTGCGGCGAACGCGGCCGGGTAGTCGCCACGGCCGTACGCGGCATCGCCCGCGGCGAGCCGGGCACGCAGAACGTCCACGGTGAGCTGCGGTCCGCCCGGTACGCCCGGGGCGGGGGGTATCCAAGCCCCGGGCGGGGCGTGACGGACCGGCGGATCTCCGCCAGGGACAGCGGCCGTTAAACCAGTTCGCCGACCAGCCAAAAGGCGTGATCTATGTTTGCGCAGCTCAGAGCAGGTTCCTCACCCACTGGCCTTACTTGGCGTTGAAGTAGTTGGCCTCCGGGTGGTGGACCACGATCGCGTCGGTGGCCTGCTCCGGCATGAGCTGGAACTCCTCGGACAGCTCGACCCCGATCCGGTCCGCGCCGAGCAGATCCATGATCTTCGCCCGGTCTTCCAGGTCGGGGCAGGCCGGGTAGCCGAACGCGTACCGGCAGCCCCGGTAGTCGTTGTGCAGGATGCCGGCCAGGTCGGCCGGGTCGTCGTGCCCCAGCGGGCGGCCGTCGGGCAGGGTCATCTCGGCGCGGATGCGCTGGTGCCAGTATTCGGCGAGCGCCTCGGTGAGCTGCACGGAGAGGCCGTGCACCTCCAGGTAGTCGCGGTACTCGTTGCGGGCGAACAGCTTCGCCGCGTACTCGCTGACCGGCTGGCCGACGGTGACCAGTTGCAACGCGACCACATCGAGCTGGTCGCCCTGGGGCCGGAAGAAGTCCGCCAGGCAGAGCCGCCGCTCCTGCCGCTGCCGGGGGAAGGAGAACCGGGCGCGCTCCGCATGCCCGTTCTCGTCGAGCACCACCAGGTCATTGCCTTCGGAGTACGCGGGGAAGTAGCCGTACACCACGGCTGCCTCAAGGACCTGGTCGGCGATCAGCCGGTCCAGCCAGTACCGCAGCCGCGGCCGGCCCTCGGTCTCGACCAGCTCCTCGTAGGAGGGTCCGCTGCCACCCCGGGCGCCGCGCAACCCCCACTGCCCGGAGAAGGTGGCCCGCTCGTCGAGCAGCGCCGCGTAGTCGGCCATCGGCACACCCTTGACAACCCGGGTGCCGAAGAACGGCGGAGTGGGCACCGACACGTCGGCGGCCACGTCGGAGCGGACCGAGGAGTCGTGCAGCTCCGGCAGCGACGTGGTGACCATCGAGCGCTGCCGTTCCCGGCGCGCCCGCCGGGCCGCGAGAGCCGCCTCCCGCTCCGGGTCGATCACCGGGGCGCCGCCGCGCTTGGCCGTCATCACCCGGTCCATCAGGGACAGACCCTCGAACGCGTCCCGCGCGTAGTGCACCTGCCCGGGGAACGTCGACCGCAGGTCGTCCTCGACGTACGCGCGGGTCAGCGCCGCCCCACCCAGCAGGACCGGCCAGCGTTCCGCGACCCCGCGCGTGGCCATCTCGGCCAGGTTCTCCTTCATGATGACAGTGCTCTTGACCAGCAGCCCGGACATGCCGATCGCGTCGGCGCGGTGCTGCTCCGCGGCGTCGAGGATGGCGCTGATCGGCTGCTTGATGCCGATGTTCACCACCTCGTAGCCGTTGTTGGACAGGATGATGTCGACCAGGTTCTTGCCGATGTCGTGCACGTCGCCGCGCACGGTGGCGAGCACGATGCGGCCCTTGCCGCCGTCCTCCGCGGTCTCCATATGCGGTTCCAGGTAGGCCACCGCGGTCTTCATCACCTCGGCGGACTGGAGCACGAACGGCAGCTGCATCTGGCCGGAGCCGAACAGCTCGCCGACCACCTTCATGCCGTCCAGCAGGATGTCATTGATGATCGACAGTGGGGATCGGCCGCCGGCCATCGCCTCGTCCAGGTCGGCCTCCAGGCCGTTGCGCTCACCGTCGATGATCCGCCGCTTGAGCCGCTCGTCGAGCGGCAGCGCCGCCAACTCCTGGGCGCGACTGGCGCGGGCGCTGGTCACGTCGACGCCCTCGAAGAGCTCGAGGAAACGCTGCACCGGGTCGTACCCCTCGCGTCGCCGGTCGTACACCAGGTCCAGGGCGACCTCGCGCTGCTCGTCGGGAATCTTCGACATCGGCAGGATCTTGCTGGCGTGCACGATCGCCGAGGTCAGGCCGGCCTGCACGCACTCGTGCAGGAACACCGAGTTGAGCACCTGCCGGGCCGCCGGGTTCAGCCCGAAGGAGATGTTCGAGATGCCCAGGGTGAAGTTGACGCCCGGGTAGCGGCGGGAGATCTCCCGGATCGCCTCGATCGTCTCGATGCCGTCGCGGCGGGTCTCCTCCTGCCCGGTGGCGATCGGGAAGGTCAGCGCGTCGATCAGGATGTCGGCGCGGTCCATGCCCCACCGGTCGGTCAGGTCGTCGATCAACCGCGCCGCGACCCGGACCTTCCACTCCTGGGTACGGGCCTGACCCTCCTCGTCGATGAGCAGCGCCACCACCGACGCGCCGTGCTCCCGGACGATCGGCATCACGCGCGCGTACCGGGACTCCGGGCCGTCGCCGTCCTCGAAGTTCACCGAGTTGACCACGCAGCGGCCGCCGAGCATCTCCAAGCCGGCCTCCACCACGTTCGGCTCGGTGGAGTCCAACATGATCGGCAGGGTGGACGCGGTGGCGAACCGACCGGCCAGCTCCCGCATGTCCTGCGTGCCGTCGCGGCCGACGTAGTCCACACACAGGTCGAGCAGGTGCGAGCCGTCCCGTGCCTGGCTGCGGGCGATCTCCACACAGGCCCGCCAGTCGCCGGCGAGCATCGCCTCCCGGAACGCCTTCGAGCCGTTGGCGTTGGTCCGCTCCCCCACCATCAGCACCGACGCGTCCTGGGCGAACGGCACCGGGTGGTAGACCGAGGAGACGCCCGCCTCGTGCCGCGGCTCCCGGGCCGGGGCGGTGACGCCGTGCAACCGCTCGGCCAGCACCCGGATGTGCTCCGGGGTGGTGCCGCAGCAGCCACCGATCAGCCCCACGCCGTACTCGGTGATGAACCGCTCCAGGGCCTCGGCCAGCTCCACGGGAGTCAGCGGGAAGTACGCCCCGTCGGCGGTCAGCACCGGCAGGCCGGCGTTCGGCATCACCGACAGCGGGATGCGGGAGTGCTGCGACAGGTAGCGCAGGTGCTCGCTCATCTCGGCCGGGCCGGTCGAGCAGTTGAGCCCGATCAGGTCCACGCCGAGCGGCTCGATCGCGGCGAGGGCCGCCCCGATCTCGCTGCCGACCAGCATGGTGCCGGTGGTCTCCACCGCCACGTGACAGATGATCGGCACCGTCTGGCCCAGCTCGGCCATCGCCCGCTTCGACCCGACCACCGCCGCCTTGACCTGGAGCAGGTCCTGACAGGTCTCGATGATCAGCGCGTCCGCGCCGCCGACGATCAGACCAGCGGCGTTCTCCTGGTAGGCGTCGCGCAGGGTCGAGTAGGCGGCGTGCCCGAGGGTGGGCAGCTTGGTGCCCGGCCCGATCGAACCGAGCACGAACCGGGGCCGATCCGGGGTGCTGGCCGCGTCGGCGGCCTCCCGGGCGATCCGGGCGCCCGCCTCGGACAGCTCGCGGATGCGGTGCGGGATGTCGTACTCGGCGAGGTTGGCGAGGTTGGCCCCGAAGGTGTTGGTCTCCACGCAGTCGGCGCCGACGGCCAGGTAGGCGTCGTGCACCCCGCGCACCACGTCCGGGCGGGTGACGTTGAGGATCTCGTTGCACCCCTCGAGCCCGTCGAAGTCGTCGAGCGTGAGGTCCGCGGCCTGAAGCATCGTGCCCATCGCGCCGTCGGCGATGAGAATGCGATCAGCCAGCACATCCATCAATGAAGTCCGCACCCGTTCAGGTTAGTGCGATTCCGCCGGACTCCACGACCATCCACGTGCTATCCCCTATTGTGTCACGGGGATCACGCTGCCTGGTTCGTTCGGGTATGACCTGCTGCCGGAGCGGCCGACCGGCGCGGCCGACGGGCCGCACCCTCGCCCTGCACGTAGGCTGGCGGACGTGAAGGACAACAGGGACGCCACCGTGCCACACGGTATGACGACCGGGCGCGGTCCCGGCGCCAGCCGCGACGAGCAGGGTGAGGTGACGGCGTGACCGAGTTCGACGGACTGCCGGTGCTGCGGTCCCCGGTGGCGATCGCCGCGTTCGAGGGCTGGAATGACGCCGCCGACGCGTCCACCGCCGCGGTCGAGCACCTGGAGCAGGTCTGGAACGCCCGGCAGATCGCCGAGCTGGATCCGGAGGACTTCTACGACTTCCAGGTCAGCCGGCCCACCATCACCATGGCCGACGGGGAGACCCGGCGGGTGGAGTGGCCGACGACCCGGTTCATGGTGGCCAGCCCGGAGGGCACCGACCGTGACGTGGTGCTGATCCGCGGCATCGAGCCGAGCATGCGCTGGCGGACGTTCTGCGAGCAGGTGCTGGAGATCTGCCACAGCCTGGAGGTGGAACGGGTGGTGCTGCTCGGCGCGTTGCTGGCCGACGTGCCGTACACCCGGCCGCTGCCGATCAGTGGCAGCGCCTCCGATGCGCAGGCCGCCGAGCGTTACCAGCTCACCCCCACCCGCTACGACGGGCCGACGGGCATCGTCGGCGTGCTGCACGACGCCTGCACCCGCGCCGAGGTGGACGCCGTCTCATTCTGGGTGCACGTGCCGCACTACGCCAACAACCCGCCCTGCCCGAAGGCCACCCTCGCCCTGCTGCACCGGGTCGAGGAGGTCGTCGACCTGCCGGTGCCGATGGCCGACCTGGCCGAGGAGTCCGCCGAGTGGGAGCAGCGGGTGCGCAGCGCCGCCGAGCAGGACGCCGAGCTGGGCGAGTACGTCCGCGAGCTCGAAGAGCGGGTCGGCGACGAGGGGATCACCCCGTTGACCGGTGACGAGATCGCCCAGGAGTTCGAGAAGTACCTGCGCCGCCGGGGCGGTTCGGCCGGCCCCACCGCCGGTTCCTGGTAGCACGTTCTCGCTACGGGCCTTCGGACCTTTTGTGGTCCGGGGGCCCGTTTTCGCGTGTCCGGGGTAGCGCCGACACACCCCCTAGGGCATCCTAGGAACCTAGATGTGATCAAGGAGGCGGGTGTGCAGATCAATCCCGGGGCCGCCGAGTTCCCGCACCGACAGATCGCCGCGCAGCTCAAGGCCCAGGTCCGGCGCGGAGACTGGGGGCCGGGTGAGCGGCTGCCGTCCATCCCGGCCATCGCCGAGATGTTCGGCGTCGCCAAGCAGACCGTGCAACGCGCCGTCGACCAACTGCGGGTCGAAGGCATCCTGATCACCAAACCCGGCTCCGGTACGTACGTCCGGGGCACCCGCCGCCGCCTCAACCGCCTCTCCCGAGGCCGGTACGGCGGCTACCGCGGCTACCACACCGACCTGGCCGCCCGATACCGTCAACAGCTCGTCTCCGTGGGGCACGCCCCCGCCCCCGCCGAGGTGGCCGACGCCTTCGGCGTCTCCGACGGCACCAACCTGCTCTGCCGCCGGCACCTCGTCCGCACCGACGACTCCCCCGTCGAGGTGGGCACCTCCTGGTTCCTGCCCCGCGACACCGCCGGCACCTCACTGGAGCGCACCGAGGCGTTCGGCCGGCCGCTCTACCAGGAGGCCGAGGAAGCCACCGGACGACGGTACGTCTCGGCCACCGACACGATCAGCGCCCGGCAGCCGAGCCGGGAGGAGGCCGAAACCCTCCAGATCCGGCCGGACACCCCGGTGCTGCACCTGCTGCACGTCGCGTACGACGCGCACCGCAAGCCGATCGAGGTCTCCCAGGCGACCTGGCCCGGCCCGATGACCACCCTCACCGAGGAGTACAAGATCCCCGGCCCGACCCCCGACCCGGAACCCGACCCCGGCCTGGTCCTGGGCTAGCCAGCCCCGGCTCGGCTCGGCTCGGCTCGGCTCGGCTCGGCGATCTTGCGCTTTCGGTCGTGCTTTTGCCTGTTCTACACCTTTTACTGGGACAGAAACTGCAAGATCGGGGCGATCGGCGCGCGCCAGGGCGGCCTCTGAGAGCTCTCACCCGTTGCCGAGACGCGTCGCCGTCGTTGCATCTATACACTCGGTATATATACTGCGGTTATATCGATGGCCGGGCGGCCCGGTTCCGGCGTCGAGCAACCCAGGGGAGGATCAATGCCAACCGTGAAACCTGTTGGTACACGGAGGATCACGCGCCGTGGCCTTGTCGGAGCCACGCTGGCGGTCGGGGCCGGCGTACCGTTGGGCATCGCCGGCCGCGCCCCGACGGCAACCGCCGATGCGGGCCCGGCCCGGCTCACTCTCCCCCGGCCGACCGGGCCGTACCGCGTGGGTGTGGTGCCGCTGCATCTGGTCGACCGGTCGCGGCCGGAACCGCTGGCGGGGCCGGGGCGGTATCGGGAACTGATGGTCAGCGTCTGGTACCCCGCCCGCAACGACGAGCGGCGCTACCCGCGCTCCCCGTGGATGACGGCCGCCTCGATGCGCGTGCTGCTGGAATCCGCAGGCTTCGACCCCCACGCCGCGCTGGCGCCGTTGACGGCCGGGCACGAGGGTGCCCCGGTGCGGCACCCGGGCCGGCGGTTGCCGGTGGTGCTGTACTCGCACGGCGCTGGCAGCCACCGTTCGGACACCACCATCGTGGTGCAGGAACTCGCCAGCCACGGGTACGCGGTGGTCACTGTGGACCACACGTACGACGGGTTCAGCGAATTCCCCGACGGCCGGGTCACCATTCAGGAGGAAGACTTCGATTCCACCCCGTGGACCTACACCAGGGATGTCCGATTCGCCCTCGATGAGATCTGCGACCTCGCCGCCGGGGGCAACCCCGACGTCGACCACGCGCCGCTGCCGACCGGGCTGGGTGCCGCCCTCGACCTCAGTCGGATCGGCATGTTCGGCTGGTCGAAGGGCGGCACCGCGACGGCCCTGACCATGGGCACCGACCGACGGGTCCGGGCGGGGCTGAGCCTGGACGCCCCGATGGTGTCGCAGCCGATGCCCACCACCGACCTGTACCGGCCGTTCATGCTGATGACGGCGGAGTACACCCGGGCCGCGGAGCCCGCCGTCGCCGAGTTCTTCACGCACCTGCGGGGATGGCGACTCAACATCCAGGCCGCCGAAGCGATCCACTCGTCCTACGGCGACAACCAGTGGCTCGTGCCGCAACTGGCGAAGCTCATCGGCATGAGCGACGAGGAACTCGCGCGTGGGTCGGCACGCTCGACCCCGCCCGCGCGGTCCGCATCGGGCAGGCGTACCCGCTGGCGTTCTTCGACCTGCACCTGCGGCACCGGGGCGGCCACCTACTGAACGGCCCCAGCCGGTCCTTCCCCGAGGTGGCGTTCATTCCGTGACGCGGCCACCAGAGCCTCTGTCGATCATGGAGTCGTGGCGCCCCGCGTAAGGGGCACAGCACCGCTTATCGCCCACCACAACTCCATGATCGACGCGAGCGGGGCGGGGCTTGCGAGGGGCTAGAGGCGGATGCCCAGGAGGGCGTCGACAGTGGTCGCGAAGAGAGCGGGCGCTTCGGGGTCGTCGGTGGCACCGGTGAGGGTCGCCTCGGCCCAGCGGTCGGCTGCGGCGAGGGCTCCGGGAGTGTCCAGGTCGTCGGCCAGGCGTGCGCGTACCTCGGCCAGCAGCTCGGCCCCGGACGGCCCGGCGGGCGCGGCGGCGGCCCGCCGCCAACGGTCCAGGCGCTCGTGCGCGGCGGTGAGCAGGTCGTCGGTCCAGGTGCGGTCGCTGCGGTAGTGCCCGGAGATCAACGCCAGCCGGATCGCCATCGGGTCGACCTTGTCGGCGCGCAGCCGGGACACGAAGACCAGGTTGCCGCGGGACTTGGACATCTTCTCGCCGTTCAGACCGATCATGCCGGCGTGGACGTAGTGCTCGGCGAACGGCGCCTGGCCGGTGAGCCGCTCGGCGTGCGCGGCGGAGGCCTCGTGGTGCGGGAACAGCAGGTCGTTGCCGCCGCCCTGCACGTCGATCCGGTCACCGAGCAGGTTGAGCGCGATGACCGCGCACTCGATGTGCCAGCCGGGGCGGCCCGGGCCCAGCTCGCCGCCCGGCCAGGACGGCTCGCCCTCGCGGGCGCCGCGCCACAGCAGCGGGTCCAGTGGGTCCCGTTTGCCGGCCCGGTCGGGGTCGCCACCGCGCTCGGGGAAGATCTCCAGCATCTGCTCGCGGGTCAGGTTCGACTCGTAGCCGAAGCGGGGCGTGGCGGAGATGTCGAAGTAGACGTCGCCGGTGCCGTCGTCGAGCCGGTACGCGGCACCGTCCTTGAGAAGCACCTCGACCTTGTCGGCGATGTCCGGGATCGACTCGACGGCACCCACGTAGTGCGCCGGCGGGATGATCCGCAGCGCCTCCATGTCCTCCCGGAACAGCGCCGTCTCGCGCATCGCCAGGACCACCCAGTCCTCGCCGTCGCGGGCGGCCCGCTCCAGCAGCGGGTCGTCGATGTCGGTGACGTTCTGCACGTAGCGCACCGGGCGGCCGGCGTCACGCCACATCCGCTGCACCAGGTCGAACGTGATCATGGTGGCGGCGTGGCCGAGGTGGGTGGCGTCGTACGGGGTGATGCCGCAGACGTACATGCTGCCCGCGTCGGCCGGCTCACTTGGGTGGACACCCTGCCGCGCCGAGTCGTACAACGCCAGTGGCTCGCCCCTGCCCGGCAGCCGTGGCACCTCGTGTCCCGCCCAAGACTCCATGGGATCAGCCTAGCCAGCCCGCCGGCAACGCCGGAGCGCCCCACGGGTGATCAAGATGACAGCGGGTCACATGGGCGGCCAGGGCATCGCCGGCCAGTCCTCCGGGGGCTGCGGGAAGCTGCCGGTCTCGCGCAGCCGGTCGACCCGGGCGGCCACCTCGGCCACCTCGCTGATCGTCAGATGGTCGGCCAACTCCGCGCCGAGCGCACCGGCGACCTGACCGGCCAGCGCGTCGAGCATCTCCACGGCGTCCGCGGGCAGGCGCTTACCGGCCCAACCCCAGAGCACCGTGCGCAGCTTGTCCTCCACGTGGAAGCTCACCCCGTGGTCCACGCCGTAGATCCGGTCGTCGGCACCGACGAGCACGTGACCACCCTTACGGTCGGCGTTGTTGAGCACCGCGTCGAGCACCGCGAGCCGGGCCAGCCGTGGGTCGTCGGCGTGGGCGAGGGCGTACGCGGCGCCGTCGTCGTCCCGGGCCGCGGCGATCGGGATCCAGCGTGGCGGCAACTCCCCGGCGGGCAGGAAACCGACAAGTGGTTCGGCGTCCTCCGGCTCGTCGATCCACAGCTGGCAGGAGCCGGGGCCGAACGGGCCGTCGCGCAGCACCGTGGGCGGCACCAGGTCCCATCCGGTGGCCCGGGAGACCAGGTACGCCGAGACTTCCCGGCCGGCCAGGGTGCCGTCGGGGAAGTCCCAGAGAGGGCGCTCGCCACGGACCGGCTTGTAGACGCACCGGGCGGTCAACCCGTCCAGGGTCAGGATGCCGCGCAGCGTCGTGTTCGACGCGTCGACCAGCCGACCCTCCAGGTCGAGGACGCCGTCACGCAGCAGCCGCAGCGCGGCGTCGCCGTCCTGGCGAGGCTGGAGGCCGGACGAGGTCACCGGTGATAACCGTTGTGCCGCGGGCAGAGGTGCCCGGCGGGGTCCAACGGTTGGCCGCAGAGCGGGCACGGTGGCCGGCCCGCGTTGACCACTCGCCGGGCCCGCTCGATGAACTGGCGGGTCGCCTGGGGAGTGAGCCGGACCCGGAGCCGATCCAGGTCCTCGTCCGGCTCTTCGTCCTCGTCGTCGTCCTCGTCGTCGTCGTCCTCGTCGCCGAGCTCGACCTCGGGCTCCACCTCGCCCGCCGCGATCGCCTCGATCACCACGGTCGCGGTGTCCACGTCGAAGGCCAGCCCGAGCGTCCCGACCCGGAACTCCTCGTCGACCGGAGTGTCCAGCGGCTCGTTGTCGCCGATCACCGGTGCCAGCTCGGGCAGGTCCACCCCGAAGCGACGCTGCGCCTCGGTGAGCAACTCCTCAAGCTTCTCGGCGAGCAGGGACACCTGGACCTTCTCCAGCGCGACGCTGACCAGCCTGCCGCCGCCGCGGGCCTGCAGGAAGAACGTGCGCTCCCCCGGCGGCCCGACAGTCCCGGCGACGAACCGCTCCGGCGGTTCGAAGGCGTGCACCTGGTGGGTCATACCCACGACCCTATCCGGCCCGCCCTGGCATCGCGCACCCCACCGACGCGAATCGCCACAGCGACGGCGCGCCCGGTGTAGCAGGGGTTACACCCGGGCGTGGCGGCCGTTTCGGCCTGCGCGGACGCCCCGGCCGGGGGTGGTGTCGTGACGGGCCTCACCGCGACGCACCCGCTCCGCCGCCGACGGCCGCGTCCGAGTCGGCCACGCGGCTCGCGCGCCGACGCCGCTTGGCCGGCGGCGGCACCAGCGCCGCCAGGTCGCCACCGGTGTCGTTGAGTCGCACCAGAAACGGACGCAGCGGCGTGAACCGGATCGCCGTCACCGACGCCGGGTCGGCCACGATCCGCTGAAAGGCATCCAGGTGTACGCCGAGCGCGTCCGCGACGATGGCCTTGATCACATCGCCGTGGCTGCACGCCAACCAGACCGCCTCGGGCCCGTGCTCGGCGTTCACCCGCGCGTCCCAGGACCGCACCGCCGCCACGGCACGGGCCGCCATCGCCGCCATCGCCTCGCCACCCGGGAAAACCGCGGCGCTGGGGTGCTGCTGGACCACCGGCCAGAGCGGCTCCTTGGCGAGTTTCTTCAGCGGCTGCCCCTCCCAACTGCCGTAGTCGCACTCGATCAGCCCGTCCTCGACGACCGGGGCGGCCTGCGGAAGCGCCAGCTCCAGGGTCTGCCGGCAGCGGATGAGCGGGCTGGTCACCACGGCGGCCAACGGCACCGCCCGCAGGCGCTCGCCGACCGCGGTGGCCTGCGCGCGCCCGGTGTCGTCCAACTCGACCGGTTGCCGACCGGCCAGGCCGCCATCGGCGTTCGCCGTGGTACGGCCGTGTCGCAGAAGCAGAAGGGTCGCCACGGGACCACCCTATGACCTGCCCCCCGGGCCGGGCCGTCGCGGGCGGCGACCTGACGACTGCGGCCCTCGTCCCCACCCGCGGGCGCAGACGAGGGCCGTCGGCAGATCGGTCAGGTGGCGTCGATCGTGCCGGTCAGCAGCAGGGCCAGGACCAGGGTGCCCAGCGCGACCCGGTACAGCACGAAGACGTACAGGGTGTGGTGGGCGACGTAGCGCAGCAGCCAGGCGATGGCCGCGTAGCCGATGCCGAACGCGATCAGGGTGGCCACGATCGTCTGGGCCACGGTCGGCACTGACGTGCCCGGGGCGGACGGTTCGAAGACGTCCCCGAGGCTGAACACCCCGGACATCACCACCGCCGGGATGGCCAGCAGGAACGAGTACCGTGCCGCCGCCTCCCGGGTCAGGTTGAGCAGGAGGCCGGCGGTGAGCGTGCCGCCGGAGCGGGACACACCGGGGACCAGCGCCATCGCCTGGGCGAAGCCCATCACGATGCCGTCCTTCATCCGGAAGTTCTCCAGGGTGCGGGTCTGCCGCCCCCAGTACTCGGCGAACGCCAGCACGAAGGCGAACACGATCAGCGTGGTCGCCACCACCCACAGGTTGCGCCCGGCGGTCTTGATCTGGTCCTTGAACAGGAAACCGAACAGCCCGATCGGGATCGAGCCGACGATGACGTACCAGCCCATCCGGTAGTCGAGGCTGGAGCGGACCGACTTGTCCCGGATGCCCACCAGCCAGGTCCGGGTGATCCGCCAGATGTCCTTGGCGAAGTAGATCAGCACCGCCGCTTCGGTGCCGAGCTGGGTGACCGCGGTGAACGACGCGCCGGCGTCACGGTCGAAGAAGATCGCCGAGGTGATCCGCAGATGCCCCGACGAGCTGACCGGAAGGAACTCGGTCAGTCCCTGGACGATGCCCAGGACGATGGCCTCGACCCAGGTCACTCGCCGACTCCCGAGAGGTCGAGAGCCTCGGCGACGGTACGCAGAGTCTGCACACCGCTGTCCCGGTCGGCCACGAAGAGGGTCACCGACAGCGTGGTGACCCCGGCTGCCGCGTACTCCCGCATCCGTTCGGCGATGCGCTCCTTCGGGCCGAGCAGCGAGGTGCGGTCGATGAACTCCATGGGCACAGCGGCGGCAGCATCACGCTGCCGCTTGGCCAGGTACAGGTCCTGCACCTCGCGGGCGGCGTCGCCGTAGCCCATCCGGGTGGCGAGCTGGTTGTAGAAATTCTGCTGCCGGCTGCCCATACCGCCCACGTAGAGCGCGGCGTACCAGCGGACGAGTTCGGCGCAGGAGGCCACGTCGTCGCCGATCACCACGGGCACCGACGGCACCACGTCGAACCCGGTCAACTCCTTGCCGACCTTGGCCCGCCCGGCGCGCACCGAGGCGAGCTGCTCCTCGGCGAACTCCGGCGCGTAGAACACCGCCAGCCAGCCGTCGGCGATCTCGCCGGCCAGCTCCAGGTTCTTCGGGCCGACCGCGGCAAGGTAGATCGGTATGTGCTCGCGCGGTGGGTGGAAGCCCAGTCGCAGGGCCTTGCCCGGGCCGTCCGGCAGCGGCAGCGTGTAGTGCTCGCCGTCGTACGCCACCTCCTTGCGGGCGATGGCCAGCTTGACGATGTCGACGAACTCGCGGGTCCGGGCCAGCGGCTTGGCGAAGCGCACACCATGCCACCCCTCGGAGACCTGCGGGCCGGAGACGCCCAGGCCGAGGCGGAACCGGCCGCCGGAGAGCGCGTCGATAGTGGCGGCGGTCATGGCGGTGGCCGCCGGCGTACGGGCGGGGATCTGCATCACCGCCGCGCCGACGTCGATCCGTTCGGTCTGGCCGGCCATCCAGGCGAGCATGCTGGGCGAGTCGGAGCCGTACGCCTCCGCCGCCCACACCACCGAGTAGCCCAGCCGATCCGCCTCCTGGGCCAGCGCCAGGTGGTCGGCCGGTGTGCTCCACGCCGTCTGGTATCCGAGACTGAGCCCGAGTCGCACTGGTCCTCCCCCATCCGTGGCACAGGTCGCCCCAGGTTACGCAATGCCGATAACGGACTCGATCACCGGCTCGACACCTTACGATCCCCCTCCATGGGGCAGCCCGGGGCGGCGGAACCGGCAGAACCGGCAGAGATACGGGAGCGAGGATATCGGTGGCGGCAGGTTCGAAATAAGGTTCACCCATGCAACAGCGACCGCTCGGCCGAAGCGGGCTGGCGGTTTCGCGGCTCGCGCTCGGCACCATGACCTGGGGCCGGGACACCGACGCCGACGATGCGGCCGCTCAGCTGAAGAGCTACCTCGACGCGGGCGGCAACCTGATCGACACCGCCGACGTGTACGGCGACGGCGACGCCGAGTCGGTGATCGGCTCGCTGCTGGGTTCCCTCGTCCCCCGCGAGGAGCTGCTGATCGCCACCAAGGCCGGGTTGCGCCCCGGCAGTGGCCGACGCCGGGACGGCTCCCGGGGGCACCTGCTGCGCACCTTGGACGCGTCGCTGCGCCGGCTCGGCACCGACCACGTCGACCTGTTCCAGGTGCACGGGTACGACCCGGACACCCCCCTCGAAGAGACCCTGGCCGCCCTGGATCACGCGGTGGCCAGCGGCAAGGTCCGCTACGTCGGGGTGTCGAACTTCTCCGGCTGGCAGACCGCGCGGGCCGCCGCCTGGCAGACCGCCTGGCCGGGGCGGGCGCCGGTGGTCGCGTCCCAGGTGGAGTATTCGCTGCTGGAGCGGGGCGTGGAGCGGGAGGTGCTGCCCGCGTGCGACGCGCTCGGCCTCGGCGTGCTGCCCTGGTCGCCGCTGGGCCGGGGCGTGCTCACCGGCAAGTACCGGCACGGCCGTCCGGCCGACTCCCGGGCCGCGTCGCCGCACTTCGAGCGGTTCGTCTCGACCTACCTGGAGCCGCGCTGCTCCAGCATCGTGGAGGCGGTGGCGACCGCGGCCGGTGGGCTGGGGGTGTCGCCGCTGGAGGTGGCGTTGGCCTGGATCCGGGACCGGCCGGGCGTGACCGCGCCGATCCTCGGCGCGCGCACGGTCGGGCAGTTGCTCGGCGCGCTCGCAGTGGAACGGATCACCCTGCCCGAGGAGATCACCACCGCGCTGGACGACGTCTCCGCGGTGCCGGTCGGCTACCCCGAACGCGACGGCTGACCGGGCGGCCGGGTCACGGCTGGCCCCTGGGTCCGGGTCACGGCTGGCCCCGCCGGCCCGGGGGCCAGCGCGTCGATCTTGCAGTTTCTGTTGCCGTTATGGTGCGACGTGACTGTTTTGTCGCGACAGAAAGCGCAAGATCGGCGCGGCGAAGGGGTTGGGTGGGCGCGGGGTGGCATGGAGGCGGGGCGAACCGGTGGCGGCGGCGTTGTTGGTCACCCTGGAGGGGGTGGCAAACGGTCGCTGGGCTGGGCAGCATGGAGGGCATGGACTACGAGTACGCGCCACTGCGGCTGCCGCCGAACGTCGACCGGTTGACCGCAGCGGCGCAGTTGGCGATCCAGGCGGAGTTCTCCGGATGGGAGTTGGCCCGGGTGCGGCTGTACCGGGACGGCACGCGGCAGGTGGTGCTACGGCGGCGGCGGGTCAACCAGCCGCAGCCGGGTCTGTCGTACTGACGACCGGGCCGTGTCGCCCGAGGCCGGAGTCGGCCCCGGGCGACACGCGGCCTAGTGCTGGTGCCCGGCGTGGTCGTGGTCGTCGTCGAGCTCCAGGAACGGGTGCTCGTCGAGCCGACCGACCAGCCGGTCGTCGGCAGCCGGCTGGAACGGGCCGACAGCGTCGTCGTCGTCGAACGACTCCAGGTCGACCGGGGTGCCCACCTCGCTGACCATGACCACCCCGTCGAGTGGCTCCAACTCGGGGACGTCCAACGCGCCGAGCGAGCCGTCACCACTCTGCAGCAGCTCCAGCACCGCCTCGCCGACGCCCTCCACCGGTGCCGGCTCGTCGTCCTCCGGGGTGCCCTCGCGGCGGGCCGCCTCGGCCACCCGCAGCAGCGCGGCGACGCTCGGCACCCGGTAGTCGCGACGCTGACGCACCGAGATCACCCGGGGGTGCGGGTCGCTGGCCTCGGCACCCTCGCCGCCGCCGAAACGCTCGTCGGCCTCGTCCGGGTCGATCGAGTCGACATCCCACGGCGTCACCTCGCCGAAGGCGTCGAGCAGCCGCTCGTCGTACGCGAAGGAGGCGTTGTTCAACGCCACGTACGCCTGCCAGACGTCGTCGTCGTCGACGCGGCCCTGCGCGGCGCGTACGGCGGCCAGGTGGTGGCGGGCCGCTTCGATCACCCGCTCGAGAGCGGCGTCCAGCTCACCATGCTGGTCGGTCATGTGGGGCAGTCCCTTCACGATGGGGAGGTTGCGCGCCGGCGGCCACCGCCGGACACGACTAGCAGGTGCGGAGGAACCGGTCGAGAACCCGCACGCCGAACTGTAGTCCGTCGACCGGAACGCGCTCGTCGATGCCGTGGAACAACGCGGAGAAGTTCAGGTCGGCGGGCAGTTGGAGCGGGGCGAACCCGAAGCAGCGGATGCCGAGCTGCGAGAACGCCTTGGCGTCGGTGCCCCCGGAGAGCATGTACGGGACGGGCCGCGCCCCCGGGTCCTCCGCGCGCAGGGCCGCCGACATGGCCTCGACCAGGTCACCGTCGAAGGTGGTCTCCAGCGCCGGCTGCCGCTGGATGTACTCGATCGCGATGTCCGGGCCGACCAGTTCGCGCAGTTGCCGCTCCAGCAGCTCGGACTGGCCGGGGAGGCTGCGGCAGTCGATGGTGGCGGTGGCCCGGCCGGGGATGACGTTGTCCTTGTATCCGGCGCTCAACCGGGTCGGGTTGGCGGTGTTGCGGATGGTCGCGCCGATGATGTTCGCGATGGGGCCGAGCTTGGCGATGGCCGTCTCCGGGTCGTCCGGGTCCAGCTCGATGCCGAGCAGGTCGGAGACCTCGGTGAGGAAGGCCCGCACGGTGTCGGTGACGACCACCGGGAAGCGGTGCCGGCCGATCCGGGCGACCGCCTCGGCGAGCGCGGTGACCGCGTTGTCGTCGTGCATCATCGAGCCGTGCCCGGGGCGGCCCTTGGCGTGCAGCCGCAGCCAGTCGATGCCCTTCTCGGCGGTCTCGATGAGGTAGAGCCGCTGGCTGTCGTTGACCGAGTAGGAGAAGCCGCCGACCTCGCCGATCGCCTCGGTGCAGCCGTCGAAGAGGCCCCGGTGGTTGTCCACCAGGAAGTGCGCGCCGTACTCGCCGCCGGCCTCCTCGTCGGCGGTGTAGGCCAGCACGATGTCGCGCGGCGGGCGTACGCCGGTGCGCTGCCAGTGCCGCACCACGGCGAGCACCATCGCGTCGAAGTCCTTCATGTCGATGGCGCCCCGGCCCCAGAGGTAGCCGTCGCGCAGCTCGCCGGAGAACGGGCCCACCGACCACTCGTCGGCGTCGGCGGGCACCACGTCCAGGTGGCCGTGCACCAGCAGCGCGCCCCGGCTCGGGTCGGTGCCCGGGATGCGGGCCACCACGTTCGCCCGGCCCGGCGCGGACTCGTGCAGGACGGACTCCACGCCCACCTCGGCGAGCTTCTCCGCCACGTACTCGGCCGCGCGGCGCTCGCCGGCGCTGGTGTCGTTGTCACCGGTGTTCGTGGTGTCGATGCGCAGCAGGTCGCGGCAGAGGTCCACGACCTCTGCGGTGGGGTCGGGCAGGGCGGAGGCGGCGTCGCTCGTCATCGCCTCTTCATACCAGCCCGGGCAGCTCGACAGGCGGCGCGGGTGGACGCATCGACGGGTCGGTTTCGCGTCGGCCGCGTTCGGGTACCGCCGCCCACGACCGATCGTCCCTGCCGGAGCTTCCGCCCGCCAGTCGAGGAGGGCACCATGTCCGCTGTTCCCCTGCCGCCGCTGCCGCCCGCGCCCGCACCCGAGGAGGGCTACCGACCCGCCGGTCGTAGCATCGCCGACATCGTCGACCGGGAGCACCGGCAACTGCTGGCGCTGCTGGACCAGCTCTCCGGCCCGGACACCACGCCGCAGGAGGGGTTGGCGGTGCTCACCGCCGCGCTGTCGCGGCACCTGTCCGCCGAGGAGCAGTACCTGCTGCCGGCGATCCGCGCGGCGCTGCCGGCGGCCACCGAGCGGGTCGATGCGGAGATCAGCGCCGACGCGGCCCTGCTGAGCGCCCTGAAGGGGCTGACGGAGGAGGCGCTGACCGAGGTCGCCGAGCGGGTCCGCCGGCATGTCGAGGGCGTGGGCGCGCTGGTCACCGAGCTGCGCGAGGTCGCGACCGAGGAGGAGCTGATCCGGCTGGGCAACCGGTTGGAGATCGCCGAGGAGGCCGCGCCGACCCGACCGCACCCGGGCACACCGGCGACCCCTCCGTGGAACCGGATCGTGGAGCCGGCGGTCGGTGTGGTGGACAAGGTCCTCGACGCGGTGACCCGGCGGCCGACGTACCTGGCGGACCTGCCGGAGCCGCCGCGCGAGCGGTGACCGGCGACCGCCGGCAGTGCATTCATTATCACCGATCCGCTTGGGGTATTCCGCCAGCAGACGCGTAGTCCTACCGTCACCCTATGAACCTGGAGCTGCGTCACCTGCGGGTGGTCTGCGCGATCGCGGAGACGGGAAGTGTGACGAAGGCGGCCTCGGCGCTCGGCCTGGCCCAGCCGGCGCTCACCGCCCAGCTCCAACGCATCGAACGGACGCTGGGCGGCCCGCTGTTCGACCGGGACCGGCGCGGGGCTCGACCCACCGCGCTCGGTGAGCTGGTGCTGGCCCGCGCCCGGGTGCTGCTGCCGGCGATGAAGGGGCTGCAGGACGAGGCCGCCCGCCTGGCCGGGGCGGGCGACACGCCGCCGTGCTACCGGTTCGGCGGGGTGAACAGCCCGATCCTGGGTCGGCTGGTGCACCGGTTGGCGGCCGAGCAGCCGCCCGCCCAGATCACCACGTACGCGTCCTGGTCGGTGGACGAGTTGGCGCAGTTGGTGGCCGGCGGTCGGTTGGACTTCGCGCTGGCCGGCGTGTGCGGCGACGCCAGTCCGTCGGGCGGGTTCGGGTTGAGCTGGCAGGAGGTGGCCGTCGACCCGGTGCTGGTGCTGCTGCCGGAGACCCATCCCCTCGCGGCGCAGGACGAGGTCCGCCTGGCCGACCTGCGCCACGAGCAGTGGGTCGCCGCGCCGGGTGACGGCTGCTTCGCCGACTGCTTCGCCGCCGCCTGCGCCCGCGCCGGCTTCACCCCCCGAAAGGTGTACGAGACCGACATCCGCGGCTGCGTCGACCTGGTGGAAGCCGGCGTGGCGGTGGCCCTGTGCCAGGCGACGTTCCGTCCGGTGAGTGGTCTGGTCACCCGTCAACTCGCCGGGACGCCGCTGCGCTGGCGGCTGCTGCTCGGCTGGCATCCGGACTCCCCCGCCGCCCAGGGCGCGGAGCTCGTGCTGGAATCCGCCAAGGCGGCGTACGTCGACTCGTTGGCGCCGCACCCGGCGTACCTGGCCTGGCTGCCCCGTAACCCGGGGTTCGGCGTCCGGCACCCCACCGGGGTACGGCCGGGCTGAGCTGCCGGTATTCCCGGCCGCTGGCGGTGCGAACCGCCGTGGGCCGGGTATCTGGCGGACATGACCGACCTCTACCCGCCCGCCGACGACCGCGAACTGCTGCGCCAGGCGGCTGCCGCGCACACCGCCGCCACCCGTGCGGTGGAGGCGTTCCTGCGCCGCCTGCCGACGGTGCCCGACCCGGCCGACGTGACCGAGTACGCGAATCTGCTCACCCGGGAGGACCAGACCCGGGGCGACCGGGACGCCGCCGCCGACGCGGCGGGTCTGACCATCGCGAGCCTGGAGCCCGACCAGGGCCAGTAGCGCGCCGCGACGGTGCCGTCCCGGGTTCGGGACGGCACCGTCGCGGGTGAACCTCGCTCAGCGTTCGACGAGCGGGTCGTGACCCAGGTCCAGCAGGGAGTGCCGCCAGTTGTCGTCGGCGTTGCCGCGCGACGGTTTGGCGTCCATCAGCTCGCGGATCCGCTCGACCGCCTCGCGCATCACCTCGATGTCCTCCGGGGTGAGGTCCACCTTGCGCTTGTTGAGCACCTTGAGGATCTCCCGGCCGGGCTGGGGCAGGTCGAGGTTCGGGTTCGGGCTGAACGACTCCTCCCCCGAACCCCGGGTCAGCAGCCAGGTCCGCAGCTGCTCCGACGGGACGTTGACCTCGGCGTGAAAGTCCTCCCAGAGCACTTCCACCTCAGGGTCGAGCCGCGCTTCGCGTACCATCGGGTCTCCTCTCGCAGGCGGCGGCCCGGACGTCTCCGGGTCGTCCTGGTCGGTCTTCGGATGCAGGCCCTCCGCGGGCACCCGCGTCCGGCGGGGGTTCGCGGTGGGCGACGCCAGGATCGGGTCGGGATGGTCGTCCTCGTCCCGGGGTTTCGCGGACTCCGCGGGCTGGTGCGGGTCCTCGTGTTCGTCCCTTCGCGCCGGCCCGCTCATCGCGGGTGTGTGGTCGTGGCGGCGGTGTACCCCCGCTCGCCCGCTGTCACGTCGAAGGTGAGCGCCCCGTCGCGGACGTCCACGGTGACCTTCTGCCCCGGCGAGATCGCCGACTCCAGCAGCATCCGGGACAGGTGGTTGTCCACCTCCCGCTGGATCACCCGGCGCAGTGGGCGGGCGCCGAACTCCGGCTGGTAGCCGTGCTCGGCGAGCCAGTCGATGCCGGCGGTGGTGAACTCCACCTGGAGGTCCTGGGCGTGCATCCGGCGGCGGGTCTCCTCCAGCAGCAGCGCGGTGATGTCGCGTAGCTGCTCGGCCTCGAGCCGGCGGAAGATGATGACCTCGTCGATGCGGTTGAGGAACTCCGGGCGGAAGTTCTCCTGCAGGCGGCGCATGAGGCGCTCACGCAGCTCGTTGCTCTCCTGCTCGCTGCCCACGTCCCCGGTGCCGAAGCCGACCGAGCGCTGGGCGCCGGTGATCAGCTCGGAGCCGAGGTTGCTCGTCATGATCAGGACGGTGTTCTTGAAGTTCACCGTGCGGCCCTGACTGTCGGTGAGCCGCCCGTCGTCGAGCACCTGGAGCAGGATGTTGAAGACGTCCGGGTGGGCCTTTTCGATCTCGTCGAGCAGCACCACCGCGTACGGGCGGCGACGCACCGCCTCGGTGAGCTGACCGGCCTCCTCGTAGCCGACGTATCCGGGCGGCGCGCCGACGAGACGACTGACCGTGTGCCGCTCCTGGAACTCGCTCATGTCCACCCGGACCATCCGGTCCGCCTCGCCGAACAACGCCTCGGCCAGGGCCCGCGCCAACTCGGTCTTGCCGACACCGGTCGGGCCGAGGAACAGGAAGCTGCCCATCGGGCGCTCCGGGTCGGCCAGCCCGGCCCGGGAGCGGCGCACCGCCTCGGCGACCGCGGTGACCGCGTCGTCCTGACCGACCACCTTCTGGTGCAGGTGACCCTCCAGGCGCAGCAGCCGGTCGCGTTCCTCCTCGGTGAGCTGGCTGACCGGGATGCCGGTGGCCCGGGAGACCACCTCGGCGATCTCCTTGGGGCCCACCTCGGGCACCTGGGATCCGGACGAGCCGTCCTCGCCGTTGGCGCGTCGGATGTCCTCCTCCAGCTCGGAGATCCGGTCGCGCAGTGCGGAGGCCCGCTCGTACTGCTCGTCGGTGACGGCCTGTTCCTTGTCCCGGCGTACCTCGTCGAGTTCCTGCTCCAGCTCGCGCACGTCGGACGCGGGGGTGCGGGTCCGCAGCCGCACCCGGGCGCCGGCCTGGTCGATGAGGTCGATCGCCTTGTCCGGCAGGAACCGGTCGGCGACGTACCGGTCGGACAGCTCGGCGGCCGAGACCAGCGCCTCGTCGGTGAAGCGCACCTGGTGGTGGGCCTCGTACCGGTCGCGCAGCCCGCGCAGGATGGCGATGGTGTCGTCGACGCTGGGCTCGGGCACCAGCACCGGCTGGAAGCGCCGGGCCAGGGCGGCGTCCTTCTCGATGCTCTTGCGGTACTCGTCCAGCGTCGTCGCGCCGATCACCCGCAGCTCGCCGCGGGCGAGGGCGGGTTTGAGCATGTTCGACGCGTCCATTCCGCCCTCGCTGCCGGCGCCACCGGCCCCGACCAGGGTGTGGATCTCGTCCATGAAGATGATCAGCTCGTCCCGGTGCGCCCGGATCTCGTCGATCACCTTCTTCAGCCGTTCCTCGAAGTCGCCCCGGTAACGGGTGCCGGCGACCAGACCGGCCAGGTCGAGCTGGACGACCCGCTTGCCGAGCAGGGTCTGCGGTACGTCGCCGTCGCAGATCCGTTCGGCCAGCCCTTCGACGATGGCGGTCTTGCCGACGCCCGCCTCGCCGATCAGCACCGGGTTGTTCTTGGTCCGACGGGACAGGATCTCCACGGCCTGCTCGATCTCGTCGGCCCGCCCGATCACCGGGTCGATCTGGTCGTTGCGGGCCAGGTCGGTGAGATCCTGCCCGTACTGGTCCAGGGTGGGGGTGCCGCGGTCCGGCTTCGGCCCGGTCATCGGCCCGCGCTCGGCGTTGGCGGCCTGCAACGACTCGGGTTGGATCCGGCCGGCGGCCAGCATCCGCCCGGCCGGCGACTCCGGGTTGAGCGGCAACGCCATCAGGATGTGCTCGGGGCCGATGTAGTTGGCGCCCATTGCCCGGGACAGCTGATGGGCGTCGAGCAGCGCCCGCTTGGCGGCGGGGGTCAAGGAGAGGTTGGGCGGCACCTCCCCGCGTGGCGCGCCGTCGCCCTTTCCGCCGAGGGCGTTGAGCAGGGTGTCCGGGTCGGCCCCGGCCCGGCGTACCAGGTCACGCAGCGGTTCGCGTTGCAGCGCCGCCCAGAGCAGGTGGTCGGTGTCCAGGTCGCTGCTCTGCCGTTGCGCGGCCCGCCGGGCCGCGTCGGCCAGCATCTCCCGGGCGTCGGCCGTCATCAGTCGGGTGATGTCGACCCGGTGCGGCGGTCGGCGCCCTCCCTCGCCCCGGCCGAAGTACCTGGCCAGGAATTCGTCCCACGGGTCGGAGCCGATGTCACCGGGTCCCATCATGTCTGTCCTCCGCGGTAGGGCTCGGCACGGTCGGCAGGGGCTACCCGGCGCGCGCCCCGACAAACGCCGCAGGTGGCGGAGGACCGGCATTCTGGGAGTGGCGTCGGGCCAGGGCCGGGCGGTGGTGGCAGGCTGACCGGATGGATGAGACCCCGCTGCTGATCGTGGATGGCGCCAACGTGGTGGGCTCGCGCCCGAACGGGTGGTGGCGTGACCGTGCCGGGGCCGCTGCCCGGTTGCGCGACTCGCTCGCCCCGGTGGCGACCGTCGGGTTGCCGGCCCGGCTGACCGCCCCGGTGGAGGTGGTCCTGGTGGTCGAGGGGGCCGCGCGGGACGTGCCGGGCACCGAGGGTGTGCGGGTGGTCTCCGCCGCCGGCTCCGGGGACGACACGGTGGTCGAGCTGGTGGAAGGCGCGCCGCGGCGTCGGCGGCTGGTGGTCACCGCCGACCGGGAGTTGCGTGGCCGGGTGACGGCGCTGGGCGCCGAGGTGTACGGCCCGCGCTGGCTCCGCGAGAACCCGACCAGCAACTGAGAAGTTCTCGCACTGGGACTCCCACAGATCGGACTCCCGGCACTTCCGAGGGCCTTCCGGACAGGCGGGCAGGAACACCGACAGGGCGGATGTTCTTTCGGAACCGGCGATAGGCTCTAATGGAGATCTCCCCGCCCCCAGGAGGTTCCGCCGTGGCGAGCGTCGCCGAGCTGAAAGCTGCCATCGATGTCGCCCTCCAACAGATCGGAGACGGGCAGACAGCCGTGCAGGCAGCCGGCGAGAAACTCTCCGAGGCACAACAGACCCTGGCCGGGGCACTGGAGGGCAGCGGGCACGAGACGGTGGAGGCGGCCCAGGCGTCGCTGACCCAGGCCAGCCAGGAGTTGGAGGAGTGTCTCGCCGCGACACTTGTCGCGGTGGAGCAGGCGCAGCTCTACGTCTCCACCCTGTAGGCCGTCGTGTCCATCATCGAGGATGTCGGCGGGCAGGTCCGTGCCGCCACCGAGGAGTTCCCGGTCGCGCTGCTCGGGCAGGCGCTGGAGAAGTTCGGCCTGGCCGCGGAGCGGCTGCGCTGGGTACGACAGGAGTCGGCCAACCCGATGGGTGTGCCCGAGCTCTCCGCCGCCACCGAGCACGCCGAGAGCGCCGGCTACGCGCTGCGGGTGGCCCAGGAACAGCTGTCGGCGTACCTGACGGCGATCGGGCTCGGCGCGGACGGCGCCCCGGCGCCCCGCCCTGAGCAGCAACGCGCTCCCCGACACGACACGCCACCGGTGTCCGGGCCCGCCGCGGTCGCGCCGGAGCCGGCCGAGCAGGTGCGAATGCGCCGCTGGTGGTCGGTGCGGGTGGCCGAGCTGACCGGCGGGCGCGAGGGCACCGACGACGAGCCCGACGAGCGGGTGGACGACTCCCAGGAGTTGCTGCGCCGAGTGGTGGGTGGTGTCCGCTCCGGCGACCGGGACCGGCTCCGCAAGGAGCTGCGCCGAGCCCCGGCCGACGTGGGGCTGGGCATGGCGGCGCTGGCGCCGCCGCTGCTGCGTGAACTGGCCGGCGAGTTGCTCGGACACCCACCTCGCGCCGCCGACCTCGGGCGGCTGCGCGGCGAGTTGGACGGACGCGTGCGCGACCTGCTGCCCGGGTTGCCGCCGCCGGTGCTGGAGACGTTGCTGACCCGGGTGTGCCGGATGCCGCCGCCGCGCGCCTCGGGGGAACCACCGCACGCCGCCGACTCCGCGGTGACCGCCGGGGTGGCGACCGGGCTGCTGCTCGCCCGCCTCGGCCGGGACCTGCCGGCCGGCGGCGCGAAAGAACCGGCGGGTACGGGGCAGCGAGGCGACGCCGGGCAGGCGGCGCGGGCCGGGCAACCGGCGGGCACGCAGCAGCCGGGCGGGACCGGGCGATCGGCGGGCGCGGTTCCCCGCGTCGGCGGTGCGGTGCAGCGCTCCGGTGGCCTGCCGCAGCGCTCGGATGCGCCGCCGCCACGCCCCGCTGGGCCGCCCCCACGCTCGGGCAGCCCCTGGCGGGACGCGCCGACGCGTCGGGGCTCCGATGGCTGACCGGCGCGGTCAACTGGCCAGCCGGGTCCGCGACACCCTCGCCGAGGCGTTGGGCGCCACCCGCACCCGACTGTCCGCCGCCCAGGCCGACCTGACCGCCGGGCGGGAACGACTGGCCCGGGTCCAGCGGGCCGCGGCTGCCGTACCGGAACGGGTGGGCGCCCAACGGGACCGCCGCATCGCCGAGATCGACGCCCGCTACTCCACCCGGATCGCGGAGCTGGCCCGGCGGGCCGCCGACGCCGCCCGGCAGGAGGCGCCCGGCTGCGCGGGGGCCGACTGGGCCGGGTGGACGCCGACGCCCGCCCGCCGGGCCGAACCGCCCGGCGCGCTGCGGGTCGGCACGGTCCGGATCGACGGCGTCGACCCGGTGCCCGCGCTGGTGCCGTTGCTCGACGCCGGGCACGTGCACCTCTCCGGGGACGACCGCGCCGGCTGCGACGCGGTGGTGTCCGCGTTGCTGCTGCGGGCCGTCGGCCGTGCCGACCCCGGGGTGGTACGACTGGTCGGGTACGACCCGGACCAGCTCGGCGGCGGCCTGGCCGGGTTCGCCCCGTTGGGCACGGCGGGACTGCTCACCTTCGTCGGCCCGGGCGGGCTGGGCCCGCTGCTGGACGACCTGGTGGAGCAGATCCGCCGAATCAACGAGACGGTCCTCGCCGGTGAGTACGCGTCGCTGCGCGAACTGGCGGCGGCGACCGGCCGACGACCCGAGCCGTGGCGGGTGGCGGTGCTGCTCGGCGGGGAGGAGCTGAACCGGCACGAGCGCGGGCAACTGGACCGCGTGGTGCGGGCCGGCGCCGCCTGCGGCGTACACCTGGTGGTGCACGGTGTGCCGTTGCCAGAGGATCCGACGGTGACCCGGGTGGTGGCCGGCGTGTCCGGCGCGCGGATCGGCGGCTCGGCCGGGCTGCCGGTCCGGCTGGACCCACCGCCACCGGCGGCGCTGGTCACCGAGACCTGCCGGGACGTCGCCGCCCGGGTGAACGCGGGCCCGCCGCCGACTCCCTTCACCGACCTGCTGCCCCCGCCCGAGCTGATGTGGCGGGAGGACTCCGCCGACGGGCTGACCGCGCCGATCGGTGAGGGCCCACAGGGCCGGCCGGTGCGGTTGACGCTCGGCGACTACCCACCGCACGCGCTGATCGGCGGGCCGTCCGGTACCGGCAAGACCAACCTGATCTTCGCGTGGATCGGCGCCCTCGCCGCCCGCTACTCCCCCGCCGAGCTGGAGTTCTACCTGCTGGACTTCAAGGAAGGGGTCTCCTTCGCGCGGTTCGCGCAGGGCCGGCGTGACCCGAGTTGGCTGCCGCACATGCGGCTGGTCGGCATCAACGTCAACACCGACCGGGAATTCGGGCTGGCGCTGCTGCGCTTCCTCGCCGAGGAGCTGCGCCGACGCGCCGACGCGGCCAAGAAACACGAGGTGACCAAGCTGGCCGAGCTGCGGGCGGTCGACCCGACCGGGCACTGGCCACGCATCGTCGCCGTGGTGGACGAGTTCCAGATGTTGCTGGCCGGCCGGGACGTGGTCGCCCGGGAGGCGGCCGACCTGTTGGAGGACCTGGCCCGCCGCGGCCGCTCCCAGGGCATCCACCTCGTCCTGGCCTCGCAGGACGTGCGGGGCATCGAGGCGCTGTGGGGCCGCCCCGCGCTGGTCGCCCAGTTCGCCCTGCGCATCGCGTTGCCCAAGGCGCTGCGCATCCTCGCCGAGCGCAACGACGCGGCGCAGTCGCTGCCGCGCTGGCACGCGGTGGTCAACGCCGAGTCGGGCATGGTGGAGGGCAACGAGGTGGCCCGCATCCCGGCAGCCAGCGACTGGGAGACCTGGAGCGGGTTGCAACACCGGCTGTGGCGGATGCGCGCCCCCGACGCGGCGCCGGCCCGGCTCTTCGACGGCGACGCGATCCCCCGGCTGGCGGACGCCCCGGACTTCCGGGCGCTCGCCGTACCGCCGGACGGAACCGCGCCGCGCAACCCGGTGGCCCTGCTCGGCGAGATCATCGACGTGCAGTCCCGCTCGGCGTCGCTACGGCTGCCGCGCGCCCCGGGCCGCAACCTCGCGGTGCTCGGCACCCGCGTCGACGAGGCGTGCGCGGTGCTCGACGCGGCGGCCCGGTCGCTGGCCCGTCAGCACCCGCCGGGCACCGCCCGGTTCTCCATCGCCTGCCTCGACCCGGACGCCGACCCGATCGCCCGCGCCCTCTACGACGACCTGGCCGACGACGCCGCCTGGTACGACGAGGAGACCGTCGGGGAGCTGATGGCCGAGACGGCCGACGCGCTCAGCGGCCCGGGAACTCCGCACTACCTGCTGCTGTTCGCCGTCGACGCGGCAGCGGGCGCGTTGGCCGCCCGCGTGGGCCGGCGGACCGGCCTGGAGCAGCTGCGTCGCATCATGCACGACGGGCCGGAACGACGCACGCACGTGCTGGCCTGGTGGCGGGGTGTGGCCCGGATGCGCGCCGATCTCGGTGGGCCGGCCGCCCGCACCGACCAGATCGGCGCCTGGGTGGCCCTGGACGCGCACGGCGGCGAGCTCGGCTCGTCGCTCTACCCGGGCACCGGCGGCCCGGACTGGTATCCCCGCCCCTGGCGGGGGCTCTTCTTCGACCGGGCGGTGCACCGCACCGGACAGGTGATCATCCCGTATGGACCGACACGATGAACGAACCGGTGACCAGCGAGACGTACGCGGCGCAGCTACGGCGGCTGGCCGACCTCAGCGCGCGGGTACGCGAGCAGCGCGCCGAGGCGCACACCTGGCACGAGCGGCAGTGCGTTGCCGCCGAGCGGGCCGTCGCCGAGGCGGCCGACCAGCTCCAGAGCGCCGAGGAGGAGTTGGTCGCTGCCCGTGAGCAGCAGGAACGGGTCGGCGCCGAGGTGACCCACCTGTGGCAGCAGGTCCGTTCGCGCCTCGGTGCCCGCCGTCTCGGTGGCCCGCCCGCCCCGGCGAACGGCGTCGGGGCCAGCGACCCGGTGGTGCTGCTCGCCAAGGCCCGTGACCTGCTCGACCGGGCCGGTCAGCCGGGCGAGCTGCCGGGCTCGGTCAACCCGCTGCTGGCGCTCTGCGGGGTGGCCGGCGCCGTGCTGGCGTACGCGCTGGGGGCCGGCGCCCGCGCGCTCGGCATCGGGTACGGCGGAGACCTCGCGGTCGGGTTGCCGGTGCTGGCGCTGGTGGTGACCCTGCTCGGGCCGCTGGTCGGTCTGGTGCCGGCGCGGGTGCTGGCCGACCGCCGGCACGCGGTGCTCGGCCCCCGGCCGATCACAGTGGTCCTCGGTGCGGGGGTGGTCGCCACCGGGCTGCTGCTGGCCCTCGGCCGCTGATCCGACGAAGGCCCCCGGATGGCCGCAGTCAACAACGGACGTGGCGCTCGGCGCGCGAGACAGCACCAGCTAGACACCGGGCATTCCCGGCTCATCCCTGCTGGGACGAGTTCGGAAAAAGGCTCTGAGCCAGGGCCAAGGTTTCGGGATGGTCTGTGCCCAACACCCGCTTGCGACGTTGGAGAGTCTCCTCGTCAAGAGCGCGCGCCTCCTGGAGACTGCCCTCCCGGCGCAGAATTTCAGCGAGGATGGCCGCCGCCCGCAGAGTGCTGCGGTGGTCGGGACCAAGCCTGCGGCCGAGCTCGGCAAGGGACAGGCGACCCGACGTCCTCGCCTCGTCCAGTTCTCCGAGATTCGCGAGGTCGAGAGCGAGTTGGGCCTTGGTAATCAGGGTGTCCGGATGATCGTGACCAAGCACGACTTCCCGGCGGTCCAGGACCTGGCGGTGCAATGCCCTCGCAGCTTCGTGTTCACCAAGCTCGGACATTCGATTAGCCAGATTGTCGGCGGACAGCAGGGTCCTGGGATCATCGTCACCGAAGATCCGCCGCAGGCGAGTGAGAGTGTCACGGTTCAACTGCCGTGCGTCCTCGTATCTCCCGAGGTCGGCCATGGCCCTGGCGCAGTTGCCAGCCGAAGACAGGGTTTCCGGATCGTCCGGACCGAGCAGGCGCTGCAAGCGGGCAAGTGTGTCCGTCTCGATGCCCAACGCGTCGGGATGCGCCGGGGGAAGCGTCGCCGACTGGCGCCGAGCTGCCCGCAGGACATCCAGATCGTCGCTGCCCAGCGATTGGGTCCATCTCTCGCGAGCTGCGCGGGCGAGTTCATTCGCTGATGCGGCCTGTCCGGACAGCTCCAGATACCGGGCGGCATCGAGAACGACTCTTCGATAATCCTGGCTGCCCGCGTCGGCGGATCCGGGCGCCAGCCGTAGATGCGGGCCGACGTGAGCAGTCAGGACGGACCACTGCGGCCAGAGGGTCAACTCAGAGGGGTCGTCGGATCGGTTCGCGGCGAGCAATTCACCGGCCAACTGCCACTGCCTGCTTCGCGTCCGTACGGTGAGCAGGTCGCGCACGACTGCCGCCGTCGTGCGGTGCACCACGAGCGACCCTCCGTCCGAGTCGAGCCGCGCAAGGCCGAATTCCACCAGCCGCCCCACCGATGACCTCAGTTTGACGGGTGAGGCCTTGGCGAGGGCGCTTCGACTTCCCTCCTGCGGCATACGAGTGAGCCAGGTGAAGGGAATCGGCTCTGGTCCCAGGAACGAACACAGATTCAGGATGCTGACCCCGACGGGATCCTCGACACTGAGCCGTTCGACGGAGAGCGCGACCACCGCGGCCAACGACAGTTGATACCCGACCGGCCTGCCGCGGTCCAG
Organism: Micromonospora sp. NPDC050795; assembly: GCF_044456785.1. Lineage (NCBI taxonomy): Bacteria > Bacillati > Actinomycetota > Actinomycetes > Micromonosporales > Micromonosporaceae > Micromonospora > Micromonospora sp. NPDC050795. Next base: position 10,760 of record NZ_JBITGE010000026.1, on the reverse strand, counting down.
AATCTCGATCGCATGTGCGTCGATCGCATCGACGTACTCACTGGGCCGCATGCCCGTCGCCACCATGAAACCCGCCGCCTGCGCTACCGCCAGGGGCAGATCGCCCACCGCGTTCGCGACCCTGTCCGCGTCCGACGGGCTGATCCCGCCCAACTGCGCTGTCAATAAGGCCACCGACTCTGTCCGGGAGAATACATCCACTTGAATCAACGCTCCTAGCTGATTCCAGTAGTTGGCTCGCGAGGTGATCAGCACTCGACCAGCACCATCGGGAATTGCCGGAGAAACGAGCTCGGTTCCCGGCATGTTGTCCAACACCACCAACCAGCCCCGGTGGCCGCGCAGCCAGCCCCGAGCCTTCTCGGCAGCATCCTTGACTGGTGTTCCTTCGGTCGCTTCACCCACTTCGACAGCCAACGCCGCCAATTGTTCTGTTACGAGCGGAGGCTGTTCGGCAGCTATCCACCAAATCACGGAAAAGCGCTCTTTGAATCTGTGCGAATATTCGACTGCCAAACTTGTCTTACCGGAACCACCGATGCCCTGCAGACAGACGACAGATGATTCGAGTCGCAGGTGGAGCTCGTCCAGCATCTGTTCTCGGCCCGTGAACAACGGATTCCGATTCGGCATACGACGCGGGCCCGGCTGCTCAGTCTCGGCGGGGACAACGCTCTTGGATCTCCGGCGCGGCCACAGCAACACCGCCTCGGATCCCACACACATCAGAGTTATGACGCCTAAGGTCAACCACGGATTCTGTCGCACCAGCTCAAGGGCCCTGGGCCAACGCTGCTGGTCGGAAGCTGCGTTAGCGGCAAGGCCGCCCAGCGCAGCCAATATCGGCACACCGGCCACGACCCATCCGGCCGAGCGACGACCATCAGAACCCATGGACGAATCCCTTCGCGGCACCGTCCCCCACATCCAACAGGACGTGGCGTCCGGTGTCACTGACCGTTCGTCAGGTCCTCGGGACGTGAAGCGCCCTGGGCAGGGTGTGCCCAGGGCGCTGCGCCCGTCCTCGATGCGACCGGTCAGGCCGGGATCAGGACGGCCTCGCGGAGCAGGCGGCGGGCCAGGGTGACCCGGTCGGCGTCGTCGGGCAGGCCGGGCAGGTCGCCGACCCGGGTGACCACTCCGCTGAGCAGGGCGCGGGCGGCCGGCTCGCAGGTCACCGGAAGGGTGATGGTGCGGTCGAAGAGCCGCAGCGCCACGCTGTCCGACCCGTGTGGCACGAGCTGCCACCGCAGGCCCGGCCGCACTGTGAGCCGGGAGTCGGCGTCCAGTGTGGCCAGCGCGTCGGCCTGGGCGAGTGGTCGGATCGGCGCCGGGCGGGCGGCCGGCCAGGCGCGCTGGCGCAACCGCGCGGCGACGGCGCTCGGGTCGGCCCGCAGCAGCCAGTCCCGCAGCGCCTCCACGGTCTCGGTCAGCTCCGGCTCGATGGCGTCCGGGTCGGCGACGTCGGTGCCGAACGGCAGGCTGGCCCGCAGTCGCTGGTCCTCGGCGGACAGCGCCAGCAGCTCCTCGACCAGGGCGTAGCGGGTGAGCGCGCGAATGCCCACGGTCAGGTGCAGCGAGCTGGCGTCCTGTGCCTGCGCGCTGTGCAGCCATCCCCGGGGCAGGTAGAGGGCGTCACCGGGGGCGAGCACCACGTCCAGCGCGGCCGGCCCCTGCGCGGTGGCACCGACCTCGTCGGCGCGTCCACCCCACGGCTGCTTCTCCAACGGGTCGGGCAGGACCGGCGGGTGGATTCGCCAGTGCTTGCGGCCGTCGACCTGGAGCACGAACACGTCGTGGGTGTCGTAGTGGGTGGCGAAGCCCTGGCTGCCGGCCGGTGTCAGGTAGGCGTTGATCTGCAACGGCTGGTTGAGCGCGAGGCCCAGGTCGCGGGCGAAGTCGATGAGCGGCGGCCAGATCCGGTGCAACCCCTGCAACACGAGGGTGGCCCCGGACGCGTACTGCTCCAGGACCCGCTCGTCGAGCACCTGGTCGCCGATCTCGGCACCCGCGCCGCCACCGCCGGTCCAGCGCGAAGCCGCGACCAGCTGGCCGTCCTTGGCGACGCGCAGAAACGGGGTACGCAGACCGCGCCGGCTCAGCAGGTCGTCGGCGTCGGCGGGGCTGAGCAGGTCGGTGAAGCCGGCCAGGTCGGGCAGTTCGGCGGCTCGGGACAGCAGCGGGGTGTGCCCCCAGTACGCGGCGGCGAACTTGGCCGGTTCGACCGAGACGCAGCGGGCCAGCGCCGCGGTGGCCTCGGCGGACGGAACCGCCGGGCGACCGTGGTGGCCGCCCGGCGGGTCGAGGTAGGTCATGGCGAGCCGCTACCGGGCGCTGCCGTCAGCGCCACCGTCCTGCTGGCCCGGGGTGGCACCGCCATCGGCGGGACCCTCCGCGCCGCCATCGGCGCCACCGTCGTGCTGACCCGGGGTGGCACCGCCATCGGCGGGACCCTCCGCGCCGCCATCGGCGCCACCGTCGTGCTGACCCGGGGTGGCACCACCGTCGGCGGGACCTTCCGCGCCGCCGTCAGCGCCACCGTCGTGCTGGCCGGGGGTCGCACCGCCGTCGGCCGGACCCTCCGCGCCGCCGCCGCCGGTGGTCTGCATGTCGTCATCGTTGAGTGCCATCGGTACTCCCTCGGGTGTGCCGCCCCGCCGTACGCCGGGGTCCGTCGTGCTGCGGGTGGTACCCCACGCGCGATCTTCTCTAACCCTCACCGTAGACGCCGAACCGGGGCGACACGGGCAGTTCGCGAGCGGCGGCGGAGAGTGCCAGGACGGGTTGGTGATCCTGGTGGGGTGTCGCGGGTGCCCGCCGAGGACGACTGAGAGCCCGCCCGACAGCGGTCGGGCGGGCTCGCGGTGTGTCAGACCGTCACGGCAGCATCGTGGCGAGGTCCTTGGGCATGGTGTCCTTCACGTCCTGCCACTCACCCTGGGTGACGTGGCGGCGCAGCGTGTCCAGCACCACCTGTGTCACCCGCTCCGGGCCACCCTCCGCGTCGTACGGGAAGCCCTGCCGAACCTCGTAGAGGAAGTCGTCACGGTTGAGCTTGATCGGCACGTCGGACGGCACCCAACCATCGAAGTAGATGCCCCGTACCAGCACCGGCAGCTGCTGGGCGAACTCCACGCTCTCGTCCACCGGCAGCCGGTCGCGCAGCAGGTGCAGCACCGTGCGCAGGGCCGCGTACGACTGGTTGCGCCGTTCCTTCGGCCAGCCGTAGGCGTTCTCGATGTCCTTGAGAATGAGGTTCGTCTTGTCCAGCGAGGACTCGAACGCCGAGATCATCGAGTCAGCCATCGGTCGACCCCCGTTCCGTGGTGTCCCACCGTCGGTCGTCGGCGCGGCGCGGCGGCCCCACCGGGCCACGGCGGGCCCGCACCGGGCTGCCCTGTGGTGCGCGCCGGGCGTTGTCGGGCGTGCCGACCACGTGCAGGACGGCACCACGCCGTCGATCCGTCACCACTCGAACCGTCATCCCCGTCACCTCCGTGTCGTCTCCGGCGTCGGCCGCCCGTGGACGGCCGTACCCACCGCGTCCACCCTGCCGGTGGGTGGGGTGAGTCGTCCCCACCCTGATCGGGTGAGGTCAGTCGACGTCGAGGAGAGCCGCGAGGGTCGTGGCGTTGGTCTGCGCGTAGTCGCGGTAGCAGTTGTTCATGAGCACGTGGGTCTGGCCGGCCTCGTCGGCCAGCTCGCGCAGCTTCGGCGCCCAGTCGGCCAACTCGCGCTTGGAGTAGTGGTAGCCGAACTTCTCGTGGATGTCCTTGCTGGTCCACTTGTCGCTGTGCCCGTGGAAGCGCATGACCGCGAGGTCCGCGGTGGCGGCCAGCACCGGGGGCAGCGACGAACGGTGGCCCTGCGGCATGTCCACGCAGACGTACGGCAGTTTGTGCTCGCGCAGAAAGGCCAGGGTCTCGTCGGCGTTGTCGCCGTCGAACCAGGAGGCGTGCCGGAACTCGTACACCGGGCGCAGCGGCGCGCAGCGCTTCGCCACCTCCAGCAGGTACTGCTTGTTGGCCCGCTTGATGGTGAACCAGGGTGGGAACTGGAACAGCAGCGCGCCCAGCTTGTCGGCCTCGACCAGCGGGTCCAGCGCGGACAGGAAACGCGTCCACACCTCCTCGTACGACTGCGCGGGCAGGTCGTCGGGGTAGACGTTCTTCTTGTCGGTCTCCGGGCGCAGGTCCTTGTAGAGCGCGCTGACCCGGGTGGGGTGCCCGGTCAGCAGGCTGAACGCCTTGACGTTGAAGGTGAAGCCCGCCGGGGTGCGTTCGGCCCACAGCCGCGCGGTCGCCTCGGCGGGCGGCGAGTAGTAGGTGGCGTCCACTTCGACCAGCGGGAACTGCTTGGCGTAGTAGGCCAGCCGCTTTTCCGGGGTGTCGGCGGTCTGCGGATACCACCCCGAGTCCAGCAGTGTGCGGTCGGTCCAGGACGCGGTGCCCACGAGGATGTCACCCATGGCTGAAGTCCATCGCGTCCCGGACCGACCGGCAACCGCTGAGGTGGCTCAGGCCGCCCGCCGCTCGCGAGTCTGCTTGCACGTCACACAGGTGGTGGCGGACGGGAAGATCTCCAGCCGCTCCACCGGGATCGCCGCCGAGCAGCCCTCGCACCAGCCGTAGGTGCCCTCCTCGAGCCGGCCTAGGGCGTGCTCGTACTGGGCGCGGCGGTCGAGGATGGTGCGCAACAGGGACTGGGCGGTGTCCCGCTCGGCCGTCTTGGTGCCGCTGTCGGCCTGGTCGTCGCCGGCGGTGTCGCCGACCTCCACCAGCCGCAGCACCTGGCTCTGGAGCACCGCCTGGTCGTACTCCGCGGTCAGCTCGTCGTAGCGTGCCTGGAGCGACTGTCGGATCTGGTCGATCTCCGTCTGGGACCGGGCCGTACCGACCGTGTCGTGGACGAGCATCGCTGCCTGCCTTTCCTGGGCCTGTGGCACAAGGTGAACCGGGTGCCGGCGGCGCGGGGCCCCGGTCACGGTCGCGTTCGGTGCGCGGGCGATCACCCGTGCTCTGTGAGCCGGGCGAGTACCCGCCGGACCAGCCGGGCAAACCGACGAATTCTCGGTTGTTGTCAGTCGTTTTCGCCGGGCTCCACGAGCGCTGGTCGGCGGGGGTCGTCGGCGCGTATCACGACGTCGGCGAAGCTCGCCGGGGCGACCTCCTCGGCGTACCGGTCGAAGGCCGGCAGCGCCCACTGCTGGGCCGCTTCGGTGCGTCGGCGAAGCGCCGCCGGGGACAACTCCAGGTGGACGGTCACGTCGAAGGGCAGGCCGCCGCCGAGCAGCAGTGAGCCGCTGACCAGGACGACACCGCCGGGTGCCAGGTCGACGTAGCGGGCACGGCTGGCCCGGTCGGCGTCGGCGTCCCAGAGCGACGGGAGCAGCCGGCCGTTGCCGCCGGCGGCGGCCGGGTCGAGCACCTCCCGGCGCAGCCCGGCCTCGTCGACCCAGGCCTCGTAGAAGGAGTCCGGGTTGGTGCGCCCCAGCTCGAAGCGCAGCGACGCGGGGCGCAGGAAGTCGGTGGCGCGGACGTGCAGCACCGGGTGGCCCTGCGCGCGCAGCGGGTCGACCAGCGCCGCGGCCAGTTCGTCGGCGCCGGCGGCGGGGGCGCCGTCCACTGCCACCCGCAGCCGCGCGGGCCCGGCGGCGGCGCTCGCGGCGCGGGTCGCCGCGTCGGCCAGCCGGCCGGTCAGCTCGGTGACGAGCAGGTCGGGCGAGATGGGGCGGATGCGCACCGGACCATCCTGCCCCGCGCCGGGTGCGGAGGTGTCGTCGGTCAGCCGCTGCGGTCGATGGTGACCCGGGCGTCGTCGGCCAGCCGGTAGCCCACGCCATAGACGGTGGTGACCAGTGGGACGTCGACGCCGACCTTGCCGCGAAGCCGACGCACGTGCACGTCGACGGTGCGCACGCCGGCGTGCTCGTAGCCCCACACGGCGTTGAGCAGTTGCAGGCGGGTGAACACCCGGCGCGGGTGGGCGACCAGGTGCAGCAGCAGGTCGAACTCCAGCCGGGTCAGCGGCAGCGGCTCCTCGTCGCGCAGCACCGAACGCGACGAGGCGAGGATGTGCAGGGCGGGGATGGTCGGGCTGATCGGGCGGGCCGGCGACCGGTTGGCGGGCGCCTGGTCGGGGCGACGTTCGGTCGGGACCGAGCCGATGATCACGCCTTCGCCCCGCTCCAGCATCTCGCGAGCGGCCTCCAACAGCCGGCGTGCCGCCGGGGTCAGCGACTCCTCACAGGCCAGTGGGATGGACAGCGTCACAGTGAGCACGGGCGCGGCGGTGTTCGCCGGGCGACGCTGGCCGCCGGGAGGTCGACCGGGCACCGCGGGTTGGGACGTATGCCATCCGGCACGCGACGAGGCGGGGCTGACCGACATGGTCCTCCTTGGGCTGGTCCGGGTATCTCCCCACGGCCCGGGACGCCGCTTCATCGATGCTTCCCGGCGCCTGGGCGAGGGTCAAGAGGCGGCTGCGTTGCATGAATGTGACAATTGACGAACGCATCGGAGCCGGATGCTCGCTCTGCGTACGAGTCCTGATGATTACAGCAGAGTCGTCGACATGCCCCGTTACGGGGGTCCCCGACCGGTTCACCAGGCGGCCACATCGCCTCCGGACCAGGGCTCAGCTGCCGTGATCCACGCTGATCAGGGCCTCGTCGGCCAGCCGGTAGCCGACGCCGTAGACGGTGGTGACCACCTCCGAACCGGCCAGTTTGGCGCGCAGCCGGCGGACGTGCACGTCCACCGTCCGGGCCACCGCGTGCTCGTAGCCCCAGACGCTGGAGAGCAGTTGCAGGCGGGTGAAGACCCGGCGGGGCCGTTCGGCCAGGAACAGCAGCAGCTCGTACTCGATGCGGGTCAGCGCGATGTCCCGATCGCCCTGGCGGACCATCCGCGAGCCGGCCAGGATGCGGACGTGGTCCGGTGCGGCGGGGCGCGGGGCCGGCCGCGGCCCCGACGCGGGCTCCTCCACGGCCTGCAGTTGACCCTCCCCCGATTCGGCCAGCTCGCCGAGCAGCTGCACGAGCCGGGCCAGGCGAGGGCTCAGCGGCCCGGGGACGAGGTCGAGGGTGATGGTCAGGGTCGGGCTGGTGCGCGGACGGGCCGACGGACGCACGCCGGGGTGACGGCGCGTGGGGATGGCGACGACGGACATGGTGCCTCCTGAGTGGCGGTACGCGCGCCACGCCGGGTGTGGCGTGACGGTCAGCGGGGCGCCCACCCGGCGTTGACCGGGGACGCGAGGGGTGAAGGGTGGTGCAGTGGGGTCGGGCCGAGGGCCGGTAGGCCGGCGATGCGCCAGGCCGCGAACCCACCGACCACATCGGTGGCCCGGTGCAGCCCGACGTCCTGCAAAGCGGCGGCGGCCAGGGACGACGTGTAGCCCTCCTGGCAGAGGATCACCACCGGCACGTCGTAGTCGACGGCCTGCGGCAGCCGGGCCGCGCAGCGTGGGTCGAAGCGCCACTCCAGCACGTTGCGTTCGACGATGAGGGAGCCTGGCACCACGCCGTGCGCGGCCCGCTGTGCCGCCGGGCGGATGTCGACGAGCAGCGCTCCGCCCCGGTACGCGAGGTGCGCCCGCTCCGGGTCCAGCCGGCGCAGCCGGGCCCGCGCGGCGGCCAGGATCTCGTCGATGCCCCGGGATCCCGGTGGCGGCACGGGGGCGGGACAGTGCTCGGCGGTTGTCTGCATTATCGGATTCCTTCCGGTGACAGGGGGTTCTCGGGGCGCGCGACTACCAGGACCGACCGGCCTCGGCGACCTCGGCGACCCGCAGCCGCCCGTCGAGGAGGTGATAGCGGGTCATCCGCAGCAGCGCCGGCCGGTAGACGTGCACGCTGACCGCCGCATCGACGCCCCGGTTGGTCACCTGGTGTACGTGCCGGGGGCCGAAGCGGCGGCCCGCACCGGCCGGCAACAGTCGGGGGCGCAGTCGGCCGGCGCTGACCGTCTCCTCGGTGAGCACGCCGCTGACCACTCGGAACGCTCCGGAGGAGCCGCCGTGGTCGTGCAGGTCGGTGCCCTGCCCGGGCAGCCAGCTCAGCGCCCACACCTCGTGTTCGTCGCCGACGGCGAGACGGGCGTACCAGCGCTCGGCTGGATCGAAGCGCAGCGCGACCGGCCAGCCGGCCGGGTCGGCCCACCCGGCGGCAACGGTGAGCAGGTCGGGCTCCGGACGGTGGTGCGTCATGGCGGTTCCTCGCGGGTCGTTCGGCGGGGTGCTCTCGTACTCTAGACGGCAAAGCCTATAGGTTTAGTAGGTAATTCCGTCTGGTGGGACGCAGGTCATCCGCTCGGGTGAATCAGCGCAGCACCGGGGGGTCCGCGCGGTAGCCCGGCAACGAGGGCCAGCGCACTGTCAACACCACCGACGCGCGCTCGGCGAACCAGGAATGGTCCACCCCACGCGCCCACACCACGTAGTCGCCCGGAGCGGCCAGCCGCACCGTCCGGTCCGGCAGCTCCACCCGGAAACACCCCTCGACGAGTACGAGCAGAGTGGTGCGCACCTCGCCGGTCGCCCACCGCGACCGGGCCTGCCCGGGCGGATGCACGCCCCACTTCACCTCGACGTCGGTGCTGTGCCGGATCTCCCCCGGCGGCGCGAAGTGCCCGAGCAACCAACCAGCGTTGGTGGCGCCGTCCACGCCCGCGTTGCCCACGTACACCGTCTCACCCATCGGACCCCTCACCCTGCGCGCCGGCCGAGCAACCTATCAGGACCGGTGTGGCGGGGACGTGTACCCCGGATCCTCGTCGAGCCGAGACGAGGCCCAGACGGCGATCCGGCAAGGCGGCTGGACGTCCGGATACCGGTGTTGCATCCGGACGTCCAGGCAACGCTGCCGGGCGTCGTCCGGGTCCGTCGTCGGCGGGCGAGGATCCGGGATACACGCCCTATCCTGGACCGGTGACCGAGAACCTCGACGCCGAGACGCTGGCGTTCGCGCACCGCATGTTCGACCTGGCCCGCGCCGGCACCACCGACGAACTGGCGGCGCAGATCGACGCCGGCCTGCCGGTCAACCTCACCAACGACAAGGGCGACACGCTGCTCATCCTGGCCGCGTACCACTCCCACCCGGACACGGTGGCCGCCCTGCTCAGCCGCGGCGCCGACCACACCCGAGCCAACGACCGAGGTCAGACCGCATTGGCAGCGGCGGTCTTCCGCAGCAGCGCCGAAGCGGTCCGCGCGCTTCTCGCCGCCGGCGCGGATCCGGCACACGGCAACCCGTCGGCCATCGAGACGGCGCGCTTCTTCGACCTGCCGGAGATGACAGAGCTGCTGCGCGTCGGCTGACACCGGCACGGCCGGCCGGTATACAGGGTCGGTGGAAGATCCCCTGCCGGAGCAGATGCGGGCGGCCGCCACCTCGCTGCTGACCGCGCTCGACCCCGCCGCCCGTGAGAGCGCCGTGCACTCGTTCGACGACGAGGCGGCCCGACGCTGGCTGGAATACCGGCCCCGACCCCGACCGGGCGTCTGCCTCGCCGAACTCGACGTCACCGCCCGCAAGGCCGCACACCGGTTGCTGGCCACCGCGCTCAGCCCCTCGGCGTACGCACAGGCGATGGCGATCATCTCACTGGAGGAGGTGCTGGACCGGGCCGAGGGCTGGCAGCGCGGGCGGCACAGCGCCGACTACTGGGTGGCCGTGTTCGGTGACCCCGCGCGCGACGACCGCTGGGCGTGGCGACTCGAAGGGCACCACCTGTCGGTGAACATGACAGTGGTGGACGGTCAGGTCTCCCCCGCGCCGATCTTCTTCGGCGCCAACCCAGCCGCCGTCCGCTACGCCGGCCGGCCGGTCTCCCGCCCACTCGGTGTCGAAGAGGACCTGGCCCGCGCCCTGCTCGACGCGCTGGGCCCCGCCGAGCGGGCTGCCGCGATCATCGCCGACGAGGCCCCGGCGGACATCATCAGCGCCACCCGTGGGCGGGTCGACGCGCCGCTGGAGCCCCTCGGCGTACCGGCACAGCGACTGGGACCGACCGGCCGCGCCCTGCTCGACCAGGTGGTCGCCCTCTACCTCGACCGGTTACCGCCCGAGCTGGCCATCCGGGAAGCGACCCGACTGGACTCCGGCCCGTTGCACTTCGCCTGGGCCGGCCCGACCCACCCCGGGCGGCGGCACTACTACCGGGTACAGGGCGACGACCTGCTGATCGAGTACGACAACACCACAGCGGACGGCAACCACGCGCACACCGTGCTGCGCCGCCCCGCCAGCGACTTCGGCGCCGACGTCCTGGCAACCCATCACCAAACCCACCCTCACTAACCCACCCCTCACCGCCCTCGCCCTCGCCCCGCCCCCGCCCCGCCCCGCCCTCGCCCCGTCGATCTTAGAGGTGGAGTCTTCGCTGGTAGTGGGCTGTTTTGGCGCGGTGCTGGTGTCGGCGTCGCCATCGTGGTCATCGATGGGTGTGGTCGAAGGGTCGGATGGTGGTGATCAGGTGTGCCAGGAGACGTCGGACCTCGCCGAGGGTGAGAGGAATGAGACCCTCTTGCTCGAATCCGGCACCACCCCTTTTTGGCGTGTGCGGCGGTGACGGCGAGGTAGGCGTGGGCGCACAGAACGAGTGTTATGTGCCGGTACCAGGCGTCGTAGCGACGCACCTGGTAATGGTCCAGGCTGACCTCGGTCTTCGCGGTCTGGAAGCATTCCTCGATCGCCCACCGGGTTCCGGCGATGCGGATGAGGGTCTCGTCGCTGGTGTCGGCGGGGGCCGAAGCAC
>NZ_JBITGE010000025.1:0-112673 GCF_044456785.1 Micromonospora sp. NPDC050795 | reverse complement strand
GTCAGAAGGGTGTTGAGGTCTGTCGTCACAAACAGATCTTCAACACCCTTCGTCTATGCCCACACCCCGGGGTCGTTAGGACTTACTCGTCTAGCGGTGCGCCTACGGGAGCTGCTGGACGCCCGGACCGTCGAGGGCGTCACCCTTCGGGAAGCCGCGGAGCTGCTGCACGCCCACCCGACCCACCTGGTCCGGGCGTTCACCCAGGCGCACGGCGTGCCACCGCACACCTATCTGACCGGCCGTCGGGTCGAGCTGGCCCGTCGCCTGCTCCTCGCCGGGCAGCGGCCCGTCGAGACCGCCGTCGCGGCCGGGTTCTTCGACCAGGCGCACCTGACCCGCCACTTTCGGCGTTACCTGGGGGTCAGCCCGGCCCGCTACCCCCGCCCGAGCTGATCGCGTTCAGACGAGCTGGCCGCCGATGACGGCGAGCAGGCGCAGCTTCTCGTCGCTCGGCGACCCGGGTACGGCGGTGAAGACCAACAGTGTCTGTGACTGGTCGGGATCCACGAGCGTCTGGCAGTGCAGCTCCAACGCCCCGACCTCCGGGTGCACGAAGTGCTTGGGCGGGCAGTAGCCGGCGGGCACCGGGTGCTCCCGCCAGAGCTGCGCGAACTCCTGGCTCCTGGCCAGCAGGTCGTCGACGAGCGCGGCGGCCCGTGAGCCGCGCCCGTCACGGGTGTACGCCGCGTGCAGATGCGCCACGAGCAGGCGACTCTGTGTCTGGTGATCCTGCGCCGGGTGCAGCTGCCGCGCCGTCGGGTCGGTGAACCAGCGGTGGTGCGCGCTGCGCGCCAAGCCGGTGTACCGGGTCTGGTCACCGAGCAGGGCGACGGCCGGCGCGGTCTGCGCCAGGGTCTCGCCGAGGTGGTTCACCACCTGGGCCGGGGTGTCGTGCATCCGGTCGAGGATGCGCAGCATGCCCGGGTTCACGTGGTCGGCCCGCACCGCGCGGCGCGGAACGGCGTGACCGGCGACCTGGAACAGGTGATCCCGTTCGGCGAGGGAGAGCCGCAGGCCCCGGGCCAGGGCGGCGAGCATCTGCTCCGAGGGGTGCGGCCCGCGCTGCTGCTCCAACCGGCTGTAGTAGTCGGTGGACATCCCGCTCAACGTGGCGACTTCCTCACGACGCAGCCCTCCGGTGCGCCGACGGGGGCCCCGGGGCAACCCGACGTCCTCGGGCTGCAGGGCCTCCCGGCGGGTACGCAGGAAGCTCGCGAGTTGGGCGCGGTCCACGGGTGTCTCCGATCGGTGGGTGCCGGCGGATCGACCGGCACATCGAGTGCAACAGACCAGCCCCGCCCCGCTGTTCCACCCACCCCAAGATCGCATTCCCGCCCGCGCCCTTTGCCCCCGCGCCCGCGCCGTGCGCCCTGCGCCCGCCCGCCCGCCCGCCCCAAGATCGCACTAAATCCTGGTTGTAGTGGTGTGCGGGGCGATCGAGGCCACTACATCCACGATCCAGCACGATCTTGGGGCGGTCGGGCGGTCGGGCGGTCGGGCGGTCGGGCGGTCGGGCGGTCGGGCGGTCGGGCGGTCGGGCGGGCAGGCGGGCGGGCAGGCGGGGCGGGGCGGGTGTCCGGGTCCCGATTTCGACCGACAGGTGTGGGTCGGGGCGGTCTGGGGTGGTCAGCGTTGGATGGACTTGGTCTCCAGGAACTCCTCCAGCCCAAAGCGGCCGAACTCGCGGCCGTTGCCGGATTGCTTGTAGCCACCGAAGGGGGCGAGCGGGTTCCAGTGGCCGGCGTTCACGTCGACCTGGCCCACGCGCAGCCGCCGGGCGATCGCCAGCGCGTGCTCCGGCTCACCGAAGACGCCGCTGGTCAGGCCGTACAGCGTGCCGTTGGCGATGGCAACGGCCTCCTCCTCGTCGGCGTAGGGGATGATCGTCAGCACCGGGCCGAAGATCTCCTCCTGGGCGATCGCGGAGGCCGGGTCGACGTCAGCGAAGATCGTCGGCTGGACGTAGGCCCCGACGGTCAGCCCCGCGGGCCGCTGTGGGCCGCCGAACACGAGCCGGGCGCCGTCGGTGGTGCCCCGCTCGATGTAGCCGACGACCTTCTGCCGGTGGGCCTCGGACGCCATCGGGCCGATCCGGGTGGCCTCGTCGCCCGGGTCGCCGACGGTGTACTGCTTCGCGGCCTCGACGGCCAACGCCACGACCTCGTCCTGACGGGAGGCGGGCACCAGCATCCGTGGCCACGCGCCGCAGACCTGACCGCCGTTGCTGAACGCCATCATCAGGCCCCGCTCGACAGCGGTGGGCAGGTCGGCGTCGTCGAGGATGATGTTCGCACCCTTGCCGCCCAGCTCCAGTGCGACCCGCTTCACAGTCGTCGCGGCCACCGCGGAGATCCGCTGTCCCGCCCGGGTGGAGCCGGTGAAGGAGATCATGTCGATGTCCGGGTGGCCGGAGATCGCCTCGCCGACGGTCGCGCCGGTGCCGTAGACCACCTTGAAGACACCCGCCGGTACGCCGGCCTGGGCGGCGACCTCGGCGAGGATGCGCGCGGTCAGCGGGGCGTTCTCGGATGGCTTGAAGACCATCGTGTTGCCGGCGAGCAGAGCCGGTGCCAACTTGGAGACGATCTGCTGAAGCGGAAAGTTCCACGGCGTGATCGCGCCGACCACGCCGATCGGCTCGCGGACGATGAGCGAGTTGCCGACCTCCTCGGTCCAGGCGAAGTCGTCGGCCAGGCCGGCGATGGACTCGACCACGGCGGCCGGAAACGCGACCTGGGCGGTCCGGGACATGCCGATCGGAGAGCCCATCTCGGCGGTGATCGCCTGGGCGATCTCCTCCGTGCGAGCGGCGAGGCCGACGCCGAGGCGGCGCAGCACGTCCGCCCGGTGCCGCGGGGTGGTCGCCGACCAGGCCGGGAAGGCGGCTCGGGCGGCAGCGACGGCGCGGTCGACGTCGGCGGCGGTGCCGGCCGGGGTCTCGGCGATGACCTCGCCGGTGGCCGGGTTCACGACGGGAAGGGTGCCGGCGGAGCCGGTGACGGTCTCGCCACCGATCCAGTGGCCGGCAACGGTGCAGGTGGAAGGTGTCATGGACCGACCGTCGCACCGCTGCCGAACCCCAACCAGGTGCGGTTCATCCAGGGTTCCGCGATCCCTGGCTGGGGCCCGGCACCTCGGGTTGGCCGTGTCCCCAGCACCGGCGTGGCTGGGTGGCGTGTCCTGCCGGTCATGAGCTTCGCGGACTGCTCGGGGCAACGCCGACACCCGACCGGATGTCATAGTGCCGCGATGAAGGCGGACCTGCACAGTTACTTGAAGGGCGGCCGTGAGTCGCTGCTGTGGAAGCTCGACGGCCTCGGCGAATACGATATTCGGCGTCCGTTGACCCCGACCGCTACCAACCTGCTCGGTCTGGTGAAGCACTCGGCGGCCATGGAGATCCTCTACTTCGGCGTCGTGTTCGGCCGACCGTTCGAGCAGGAGCTGCCGTTTGTCGGTGACGGGGCGGAGACCAATGCCGACATGTGGGCGAGTGCGGATGAGACCCGCGAGGAGATCGTGGCGTTGTACGGGCGCGTGATCGCCCACGCCGACACCACCATCGAAGCCCTCGAACTGCACGACGTAGGCCACGTCCCGTGGTGGGGCGATGCGGCGGTCACGTTGCACCACGTCCTGGTCCACGTCATCGCGGAAACCCAGCGGCACGCCGGCCACGCTGACATCGTGCGCGAACTCATCGACGGCACGGCCGGGCTGCTGCCCAGGCACGACAACCTGCCCCCCGTGGACGCGTCATGGTGGCGGGACCACCGCCGGCGAGTGGAGCAGGCTGCGCTCGACGCCAGCCGGGGCAGCAGCTAGCTCTCTGCTGACCATCGGTGACGCCTCAGCATCTGGGCCGCCCGCCGCCCCGATCCCGCGCGGCCACCGACGCGAAGAGGGCGGCGTCGCCGGCAACGCAGGGGGCATCAGCTCGCGGCTGTGCCGGCTGATTGCCACCCCGACGTCCGGCCACAGTTCGCACGGCCGATCGGATACGCGGCCGGTCCGTCACGAAATCCGGCGGCGGATCGTCACAGAGGGCGGTTAGTCTTCCTCCGCGCGTCGTCGTCCTGGCACGTCGCGCCCCGCGCCCGGTTGGCGCGGCATCGCCGCCACCGCCCACCGTCGGCCGGCTCAATCGACTTCAGGAGAGTTAGTGACACAGCAATCTCTCGCGACATCGGACAAACTCGACGGCGCGGTGCTCAAGGTGGCGGGCGTCGTCGTCCTTGGCGCGATCATGTCGATCCTCGACGTGACGGTGGTCAGCGTGGCGCTGCCCAAATTCCAGAGTGAGTTCGACGCGTCCTACGCCCGCGTCGCCTGGACCATGACCGCCTACACCCTTGCGCTCGCCACCGTGATCCCGCTCAGCGGGTGGGCGGCGGACCGGTTCGGCACCAAGCGGCTCTACATGGTGGCGCTGGCCCTGTTCACGATCGGGTCGGGGCTCTGCGCCATGGCCGACACGATCGGCGAGCTGATCGGTTACCGGGTCCTGCAGGGCCTCGGCGGCGGCATGCTCATGCCGCTGGGCATGACCATCATGACCCGGGCGGCCGGTCCGCACCGGATCGGTCGGTTGATGGCCGTCCTCGGCATCCCGATGCTTCTGGGGCCGATCGGCGGCCCGATCCTCGGTGGTTGGCTGATCGACACCGCGAGCTGGCACTGGATCTTCTTGATCAACCTGCCGATCGGCCTGATCGCCCTGATCTACGCGCAGGTCGCGCTGCCGAAGGACGCGCCCGAGCCGTCCGAGTCGTTCGACTTCGTCGGCATGCTCATGCTCTCGCCGGGTCTCGCACTGTTCCTCTACGGCGTCTCGTCCCTGCCGGAGGCGGGCACCTTCGCCGAGGCCAAGGTCTGGGCCCCGATGCTGGTCGGCGGCGCGCTGGTGGTGGCATTCGTGCTCTACTCGTTCAAGCCCCGGCACCCGCTGCTCGACCTGCGGCTGTTCCGCAACCGCAGTCTGACCATCGCGTCGGTGACGATGTTCGTGTTCATCATCGCGTTCATGGGCGCCGGCCTGCTGTTCCCGAGCTACTTCCTGCAGGTGCGCGGTGAGTCGACGCTGGCCGCCGGCCTGCTGATGGCCCCGCAGGGCATCGGCGCGATGATCACCATGCCGATCGCCGGCACGTTGGCCGACCGGGTGCCGATCGGGCGTACCGTCCCGTTCGCGCTGGGGCTCATCGTCGTCGGGTTCTTCGGCTTCACCCAGGTCGACCCGCAGACCTCGTACTGGCTGCTCGGCGGTTCGCTGTTCGTGATGGGTCTGGGAATGGGCGGCACGATGATGCCGATCATGACGTCGGCGCTGCGGACGTTGCAGGCACAGGAGGTGGCCCGCGGCTCGACGCTGGTCAACATCCTCCAGCAGATCGGCGGTTCGGTCGGCGCCGCCGTGATGTCGGTGATCCTCACCAACGAGCTCAACGGCTCCCGGCCGATCCCCGGGCTGGTGGACGAGAGCGGCAAGCCGATCACCGAAGCCGGGCTGGCGATCGCCTCCCAGCAGCGGCCGGAGCTGCTCCAGCAGATGCCGGTGGACCCGTCGATCATCGAGCGCGGGTTGGACTTCGCCGCCAAGTCGTTCGCGAGCACGTTCTGGGTCGCGTTCGCGCTGGTCGTGCTCACGCTCATCCCGGCGGCGTTCCTGCCGCGCCGACGTCAACCGGCGCAGCTCGACGACCCGCAGGGCGAGCAGGCCAGGACGCCCGTCGTCATCCACTGACCGACCCCGCCGCGCTCGTCACCCCACCGGGTGCCGAGCGCGGCGGGTGCGGTGTCAGCGCAACGGGCCGTCGCCGGGCCCGTCCGGGTCCTCGACCAGGTGGATCGCCGCTTCCTCCGCGCTGGCGGCACCCGCGTCGATGCCGGCGTCCCATGCCACCGACTCGGCCTCGTCGTCCTCGCGGACGCCCTCGTCGTAGGCGACGAGACGGCCGGCGCGTGCCTCCGCCTCGTACCCCCGACGGGTCAACTCGTCCTCGTCGTCGCCACCCTCGGCGTACGGGTCCACATCCGGCACCTCCTGGGCGAGGTGCTGCTCCAGGGACTCGCCCGCCCGCTCCTCGGCCGGCGTGGTGCCGAACCGGTTTGCCGCCGTCCAGTGGTCCTCGGCGATGATGCCGGTGTCGAGGGGGTCGCCGACCCGGTCGTCGTCGAGGGTGTCGGAGGCGTCCAGGACCCCGTCGTCCTCGGCCACGTTCCACTCGTCGACGGAATCCATCCGTTCGGTCTGGCTCACGGCGGTCTCCTCTTCGTCACGGTGCAGCAGAGCGATCAGCTTATGACCGTGCAACGCGCCCGCACCCCGAGGTCTGCCCGCTGTGACGAACGGACCTCGGGACGGGCGGCACCGCGGTGGGTCAACGCTTCAGCAGCTCCGCCACGGCGTCGGTGAACTCCGCCGGCTGCTCGATATGGGCGAAGTGTCCGCTCTGCTCCAGCAGCACCAGCCGCGAGTCCGGAAGCCCCGCGTGCAACTGCTCCGCCCAGCGGGGGCCGCAGATGAAGTCGTACGCCCCGACGATCACCACGACAGGCGCGGTGATCTCGCCGAGCCTGTCCCGGACGTCGAATGGGGCTGGATCCTGGGCGTTGGCCGGCTCCGCCCAGATCCGGACGCCAGCCTGAAGTGGGGCGAACTCGTGCTGTCGGCCCCAGAAGTCCGCGAAGTAGACCGGCAGGACGGCGCGCAGGGCAGCGCCCAACGACTCGTCATCCCTCGCCGCGTGGAGCTGCTCGAAGGCCGCCGGAATCGCCGCCGCCTCCGGTCGGTCCGGGTGCCGCTGCGGGTACGCGGCGACGCCGGCCATCGCCTCGGCCCAGAACTCGGCCCCGGTGACGGGTGAGGTGTCGTACAGGGCCAGTCCGGCGACCCGGTCCGGGTGGTCGAGGGCGTACCGCTGGGCGACGAAACCGCCGTACGAGTGCCCGAGGAGGTACACGCGGGGTTCGCCGAGGTGCTCGACGACGGCGTGCAGGAACCGGACGTACGTGTCGAGACGGTAATCGTCGGCGTTGTCGAGCTGCCCCGACGCGCCCGTGCCCACCGGCTCGACGTAGACCATCGTGAAGTGCGTCTCAAGGCTGGGCGTGCGCAGATACGTCCACTCGATGCCTGGGCCACCCGAGTGCGCCACGCAGACCGGACCGGTGCCGGCGACGTGGTAGACCTGCCGAACGCCGTGCACTGTGAACGTGTGGGCACCGGGTGCGAGGGCGCTGACGTCGTGGCTCGTGGAACCCATGAACTATCTCCCGATCCGAGACCCGCGCGGCGTCCGCCGACACGGCAACTGGTGCATGACGCGGACCAGATGCGCGGGTCGCGGGGAAAGTTCGCTCGGTCGGGAAAGTTTTTTCAGACCAGCGCGGGGACGGGGTGGAAGAGGGTGAGTTGGCGTACCCGGCCCTGGCGCAGCACCTGCAACCACAGCGCCGCGGGTGGCCAGTGCTCCGGGTCGTCGGGTGGGCTGACCAGGTCGGTTTCCCAGATCAGCACGTCGCCGCTGGCCACCACGTTGCGCAGCCGCTGACGTACCCCGGCGGTCAGGTCGTGGTTCATGCCGGTGACCGCCAGGTCGGGGCCGCCGCGCGGACCACCCGGCACGATCATCTCGGCGTCGGGCCACCAGCTCTCGCGGACCACCCGGTCGAAATCGCCGCCCATCGCCGTGGCGATCATGTCGCGGCCCTCCCGCCACCGCGAGTCGTTCGAGGCGGCGACATCCGGGTGCGCCGCGTCCGCCGCCGTCCGCAGGCCACCCGCGAGCGCACGGCGGGCATGGCTGAGGCGGCTGCGGACGGTGCCGACCGGCACGCCACACACGGTCGCGATCTGCTCGTACGAGGACGCGTCGCTGAAGTACCGCAGCAGGGTGACGAGCCGGTCAGGTTCGGACAGTTGCCCGATGGAGTGCCACAACCAGTCGCGCGTCGCGGCCCGGTCCAGCGCCTCCTCCGGGGTGGGTGTGTCGGCGGGGCGGGTGAACCACTCGGGTTCGGCGACCGGGACGGCTCTGGGCCCGCGCAACGCCATCCGGCTGTTGTTGCGGACGATGGCTCGCAACCAGGGGCCGACAGCGCTCGGGTCGCGGACCTCGCCGATGCGACGCAGGGCGACGACCATGGTGTCCTGCACCGCGTCCTCGGCGTCCGGCCCGTAACCGAGGACGCTCAGCGCGACGGCCCGCATCCCGGCCTCGTGCCGGGCCAGCAGCGCCCCCAGCGCGGCCGGGTCTCCGGCCTGCGCGAGCACCACCAGCTCCGCGTCGCTCTGCGTCACGTGTACGTCCCCCTGTAGGTGCCCGGGCATGTGAGTGGATCATGCCCCTTGCGGGCGGACCTGCGGTGCCGGCCCTTGGAGCGGAGTGCGTCCGGGGGCGCGCATGCCGTATAGCAGGACCGTGATGACTCGACGCCACCCGTCGGGCCCAGCGTCGACGCCGAGGCAGTGGTCGGTGTCCAGCGCGGCGCGTGAGCAGAGCAGGACGTCCTGCCAGGTTACGTCGGCGCGGAGATCACCCGCCGCGTGTGCTCGCTCAGTCGACCCCGGGCCGACTGCCCCGGGGCCGACGACGGTCGCCGGAAAGTGACACACGTCAGTCGTAGCGTGGCCGCCATGACAACCTGCGCTGTCGAAGCCCTCCGATCGTGCGCGGTCGGCGGCCGCGCGTTCGACGGGAACCGGCGATGACCGACCTGAGCTGGGCCCAGGTGTCCGCTCGGCGTCTCGTGCGGCACAGGCTCTTGGGGTCGACGTCGAGCGCGGCGGACGCCGGAGGCGTCGCCGACGTGGCGTCGGCGATCAGCGGCGCGCACGCCCAGATCGCGTCGGCCGCCGAGCTGTCCATCGGACTGCGGGTGCCGGGCGCGACCCGTGCCCTGGTACGCCGGGCACTGTGGACCGACCGCACCCTGGTCAAGACCCGTGGGCCACGCGGGACCGTGCACCTGCTCGCCGCGGCGGACCTGCCGATGTGGGTCGGGGCGCTGACCGCGTTGCCGGCACCGTCCCGGGATCAGAATTCGTCCCTGCTGACGCCCCGGCAGACCGAGCAGGTCCTCGCGGCCATCGCCGACGCGGTCGCCGAGGCCGACCTGACCACCGGCGAGCTGACCGAGGAGGTCGTCGCCCGTACCGGCCCGTGGGCGGGTGACCTGGTCATGGAGGCGTTCCAGGACAAATGGCCCCGGTGGGTCGCGGCGATGACCGCCGCCACCCGGGGTGGGGTGGTCTGCTTCGGCCCGAATCGCGGCCGGGCCAGCACGTACACCAGCCCGACCCGGTGGCTGCCCGACTTCGCGCCGATGCCCGGTCCCGCCGCCCTGGCCGCCCTCGTCCGCGGCTACCTGCACGCGTACGGGCCGGCCACCCCGGCACAGTTCGCCCGGTGGATGGCGGTGTCCCCGGCGTGGGCGACGTTGCTGTTCGACTCGCTCGATCTGACCGAGGTGACAGTCGAGGGCACCCGGGCCTGGGTGACCGCCGACGACACCGAATTCCCCGACGACCGGCCGTCCGGGTTGCGGCTGCTGCCGTACTTCGACGCGTACCAGGTCGGCTGCCACCCCCGCGAACGGCTCTTCCCCGGTGCCGCCGCCGAGCGGGCGCTGGCCGGTGGCCAGGCCGGCAACTATCCGGTGCTGCTGGCCGACGGGGTGGTCGCGGGCGTGTGGCACCAACGCCGCTCCGGCCGCTCGATCCGAGTCACCGTCGAGCCGCTGCGGACGCTCGGTGCCGCCCAGCGACGGGCGTTGGGGGATGCGGTCGAGCGGATCGGCGAGATCCTGGAGGGCGAGGCGTCGCTGACCATCGGCACCGTCAGTGTCGGTCCGCACGCCTGAGGCCGCGCCGGCTCACCGCCTGGGCCACGATGGGAGCGTGCACCCCGAACCGGTCGACCACGCACCCCGGCAGGCGTTTCCCTGGACGCTCCTGCGCCAGCGCTGGGAGGACCTCACCTTCCTGCACTGGGCAGTCGCTCCGGAGGTGGTCGCGCCGTTGCTGCCCGCCGGCACTCGTCCGGACACGGTGCGGGGGGTCAGCTACGTGGGCCTGATCGGTTTTCGGATGGTCGGGCTGGGCTTCGGCCGTGGCCCGGGGGTGCCGTACTTCGGCACCTTCCCAGAGACCAACGTCCGGCTCTACTCCGTCGACGACGCCGGCCGGCGAGCGGTCGTGTTCCGGTCGCTCGACGCGTCCCGTCTGCTGCCGGTGCTGGTGGCGCGGGCGACGCTGCGCCTGCCGTACCTCTGGTCGTCGATGCGGTTGGATCGTGACGGCGACCGTCGCACCTACCGCTGCCGGCGACGGTGGCCGGGGCCGGCGGGCGCGTCGAGCCGGATGGTGGTGCGGGTAGGGGAGCGGATCGTCGAGCCGACCCCGCTCGAACACTTCGTCACCGCCCGCTGGGGGCTGCACACCCGGGCCTACGGGCGCACGCTGCACCTGCCGAACTGGCATCCGAGCTGGCCACTGCACCGGGCCGAGGTGTTGCACCTCGATGACGAGTTGGTCGTCGCCGCCGGACTGCCGGCACCGGTCGGGCCACCGGTGAGCGTGCTCTACTCGCCAGGTGTCGGGGTCCGGTTCGGCCCGCCGGTGGCGGCCCGGCCGCAGGGTGCCGGGCCGCCGGAGCGGTAGGACTAGTAGCGGCCACCCTCGGGTGCGGGCAGCGCGTCCAGGTCCGCCAGGTCCTCGGCGCTGAGCCGCACGTCGGCGGCAGCGCAGTTGTCCACCAGGTACTTCGGGGTCTTGGTGCCGGGGATCGGAACGACCCGGTCACCCTGGGCGACCACCCACGCGAGGGCGACCTGCACGGGGCTCACGCCGGCCCGGTCGGCGATCTCCCGGACGCGGGCGACGATGGCGAGGTTGGCGCGCAGCGCGTCCTGCTGGAAGCGCGGCAGGCCACGCCGGAAGTCGTCGGCGGGCAGGTCGTCGAACGAGGTGAACCGGCCGGCGAGGAAACCCCGACCGAGCGGGGAGAACGGCAGGAAGGCGATGCCCTGCTCGCCGCAGTACGGCAACACCTCGGTCAACGGGTCGCGGGTCCACAGCGACAGCTCGGACTGCACCGACGCCACCGGGTGCACCGCCTGGGCCCGCGCGATCTGCGCGACACTCACCTCTGACAACCCGAGCTGCCGGGCCTTGCCCGCTGCCACGATCTCGGCCATCGCGCCCCAGGACTCCTCAATGGGCACCTCCGGATCGACCCGGTGCAGCTGGTAGAGGTCGACGTGGTCGGTGCCGAGCCGGCGCAGGCTCTCGTCGATCGCCGCCCGGATGTGCTCCGGGCGGCCGTTGTTGCCGATCTTCGGTGAGTTGCCGGGACCACCGGTGGGGGAGGTGGCTACCAGGCCGACCTTCGTGGCCAGCACGGCCCGCTCCCGGTGCCCGCCGGCCAGCGCTCGCCCGACCAGCTCCTCATTGGTGTACGGCCCGTACACGTCGGACGTGTCGATCAGCGTCGCGCCCAGGTCCAGTGCCTGACGGATGACGGAGATCGACGTGTCGTCGTCGCGGGGGCCGGTGATGTCGTAGCCGTGGCTCATGCCCATGCAGCCGAGGCCGATGACGCCGACCTCGGGTCCGGTGCTGCCCAGCGTGGTGGTTCGCATGCGCCCCACGCTACGACCGGATTGGCGGACCCGCACCCGCCGTGGCGGGCACAGCCGCTCCCGGGGGTACGTGACGACACTCACCAGAAGTGGACTCGCCGACGCGTACCGGGAGTGGTGTTCCTTCGTGCCCGACCTGTTCGGACGCCTCGCCCGCGACCGGGTCCTCGCCGACGCGTTCTTCGAGGGCAGGCTGGTGCCCGCCGCGCGCATCCTGGCCCTGATCGGGCAGCTGGTGGCGGCAGCCCGAGCGTCCGGCAGGATCCGCCCGGACGCCGGCGAGCAGGACATCCGGGTGATCCTCTGCGGAGCGGTCCGGCAGCTCATCGTGCTCGACGAGCGCGACCCGGCGGTGTGGCGCCGGTACGCCGACCTCGTGCTCAACGCGCTGCGCCCCTGACGGCCTCGGTCGACAATGGGGAGAAAGCTCGGCCGACGTGTCGAGGACGGTGCGCCGGTTTCGACCTTGGGTTGAGGGCCGGAGCAGCCGGCATCGCCGACGAGCCGACACGGCACGGACCGAGGAGTGGATCGATGACGAAGGTGACGACCGGGGCGACGATGTCGTTGGACGGCTACATCGCGGACGCGTCCCACGGTGGCTTCGAGTACCTCTTCCAGTGGTACGAGAACGGCGACGTCGAGACGCCGACGGCCGACCCCGAGCTGACCTTTCGGACCTCCGCTGCGAGCGCCCGGCACCTGCGGGCCCTCACCGAGCGGACCGGCGCGCTCGTCGTCGGCCGGCGGCTCTTCGACATCACCAGCGGGTGGGGTGGTCGGCATCCGTTGGACGTGCCCGTCGTCGTGGTCACTCACAGCGTGCCGGAGGGTTGGGCAGCCGAGAACGACTCCTTCGTCTTCGTCAGCGACGGCATCGAGAGCGCGATCGCCCGGGCCAAGGCGATCGCCGGCGACAAGGAGGTCGGTGTCAACGGGGGCACCATCGCCGCCCAGGTCGTCGAGGCCGGCCTGCTCGACGAGGTGCACGTCGACCTCGTCCCGGTCCTGCTCGGTGCCGGCGTTCCGCTCTTCGCCGACCTGAAGATCGCCCCACTTCAGCTGGACGGCCCGTTCAGCGTCGTCGAGGGCGACGGCGTCACCCACCTGGCCTACCGGGTACGCCGAGCGTCCTGAGCGCCCGCGGGGACCGGCCTGATCGGGGCCGGGCGCCGGTGCTGAGCCCTCCGGCCAGAGCCTCCACCTTGCCCCCATAGGCGACGATCGATATTGTGCGCCCAGGCGCCGCCCCGCCTCAGACCACCACCGTCGATCCGAAGCGGGTTCCGCATGCGCACACCGAGACTTGTCACGACCCTGGCCGTCATCGGCCTGCTCGCCGGCGGGGCGGCCCTGGCCGCCCCCATACCGGCCAGCGCGGCGAGCGCTGTGTTCTCCGTGACCAACAACTGGGGCAACGGCTACCAGGGGCAGGTCACCGTCACCAACAACACCTCCGCCCAGATCACCAGTTGGCGGGTCGAGTTCGACCTGCCGTCCTCCTCGACCGTCAGCCAGTCGTGGAACGCGCAGCAGACGACCTCGGGCAGCCACTACACGTTCGCCAACATGTCCTGGAACGGCACCCTCGCCGCCGGCGCGTCGACGTCGTTCGGCTTCCTTGCCAACGGCACCGGCACCCCGCTCAACTGCACGGTGAACGGCGCGAGCTGCGCCGGCGGTCCGCCCCCGACCACCCCGCCACCCACCACGCCGCCGCCGACCACCCCGCCGCCGAGCACCGGCACGCCGGTCGAGCGGCACGGGCAGCTGCGGGTCTGCGGCACCACCATGTGCGACAAATCCGGCGCGCGGGTGCAGCTACGGGGCATCAGCAGCATGTGGCTCAACTGGGAAACCGCCCCGTACGCCGAGAACCTCTCCGCGCTGCGCTGGATGCGGGACAACTGGAACCTCCAGGTGATCCGCGCGGCCATGGGGGTAGAGCCGGCGGGGGCGTACCTCAGCGACCCGAACAAGGCCCGCGCGCAGGTGGAGACCATCATCAACAACGCGGTCACCGCCGGGGTCTACGTGATCGTCGACTGGCACGCGCACGAGGCGCAGAACAACCAGTCCCAGGCGGTGGCGTTCTTCGGTGACCTGGCCCGCCGGTACGGCCACCTGCCCAACGTCATCTGGGAGCCCTACAACGAGCCACTCCAGGTCAGCTGGACCAACGTCATCAAGCCGTACCACCAGGCGGTGGTGTCCGCGATCCGCGCCGCCGACCCGGACAACATCGTCGTGCTCGGCACCCCGACCTGGTCACAGGACGTGGACGTCGCGGCGGCCAGCCCGGTCACCGGCACCAACCTGATGTACACCCTGCACTTCTACTCCTGCACGCACGGGGCTTCACTGCGCGCAAAGGGCGACGCGGCGATCCGCGCGGGTCTGGCGCTGTTCGTCACGGAGTGGGGTGCCAGCAACGCCGATGGCGGCCTCGACGGCCGGGCCTGCCTGCCGGAGGCGCAGTCCTGGATCGACTGGATGAAGACGAACGGCATCTCCTGGACGGCCTGGAAGCTCGACGTCGGCACCGACACCACCAATCTGCTCAGCCCGGGAGCGCCGGTGACCGGCGGGTGGACCAACTACCTGCACGGCCACGCGCCGTTCGTGGTGGCCAGCATGAGGTGACCCAGGCCGCTCCTTGACAGTGAGTGATCGAATCGAGACGGCTGATGTCGGGGTGTCCAGGCCGGTGGGACACCCCGACATCACCTGCGGTCACTACCACCACCACCGCGCGTCACGGCCGCCGTGGGAGGGTCACTGTGTGAAGGCCCGCCGGTACGCGGTAGGGGTGGTGGCGAAAGCCCGCTGGAAATGCGCGCGGAGGTTGGTCGCCGTGCCCAGGCCGGTACGTCGGGCGACCTCGTCGATGGTGATCCCTGGATGCTCCTGGGCGAGCGCGTCGGCGTGCGCCCAGCGCTGAGCAGGGCGGGTAGAACGGGCGCGTCACCTTAACGCGCCGGAAACACCCCCGGTACCAACCCTGGGAACGCTCGTCGGACAGCCAGACCACCGACATGCGAACCGGGGTGACCATGGCCGACAACACCACGAACGCGCCGACGTACGACGAGCCGGTCAGCCGGTCCGGCAACGGCCGGACGCTGCCCGCCCCCCGTACCAATCCGGTCCTGTCGCTGGACGACGGTGACCCGGCGGACCTGGCCACGATCGGGGTGGAGGAGGAGTTCCACGTCGTCGACCTGCACACCCGGGAGTTGGTGCCCCGCGCCGGGGAGTTGCTCGACCGGTTGCCGGCGGCCTCGTTCACCGCCGAGTTGCACCGCAGCGTGGTGGAGACCAACACCGCGGTCTGCCGCACCCTGGACGAGATCCGCGCCGAGCTGACCGGGCTGCGTCAGGCGGCCGTCCACGTCGCCGACCGGGCCGGTCTGGGCATCGTGGCGGCCGGTACGGTGCCGCTGCGCGCCGACGGCGACCCCAGCGTCACCCCCACCTCCCGCTACCGGCGGATGCTCGACGAGTACCAGATGCTCGCCCGGGAGCAGTTGATCTGCGGAGCGCAGGTGCACGTCGGCGTCTCCGACCGGGACCTGGCGGTGGCGGTCACCCGCCGGGTCCAGCCGTGGCTGCCGGTGCTGCTGGCCCTCTCCACCAGCTCGCCGTACTGGATGGGTCAGGACAGCGGCTACGCCAGCGTGCGGTCCCTGGTCTGGCAGCGGTGGCCCACCGCCGGTGACCCGGGCGAGGTGACCAGCGCCGCGGACCACGAGGCGCTGGTCGCCGAGCTGATCTCCTCCGAGACCATCACCGACCCCGCCATGATCTATTTCGACGTCCGGCCGTCGGCGCACGTGCCCACAGTGGAGCTGCGGATCACCGACGCCAACGCCGACGTGGAGACCATCGTCCTGCTCACCGGTCTGTTCCGGGCGCTCGTCCGACGGGAGGTCGCCGCCCTGCGCGCCGGGGTGGAGCGTACGGCCGTCCGACCACCGGTGCTGCGCGCCGCCGTGTGGCGGGCGGCCCGCTCCGGGTTGGAAGGTGACCTGCTCGACCTGCCCCGGTCGGCCCGACCGGTGCCGGCCGCCCAGGCGGTCCGCCGCCTGGTGAGCGACCTGCGCCCACAGTTGGAGGCGACCGGGGACTGGGAGCAGGTCAGCGAGCTGACCCGGTACGCGCTGGAACGCGGCAGCTCCGCAGCCCGGCAGCGGCGGGCGTACGAACGACGGGGCCGGTTGGCCGACGTGGTCGACCTGCTGCTCGACGAGACCCGGGGCCGGGTCCGCGGCCCGCTGCCGGGTACGCCGACACCGCCCGCGCTGCCCACGTACGCCGACGCCGGCGACGAGGTCTTCGGACCGGCCGGACCGCAACCGGCGTACGCCCCGATGCTCGCGGCCCTGCGCCAACTCGGCGCCGGGGCCCTGCGTCGACGCGAACACGACCGGGATGAGGAGCAGCGGGCCCGGGGCGTGACGTTCAGCGTGGCCGGCGAGGCGAGCACCCGGCTCTTCCCGGTCGACCTGGTGCCCCGGGTGGTGCCCGCCGCAGACTGGCGGACCCTGCGTACCGGCCTGGTGCAACGCGCCCGCGCCCTCGACGCCTTCCTGCGCGACGTCTACGCCGATCGGGCAGTGGTGGCCGACGGCGTGGTGCCGGCGTGGGTGGTGGAGTCCTCACCCGGCCTGCGCCCGACCGGGGCGCTGATGGGCCGGCGGGGCACCCGCGCCCAGGTGTCCGGCACCGACCTCGTCCGGGACCCGGACGGCGGCTGGTATGTGCTGGAGGACAACCTGCGGGTGCCCTCCGGGATCGGTTACGCGGTGCAGAACCGTCGGCTGACCCAGGCGGTGCTGCCGGAGCTGCCGGTGCCGGCGGATCTGCTGCCCGCCGACGAGACGCCGGCGATGCTGTACCGGGCGCTGGTCGCCGCCGCGCCCGCCGCGGCCGACGACCCCGCCGTGGTGGTGCTCAGCAGCGGCCCCGGTGATCCGGCGTGGTTCGAGCACCGGCTGCTCGCCGACGAGATGGGCGTGCCGCTGACCGAGACCAGCGACCTGCTGGTGGAGGAGGGGCGGGTCCGGCTGGTCCGCGAGGGCTGCCGCCGCGAGGTCGACGTGATCTACCTGCGGATGGACGAGGAGGCGCTGCTGCACGCGCCCGGCGCGGACGGGGTGCCGCTGGGCTGGCCGCTGCTCGCCGCCGTGCACGCCGGGCGGCTCACACTGGCCAATGCGCTGGGCAACGGCGTCGGTGACGACAAGGCGCTGTACGCGTACGTGCCCCGGCTGATCGAGTACTACCTGGGCGAGAAGCCGCTGCTCGGGGACGTGCCGACCTACCTGTGTGGGCTGCCCGAGCAGCGGGCCGAGGTGCTGGGCCGGCTCGACGAGCTGGTCCTCAAGCCGGTCGACGGGTACGGCGGTGACCGGGTGGTGATCGGCCCCCGCGCCGAGGCGGAGGAGTTGGACGCCGTCCGGGAGCAGATCCTCGCGGCCCCGCACCGGTGGATCGCCCAGGAGATGATCGCGCTGACCACCCACCCGGTCTTCGACGGCACCGCGCTGGCTCCCCGCCACGTCGACCTGCGGGCGTTCGTGTTCCTCGGCGACACCGCCGAGGTCGCGCCGGTGGCGCTGACCCGGGTGGCGCCGGCCGGCAGCATGATCGTCAACTCGTCGCGCGGCGGCGGTTCCAAGGACACCTGGCTGCTCGGTGGAGCCGACGAACCGTCGGCGTAACCGACGCTTGACCCACCCGTCATCGGGACGCAACCCGGTCCGCCAAGCCTGGACCGGTCAGCGCCCCCAGCGGATCCAGCCGATGAGAGGTGTGAGCCATGTGCGGTATCGGAGGCGAGTTCCGCCTCGACGGGGCGCCACCGGACCTGGCCGCCGTCGAGCGGATGCTCCCCGCCCTGGCCTCCCGGGGCCCGGACGGCGAGGGTCGGTGGCAGCAGGGGTCGGTGGCCCTGGTTCACCGCCGACTGCGCATCATCGACCTGTCCGACGCGGGCGCCCAGCCGATGGTCGACCACGAGCTGGGTCTGGCAGTGGTCTTCAACGGCTGCGTCTACAACTACCGGGAGCTGCGCGACGAGCTGACCGCCGCCGGCTACTCCTTCCGGTCCACCTCGGACACCGAGGTGATCCTCAAGGCGTACCACCGGTGGGGGACGGCCTGCGTCGAACGGTTCTACGGGATGTTCGCGTTCGCCCTGGTCGAGCTGGCCACGCACACCCTGGTGCTGGCCCGGGACCGGCTCGGCATCAAACCGCTCTACCTGGCCGAGGGGCCGGGCCGGCTGCGCTTCGCCTCGACCCTGCCGGCGTTGCTCGCCGCCGGTGACGTGGACACCGACCTCGACCCGGTGGCGCTGCACCACTACATGAGCTTCCACTCGGTGGTGCCGCCACCGCGCACGATCCTCGCCGGGGTCCGCAAGCTGCCGCCGGCCACCGTCCGGGTGATCACCGCGGACGGCCGGAGCACCGACACCACCTACTGGCGGCCGGAGTTCAACCGGGCCGCCGCCCCCACCATGTCCGCCGACGAGTGGCAGGAACGGCTCATGGCGGCGTTGCGCACCGCCGTACGACGGCGGATGGTCGCCGACGTGCCGGTCGGCGTGCTGCTCTCCGGCGGTCTCGACTCCAGTCTCATCGTCGCCCTGCTGGCCGAGCAGGGCCAGACCGGCCTGGCCACCTTCAGCATCGGCTTCGAGGCGGCAGCGGGGGAGAGCGGCGACGAGTTCCACTACTCCGACCTGATGGCCCGCCACTTCGACACCGACCACCAGCAGATCCGCATCGGCGCGAAGCGGTTCGTGCCCGCCGTGCACCAGGCCATCGCGGCGATGAGCGAGCCGATGGTCAGCCACGACTGCGTCGCGTTCCACCTGCTCTCCGAGGAGGTCTCGCAGCGCATCACCGTGGTGCAGTCCGGACAGGGCGCCGACGAGATCCTCGCCGGCTACGACTGGTACCCGCCGATGGCCAACGTGGCCCGCGCGGACGCCGTCGAGGCGTACGCCCGGGTGTTCTTCGATCGTCGCCACGAGGCGCTCGGCGGGCACCTGGCGCCCGAGTGGATGCTCGACCACGACGCCAGCCTGGAGTTCGTCGCCACGCACTTCGGCGCGCCCGGCGCGGACACCGCGCTGGACGCGGCGCTGCGCCTGGACAGCCTGGTGATGCTCGTCGACGACCCGGTCAAGCGGGTCGACAACATGACGATGGCCTGGGGGCTGGAGGCCCGCGTGCCGTTCCTCGACCACGAGGTGGTCGAGCTGGCCGCCGCCTGCCCACCGACCTTGAAGCTGGCGCAGGGCGGCAAGGGGGTGCTGAAGGCCGCGAGCCGGGGCATCGTGCCGGACGAGGTGATCGACCGGCCGAAGGGCTACTTCCCGGTGCCCGCCATCCGGCACCTCTCGGGTCCACTGCTCGATGACGTGCGGGACGCGCTGACCGCCCGCCCGGCGCGCGAGCGGGGCCTGTTCCGCAAGGACTACCTGGAGGAGTTGCTGGACGCGCCGAACACCCAGCGGACCACGCTGGGCTCCAACGCGCTCTGGCAGCTGGGGCTGCTGGAGCTCTGGTTGCAGCGGATCGGGGTTTAGATGAGCGTACGGATTGAGCCGCCGCGCACCACCCGGCGGCCCCGACCCGCGACCCACCGGCCGGTGTCGCCGCCGGTGCCGATCACCGAGGACTTCGCCCCCGCACCGTCCCCCGACGGCCAGCGGGTGGCATTCCTCTCCGACCGGGCCGGCACGCCCGGTGTCTGGGTCTGCGAGGTCGACGCGGGGGCGCCCGTCGCGCTGCCCGTCGGCGACGAACCGGTTCTCGCCCTGAGCTGGTCTCCGGACGGCCAGTGGCTGGCCTGTGTCGTCGCCCCCGGCGGCGCGCCCCGCACCGAGCTGTGGGTGCTGCGCCCGGACGGCACGCGACGCCACCAGGTTGCCGGGTTCGGCCGCCGCAGCGCCGCGCTGGCCGGCTGGCTGCCGCACGGCGCCGTGCTGGCGGTCACCGAGACCGACGAGCACGGGCAGGCCCTGCTTGTCGACGCGTCCACCGGGCACCGGCGGGTGCTCGCCCAGGGCGACCTGCTCACCCTCCTGGACGTGACCCCGGACGCGGGCACCGCGTTGCTGCGCCGCGGCCCCCGTAACGCCCGCTGGCTGGAGGTGCTCGACGTGGCCACCGGTGTCCTGCGGCGGCTCTTCCCGGACACCGGGCGGGGCAGCACCGACCAGGGTTGGTTCGGCCCGGACGGAACGAGCGTGCTGGCCCGCACCGACGCGTACTCCGAACTCGCCGCGCTGGTACGGGTCGACCTGACCCAACCGGAGCAGCCGCCGACCCGGCTCGCCGGACGACCGGACGCCGAGCTGGAACACGTCACACCCAGCGCGGACGGTCAGCGCGGCGCGTTGCTGTGGAACACCTACGGCGGGCGCAGCGAGCTGACCCTGCTCGACTTCGCCAGCGGTGTGCAGCGGGCCGTCGCCGCCCCCGGCGAGGTGCTCGGCGACGCCGTCTTCGCCGCCGACGGCGGCCTGCTCTGCCTCACCGCGCAGGGGCCGGTGCAGCCCCGGGAGGTGTGGCTGGTCGACCCGTCGACCGGGGCGCCGCGCCCGCTGCGGCCGGACACCGGCGTTTCGCGTACGGACAACGCCGGTGTCGCACCGCACCTTCTCGACCTGCGCTCCCGCGACGGGTTGCCGCTGTCCGGCTGGCTCTACCGCCCGGCCGGGCCGGGCCCCTGGCCGACCGCGATCAGCCTGCACGGTGGCCCGGAGGCGCAGGAACGTCCCGGCTACAACGCGCTGTTCCAGGCTCTGGTGGCGCAGGGCATCGCAGTCTTCGCGCCCAACGTCCGTGGGTCGTCCGGGTTCGGCCGTTCGTTCGTCGCCGCCGACAACCTCGCCGGCCGCTACGGGGCGATCGCCGACGTGGCGGCCTGCGCCGACTTCCTCGTCGACGCCGGCGTCGCCCGGCCCGGCCAGCTCGGCGTGCTGGGCCGCTCCTACGGCGGTTACCTGGTCCTCGCGGTGCTGGTGAACTTCCCCGGCCTGTTCGCCGCCGGG
Source organism: Micromonospora sp. NPDC050795 (assembly GCF_044456785.1). Lineage (NCBI taxonomy): Bacteria > Bacillati > Actinomycetota > Actinomycetes > Micromonosporales > Micromonosporaceae > Micromonospora > Micromonospora sp. NPDC050795. Next base: position 91,957 of record NZ_JBITGE010000025.1, on the reverse strand, counting down.
GTAGCCGAGTGCGGCATCTCCGACTTCCGGACCTTCTTCGCCGGCACCGAGCCGTGGATCGCCGCCGCCGCGGTCAGCAAGTACGGCGACCCGCACCGGGACGCCGACCTGCTGCGCGACCTCTCCCCGCTGACCCACATCGACCGGCTGGACGTGCCGGTGCTGCTGATCCACGGCGCCAACGACACCAACGTGCCGGCGGGCGAGTCAGCCCAGGTCGCCCAGGCCCTCGCCGACCGGGGTGTGCCGCACGGGCACCTGGTGCTCGCCGGGGAGGGGCACGACTTCCTGTCGCGGGCCAACGCCGAGGCGGCCCGGACAGCCACCACCGGCTGGCTGACCCGGCACCTCGCCGCGACCGCGACCGTCGTCGGCTGAGGCGTTATCCTGCGCCAGTGGAGGTCGCGGCGCAGGACGAGCGGTTGGCCGCGGACCTGGGTCGCTGGCTGGCCGAGGTCACCTTCGTCGACCTGGACACCGACGAGGTCACCGCGCGGGTGATCGACTCGGTGGTGCGGTGGGCCGAGGCCCAGGGCTGGCGGGTCTACCGGCGCGCGCCCAGCGTGCTGCCGCTGCCACCGCCGCTGGAGCAGCGGCACTCGGTGCTCGACGTGGCGTGTGCCCGTCCGGACGGTCCGCCCGTCGTGGTGGAGGTCGACCACACCGACCGGGCCCGTACGGTGCAGAAGCTGCGCGCGGAGGCGGACGCCGGCCGGATCCCGCTCTGGGTGCGGTGGGGCGTCGGGCGTTTCACCGCGCCGCCACCGCCGGTGCGGATGGTGACCGTCGAGGTGACCCGGCGGGCCGGTCCGGCCGGGCGCGGACGGCTGCACAGCCGCGGCGGTGACCGCCCTGCCCCGGCCCACTCGAGCGGCGGCGGTACGGTGACCCCGCAGGCGCTGCCGATCCCCTTGACCGAACGGGCGCCGGGCCCGGTCGGCGACGCCGGTAAGCGCACCTGAAGCGAATCGTAAGCGGGCTCCGCCAGAGTTCTGGGTGTCACCGGAGAGCACGACAGACACCCAGGAGATCCCGATGCGCAAGCTCGTCAACTCGACCTACATCACCCTCGACGGCGTCATCGAGAACCCGATGTGGACCATGCCGTACTTCGACGAGGAGGCCGCCAGCCTCGCCGGGGCGCAGACCGAGGAAGCCGACGCGATGCTGATGGGCCGGGCCACCTACGACGGCATGTCCGCCGCCTGGCCGACCAGGGACGAGAGCGACCCGAGCACGGGCGCCGCGTACTTCAACAACGTCAAGAAGTACGTCGCCTCGACCACCCTGACCAACCCCACCTGGAACAACACCGACGTGCTCCAGGGCGACCTGGTCGAGGCGGTCACCGCGCTCAAGGCCCAGCCGGGCAGGAACATCATCCAGTACGGCTTCGGCTCGGTCACCGCCCAGTTGATCCGGGCGGGCCTGGTGGACGAGGTCCGGTTCTGGATCCACCCGGTGCTGGAGGGCGGCCCCAGCCTCACCGCGCCCCTGGCCGACGTCAAGGCGTCGTTCGACCTGGTCGACACCCGGGTGCACAAGAGCGGCGTGATCGTCGCCTCGTACCAGCCGAAGGTGACCTCCTGAGCACCGGTCAGAGCTGGGCCCGGGCCTCGCCCGGGCTCAGCCGCGCGCCCTCGGCGAGCAGTGCGTCGAAGCGTTCCGGCCCGAGTTCGGCCCGCAGGCGTGCGGTCACCCGGTCGGTGTCGTCGCGTTCGGCCGGCGCGGCGGGGGACTGCGTGGCGATCCGGGCGGCGGCCGCGGCGCCCAGCAGCCGGGCGGCGACCTCGGGGGAGCGCACCGCCGCCGCCATCCCCTCCAGCGGGCCGACCGCGTCGCGCATCGTCGCCATCGCCTCGGCGACCTCGAACGCCTCGACGTGCAGGGCCAACGCGGCGTCCGGGTCGCCGCCCTGCTCGACCGCGTAGCCCAGCTCCACCAGCACCATCGGCAGGTAGAGCGCGGGTTGGCTCTCTTCCCGGCCCAGGTCGGCGAGGCGGCTGAGGTGGGTGACGGCCAGGTCGAGCTTGCCGTCGCGGCGGGCGGCCAGCCCGAGGCTCATCTCCGCGAAGATCAGCGCGCCGGGCGAGCCCTGCTCCACCGCCAGGTCGTAGGCGCGTTCGGCCAGTTCCCGACCCTGGGCGTAGTCGCGGGTCTGCACGGCGAGCCAGGCCAGCCAGGACAGCTCGGCGCAGACCTGCGGCCACAGCGCCAACTCCTCGGCCCAGCGCAGCCCCTCCCGGTGCAGCGCGGCGGCGCGCTCGTGCTCGCCACGCATGTCCGCCAGCCCACCCACCCACTCCGTCGCCCGGAGCCGACCCCACCGGTCGCCGAGGTCGGCGAAGAGCATGGCGCTGCGGGTCGCGGTGCGCTCCAGGGTGGCCTGGTCACCGTTGGCGTGGGCGATGTGGGCCAGGGTGGTGAGCACCGCCGCCTCGGTCCACTTATCGGTGGCGGCGGTGGGCAGCAGCTCCGCGACCAGGGCCAGGTCGCCGTGTTCGATCACCGCGTTGGCCGCGAACCACGCGGCGTGGCTGCCCGGGTCGGCGGCCACGGCGGCGCGCACGTCGTCCGGTGCGATCACCTCGCCCTGCGACAGGGCGAAGCCGACCCGCCAGGGTGCGGCGCGGGCCTCCTGCTCCGCGTCGCCGGGCACGGCCAGCGCCCGCCGTGCCTCGGTGAGCCGGCCGCGCAGGAACCAGTACCAGCTCAGTGCGACCGCCAGGCGCAGCCCGCCACCGTGCGCCAGCGCCGACCGCAGGTTCGCCAGCTCGGTGTCGAGCAGCGCCAGCCACCGCTGCTGGTCGGCCCCGCGCAGCCCGGGGTCGGCGCGTTCGGCCAGCTCGGTGTAGTAGGAGGCGTGCCGCCCGCGTACCTCGTCGGGGTCGCTGAGACGGTCCAGGCAGAACGCGGCCACCGATTCGAGCAGCCGGTAGCGGGGGGCCGCGCCGGAGTCGTCGAGCACCACCAGCGATCGGTCCACCAGCCGGGCGAGGGCGTCCAGGTCGGTTCGGCAGACCTCTTCCGCGGCCTCCGGGGTGCAGCCGTCCGGGAACACCGCCAGTTGGGCGAGCACCACCCGGTCGGACTCGTCCAGGAGGTCCCAGCTCCAACCGATCACCGCGGTGAGCGTCCGCTGCCGGGGTGGCACGTCCCGCTGCGCGGAGGTGAGCAGCCGGAACCGGTCGTCGAGCCGCTCCACCACCCCGCGTACGCCCAGCGCGCGGACCCGGGTCGCGGCCAGCTCCAACGCCAGCGGCAGCCCGTCGAGGCGGCGGCACAGCTGGGCCACCGCCGTCGCGGTCGGCCCGTCGAGGCGGAAACCGCGCTGCTGTGCGGCGGCGCGGGCGACGAACAACCGGGCCGCCGCCGAGCGCCGGACCGCGTCCAGGTCACCGTTGTCGGGTACCGGCAGTGGGGGTACCTCCCAGAGCAGCTCACCGGTCAGCCCGAGTGGCTCCCGGCTGGTGGCCAGCACGCTCACCCCGGGCACGTCGCGCAGCAGCCGGGCGACCAGCTCGGCGACCGGTTCGATGACGTGTTCGCAGTTGTCCAGCACGAGCAGCACCTGCCGGTGCCGCAGCGCGGTGACCAACCGGTCGGCGGGGGACTGGGTTGTTCCGGCGGCCTCGTGTGCGCCCAGAGCGGCGAGAACCTGTTCGGCGACGCGGGCGTCACCGGCCGGGAGCGGGGCCAGCTCGACCAGTCGGACGCCGTCCGGGTAGGACGCCGCGCGGGCCGTCTCGGTGGCCAGTCGGGTCTTGCCGACGCCGCCCGGGCCGACCAGCGTGACGAGCCGCTGCCGGGGCAGCAGCGCCCGCAGTTCGGCCAGCGCCTCGTCCCGCCCGATCAACTCGTCGAGCGGGGCCGGCAGGTTGCCCCGGACGATCGCGGCCTTCGGCGGGGCGTTCAGGCCGGCGTCCTGTTCGAGGATCCTGCGGTGCAGGTCGACCAGCTCCGGGCCGGGATCGAGGCCCAGCTCCTCGGCGAGGCGGGCCCGCAGCTCGGCGTAGCTCTCCAACGCCTCGGACTGGCGGCCGGCCGCGTACAACGCGCGTAGCTGCACCGCCCGCAGGCCCTCGCGCAGCGGATGCCTCGCGACCAGCTCAACCAGGTCAGCGGCCACCAGGTCATGCTCACCCCGGGCCAGCCGGGCCTGCGCCAACCGCTCCTGAACGACGAGGCGCTGCTCGGCGAGGCGGGCCGCCTCGGCCCGCACGAACTCGGCGTCGGCCACGTCGGCGTACGCCTCGCCGCGCCACAAGGCGAGGGCCTCGGTCAGCCGGTCGACGTCGGCGCAGCGGGCCAGCTCGTCGAAGCGGTCGACGTCGACCGCTTCGACCCGCAGCAGGTAGCCGGGTGGCCGGGACTCGACCAGCTCGCGGGCGCCGGGCTCAGCGTCGTTGAGCGCCTTGCGCAGCTGCGACACCCGCACCTGGAGGGCCCCGGTCGGATTGGCGGGGGCGTCCTCACCCCACAGGTCGTCGATGAGGCGGTCCGCCGAGACCACCTGGTTGCGGTTGGCCAACAGATCGGCCAGCAACGCCCGCACCTTGGTGCCGGGCACCACCACCGGCTCGCCGACGTCCGTGGTCACGGCGAGCGGCCCGAGCACCCCGAACTGCACGGCGGTCATCCTAGCGCCGGTCAGGCGACCCAAAGCACACCGCGACGGGCGGGAACCACCAACGCGTCCCCGCACCACAGAGAGACCCACCAGCGCCGATCCCCCGCCCCGCCCTGCCCGCCCCGCCCTTGCCCGCCCCGCCCCGCCCTTGCCCGCCCCGCCCCGCCCCTGCCCTCCCCGCCCTGCACCCCGCACCCCGCACCCCACCCCCCAGTCCGTCGATCATGGACTTATGGTGGCCGCTCTAGCCGCGAAAACCCGTTATGTGCACCACCACAACTCCATGATCGACGGCGCGTGGGGTTGCCGCGGCCCGGGAGACCCCACTCTCCCGCGATCTTGCACTTTCTGCGGTGACATACGTGGCGTAAGCCGGCATTACGGCAGCACAAAGTGCAAGATCGCGTGGGCTGGGGTGGAGATGTTTTGGGGTTGGTTGCTTGGGGCAATTAAGCCGTCGACTGCATCTCTCTCTTGAAGGACGGCTTCCCGTGGAAATTTCCGGCTTTTTCGCCGCCATCATCATCGGCCTGGTCATCGGCGCGCTGGGCCGGCTGGTCATCCCAGGCAAGCAGAACATCCCCATCTGGCTGACACTGCTCATCGGTGTGGTCGCGGCGATCCTCGGCACACTCGTCGCCGGTGCCCTCGGCGTCGCCGAGACCGGCGGAATCGACTGGATCGAGCTGATGCTGCAGGTCGCTTTCGCCGCTGTCGGCGTGGCGATCGTCGCCGGTACCCACGGCCGCCGCCGGGTGCGCTGACCTCCCACACCGTCGCGCCTCTCGCACTATCGCGCCCTTCGCACTATCGCGCCCTTCGCGCCATCGCGCCCTTCGCGCCATCGCGCCGGCCCGCCCTCCGCAGGAGGGTGGGCCGGCGCTGCGTCCGGGTTCGGATGGGAGGGCGGCGACCCGTCTGCAAGCGCTGAAGAATGCGCCCCGGCCTGATGCACGTTCCCAGGGGACGGACCTGCGCCGCTCAGCACCGGCCGCCACCACGAGGCCCTCCCGGCATGCTTGCGGCGGTGCTGCCTCGCTGACAACGAGCCGGCCCACAATCACCGCATGACGAAGTTCGCCCGTCCCCGGTGATGGCGCGCGGCCGGCTCAGGGGGTAGAAACATGTCAACCCTTCGGTGCGACCCCACCTTCGGCCGTCGGGCTCAGAGAGCGCTCTCACCGCCCCCAGCTGCGCCGGACGTACGCCGGCCAGCGGAGAGGACGAACCACGTGACAACCCTGTCCCGCCGCGTACGCCGGAGATCCGGTCGTACCCTCCTGCTCGCCCTGGTGTTGACCACCGCCACCACGATGACCAGCACGGTGGCCAGCGCCGGCCGCCCGACGCACGGCGCACCCGATTTCGGCCCGAACGTGACGATCTTCGACCCGTCCATGCCGGTCGGCGAGATCCAGCAGACCCTCGACGCGGCGCACGCCCGGCAGGTCGACAACGAGATGGGCACCGAGCGGCACGCCTACCTCTTCAAGCCCGGCACGTACGGCACGGCCGCGCAGCCGTTGCAGGCCAAGGTCGGCTACTACACCGAGGTGTCCGGCCTGGGCGCCTCGCCCACCGACGTCACCGTCAACGGCAAGTTGGAGGTCTACAACCGCTGCCTCGCCGACGGCGGCACCGGCAACTGCCTCGCGCTGGTCAACTTCTGGCGCACCCTGTCCAACCTCTCGCTCACCATCAACGCGGCCGGCCAGGACGGCTGCCGGTCGTCGGCGAACTTCTGGGCGGTCTCCCAGGCGGTGTCGATGCGCCGCCTGAACATCGGGGGCGGCGGTCTGTCGCTGATGGACTACTGCACGGCCGGCCCGCAGTACGCCAGCGGCGGGTTCATCGCGGACTCCCGGCTGCCGGCCACGACGAACGGTTCACAGCAACAGTGGCTGACCCGCAACAGCGAGGTCGGCAGTTGGTCCAACGCGGTGTGGAACCAGGTGTTCGCGGGGGTCGAGGGCGCGCCGGACGACGCCACGTTCCCCGACCCGCCGTACACCACCCTGGAGACCACTCCGCTGAGCCGGGAGAAGCCCTACCTCTTCGTCGACGGCAAGGGTCGCTACCAGGTGCGGGTGCCCGCCGCGCAGCGCGACAGCCGGGGCGTCTCCTGGGCTGACGGCATCACGCCGGGGCGCACCATCGGGATCGGCGACTTCTTCATCGCCAAGCCGTCGGACTCGGTACGCGTCATCAACAGCCAGCTGGCGCGGGGCAAGCACCTGCTGCTCACGCCCGGCACGTACGACATCGCGCGCAGCATCGAGGTTCGGCGTCCGAACACCGTGGTGTTGGGGATCGGGCACGCCACGCTGACCGCCGTGAACGGCGCGATCCCGCTGGACGTGGCCGGTGTTCCCGGGGTGATCGTCGCCGGTGTCACGATCGACGCCGGCCTCGTCGAGTCGCCGGTACTGCTGCGGGTCGGACGTGAGCACGGCCGCGACGCGAGCAGCCCGCACAACCCGACCACGCTCTCCGACGTGTACTTCCGGGTCGGCGGCCCGCACATCGGGCGGACGAACACCGCGCTGGAGGTCAACAGCGACAACGTGCTCATCGACCACACCTGGGTGTGGCGCGGTGATCACGGCGTCGAGGGCTTCACCGAGGGCGTCAACGGTGACACCGACCGCTGGCGTACGAACACCGGCCGCTACGGGGCCGTCATCAACGGCGACCACGTGACAGCGACGGGCCTCTTCGTCGAGCACTTCCAGCGCTACAACACGGTCTGGAACGGCGAGCACGGCACCACGATCCTCTACCAGAACGAGCTGCCGTACGACCCGCCGACGCAGGCCGACTGGATGAACGGCGCGGTCGAGGGCTGGGCCGGGTACAAGGTCGGTGACCGGGTGCGTCACCACACCCTGTACGGCGGCGGGGTGTACGTGTTCAACCAGAACAACCCGTCGATCCACACCGAGAACGGCTTCGAGGTCCCGAACCGGCCCGGGGTGCGGCTGCACCACATCATGACCGTCAACCTCAGCGCCGGCACGATCGACCATGTGGTCAACGGCGTCGGGGACGCCGCCGACATGACGAAGGTCGGCGCTCCGATCTATCTGGCCCAGTACCCGACCCCGTAGCGGGGATCGGGCGTACCGACGGGGCCGGAGCCGGCGATGGCTCCGGCCCCTTTGGGCTGGCTTGGTTGGGCCCCGGCCTGCTGCGGGTGGTTGCCCAGCTCGGCTGAGACCCGGCGGCCGGTCCATGCCGCGGCCGCAATCGCCAACGCGGGCTGGCGGCGACGAAGGCCCGCACAGGGCCTGATCCCGCCTGCTCAGGGGAACCTCTGACACGGCTTGAGCCGCAGGGTCACCTCCGCCTGCCGTCGACGGCTGGCGGGGAATCTCGCTCACGGTCTTGAATTCCTATTGAGTCGATAGGAAAATGGGCCAATGCCGGATGGTCCGTTCCTCACCTCGCGTCGGGCCGTTGACCTGATGCGGGTCGCCTCCGAGCTCTGTCCGGGTCGCTGACCACCGACCGGCTAGCACCACCCGCACCCTTCCTCCGGCCCCGCTGCCGAATCACGCGCCGTCCCGTGGTCCAACCGGCCCGGCGGCCTTCGCGTTGTCACCGAGGCCCCGTCTGTCTTGCTCGCCCCTCAACCGATCCCGCCACGGCCGGATCGGGCTATTCCTGGAGGTACGTCATGACCACCGATCCGTCACCGCCCACTCCGGAGACCGCCGGAGAGTCCCGGCTCGCGTTCAACGAGGACTGGGCGGCGACCATCCTCGGCCTGGCCCTGCTCGCCCTGGTCCTGCTCGGTGCCATCCCCGCCGGGCTGGTGCCCTGATGACCGCCGACGTGACCCGCACCGGCAATGAGCCCGGCACCTCCGCGGACGACCCGCCCACCGAGAGCGAACGCGACACGTCGTCGACCACAGCCGATCCCGTCGGGCCGACCAAGGTGGCGCGTGACGGCGCGTTCTGGGCGTGGACAGTGCTCGGCCTGCTGATCGTGGTCGGTCTCGCCGCGCTCACCCGCTACCTGGAGCAGAACGTCCCGGCCTGGGCCGACGGCACCGCCGTCGAGGACATCGGAGCGGCGATCGAGTACCCGGTGTACGCGATCCTGCTCGGCCTGCTCGGCAACGTCGCCGTCACGCTGCTCGGGTGGCGGGACCGGATCGCCGCCGCGTTCCGGACCGAGTTCTTCATCAAGACCGGTCTGGTGCTGCTCGGGGCGTCGATCAACCTGGCCGTCATCGCCAGCGCCGCCGGCCCGGCGATAGCCCAGGCGATTCTGCTGATCAGCGGGGTGTTCCTGTTCACCTGGTGGCTGGCCGGCAGGTTCGGCCTCGACGACAAGCTACGGGCGCTACTCGCGTCGGCCGTGTCGATCTGCGGAGTCAGCGCGGCGATCGCCGCCGCCGGTGCCGTGCGGGCGCGCCGCGAGCAGTTGGCCTACACGGCGAGTCTGGTCATCGTCTTCGCGTTGCCGTCCATCTTCGTCCTGCCCTGGTTGGCCGACGTGTTCGGGCTTTCCGACGCGGTGGCCGGCGCCTGGATCGGTGGCAACATCGACACCACGGCTGCGGTCACCGCGGCGGGAGCGCTCGCCGGTGAGGAGGCGCTCCAGATCGCCAGCATCGTCAAGGTCACCCAGAATGCCCTGATGGGTGTGGTGGCGGTCGCGCTCACCGCGTACTTCACACTGCGGGTGGAACGACGGCCCGGCGCGGCCCGACCGGGCCTCGGTGAGCTGTGGACGCGGTTTCCGAAGTTCGTCCTCGGCTTCATCGCGGCCTCGGTCATCGCCACCTGGTACCTCGACGCCGCTGGCGCGGACGGCAAGGCCACCATCGCCATCGTCAACGACCTGCGCGTGTGGTTCCTGATCCTGGCCTTCGTCAGCATCGGCCTGGAGGTGCGGGTCGCGTCGCTGCGGGAGGCCGGTTGGCGGCCAGTGGCGGTGTTCGCCAGTGCCACAGTGTTCAACCTCGCGTTGGCGCTCGCCCTGGCGTCCCTGCTGTTCCGCAACTTCTCGGTCTGAGCCAGCCGGCCGCCCCTGCGGACGGTGCTGGGGCCGGAGCCAGCCTGGCTCCGGCCCCATCCTGATCAGCGGGGCGGTGTCGTCGAGGTGGTCGGCGCGCGGTGTGACCGACCCGACCGGGCGTGCGAGGTGGGCGTCATCACCGGGTCGAACGGAAGGTCCTTCCTGGTCCGTACGGGCACCGCCAGGAACGACGCCGCCGTTCCGGTGAGCCGCTTGGCGCGCTGCGGGGTGGCATCCGTGGCGGGGGCGTTCTTCGACGACCGGCTGTGCCGGGCACCCGCCTTGTGCCGGCCGGCGCGCGCCTCGGCGCCCTTGACGGTCACCGGGCTGGGGATCAGCACGGCGCGAGGGCTGGCGGTGCGGCCCGCGCGCCGGTGCCGTGCGCGTCCGCTGCCGGTCTTGAAGCCGAGGGCGGGCCGTTCCACCAGGTGCCAGGAGAGGACGGCGAACAGGAGGGCACCGAGCAGGCTCAGCACGATGTAGCCGAGCATCCCGAAGCGGGCCCCGCCGAGCAGGGCGATCATCTGCTGCACCGGAAAGCCGTAGATGTAGATGCCGTAGGTGTAGTCGTGCCGGCGGCTGATCCCGGACAGCCGCTTCGGCAGCGCGACGGCGGCGAAGAGCACCAGGTAGGCGAACGCCGGCAGGCCCACCGCGAAGAACCCGCCCAGCCACAGCGAGCCGACCAACGCGACGCCGGCCAGCACGGCCAGCTCGCTGGTCATCGGGATCCGGTGCGCGTACAGGCGGGCGGCGGCACCGAGCAGGAACAGGAAGCCGAGCATCAGCGTCCAGTCGGCGGCGAACGCGCCGAGCAGTGGGAACGGCCCGATCGCGCCGTGTTGCGGCGGACGCGAGCTCCAGGTCGGCGCCGTGAAGAAGTCGCGCAGGACCAGGGCGTAACAGACGGCGGTGAGGACGAGCACCGCGCGAGGTGCCCGGTGCAGCACCGAGGTCACCACCAGGATGCCGACGATCCCGTAGAAGGCCAGGTCGTACCGCAGTGTCCACAGTGAGCCGTCGAACGCGCTCGGCCCGCCGACGATCAGGCCGTACGGGGTGTCGGCGAGCAACCCGGAGATGGGGAACTGCTCCATCGAGGCGAGGACGTTCGTCGTGACGTAGTCGAAGGGCCCTTCCGGGTGCCCCCAGAACCCGTCGAGGTTGCCGTTCTCGTACAGCGCGGCCAGCGGCGCGAAGACGAACGCGGTGACCAGCAGGCAGGCCCACAGCCCGGGGAAGACCCGCAGCAGGCGGGCGCGGACGTACTGGCGCAGTGTGGAGCGCAGCGCGCTGTCGGTGATGAGGAACCCCGAGATCAGGAAGAATCCGTACAGGCACAGGGTGCCGAGGTCGCTCTGCCGGCCGAAGGTGGCCGCGCCGAGGTTGTGCTGACCGAAGCCGAGCGGGCCGGCGTGCGCGATGATCACGCCACACGCCATCGCCAGGCGTAGGACGCCGAAGGCGTTGTGCTGGGCGGAGTATCTGCCCTGCAGCGTCGCGGAACGCTGCCCGTTCAACTTCGCCTGCACCTGACGACTCCTCTGATCACTGAAGTGTTGGACCGACGGATCGGAGCGCAGCCGATCGATGTGCCAATTATCAGTGGGCAAAGGAGGTTTGTCCGCAAATTTGGATGATTGTCCGTATCGGCCGGGGTCAACCGACGGCAGCGGCGGTGCGGCGACGCTGCACGACCCGACGGGCCGGTACGTTCAGCAGCCCTGCCAGGGCAACGACGGAGCGGTCACTCGCCCGCCCGTCACCGAACGGCGACCCCACGACGGCGGTCCGCCCGCTGGCGAGGTGACGGAGCCCGGCCGACAGGAGCCGTTCGGGATCGGTGCCCACCAACTCGCCACGGCCCGGTGTCAGGGCCTCCGGGCGTTCCGTGGTCTCCCTGGTGACCAACAACGGCACCCCCAGGGTGGCGGCCTCCTCCTGGAGCCCGCCCGAGTCGGTGACGACCAGGTCGGCCGCCCGCAGCAGCCCGACCATCTGTGGATAGGGCAGTGGTGGCGTGACCCGGGCGTTGGTCACGCCCGCGAAGCCCGTGGTGACCTCTGCGCTGAGTTGCGGGTTCGGGTGGGTGACCATCACGATCTGGGCGTCCGGGCACGCCTGCGCCAGGCGGCGGAGGCCGTCCACAGTGGCCGCTACCCCGTGGCCCCAGTTCTCCCGTCGGTGCACGGTGGCCACGACGAGCTTGCGGGCCGGGTCGACCCAGTCCGGTGCCTGGGCCATGCCGCGCTCGACCAGGTCGTGCAGGGCGTCCACGACGGTGTTGCCGGTCACCACGATCGCGCTGGAGCGAATGCCCTCACCGATGAGGTTCGCCCGGGCCGCCTGTGTCGGCGCCAGGTGCAGTGCGGCGATACGGGCGAGCATGGCCCGGTTGGCCTCCTCCGGGAACGGCCGGTCCAGGTCGTTGGTCCGCAGTCCGGCCTCCAGGTGGACGACCGGGACATGCCGCCAGAACGCGGCAGTCCCGCCGGCCAGGGCGGTCGTGGTGTCCCCCTGCACCACGACCGCCGCTGGACGGTGGTGTGTGAGCAGCTCGTCGATGCCCGTGATCAGTGCCGCCGCCAGTTCGGCGAGCGAGCCGCTACGCCGTTGCGGGCGCAGGCTCACCTCCGGGCGGAGACCGAACGGGGCGAGTGCCTCGGCGACGCGTCCCGGCTGTTGACCGGTATCCGCCACCCGTACCGTGAACCTCGGATCATCGAGGAGACGGTGGATCAGAGGCGCGGTCTTCACTCCTTCCGGCCTGGTGCCGGCGAGGATCAGGACCTCTCGCGGTGTCGAGCTGCTCGCACACATGTCGGTCAGCTCCTGGCAGCCGCGCGGCGACGCCGGTAGAGCGAGAACCCGCCGGTGGTGCCGGCCACGAGCGCGCCGAGACCGAGCGCGAGCGGTGCCCCGGCGAGCGGGATCACCGGAATGGGGGGAGCGACCGCGTTGGCCCCGCAGCTCGACGTGCCGATGGTGACGCCGGCCAGCGCCCCACCGAGCGCGGTCAGGTTCAGCGCTGTGACGGTGAGCTGACCCACGCCCGAGCTGGACTGGCCGTTGAGGGTCAGGTCGATCAGCCCCGGGATGCTCAGCCCGGTGTTCGGCGCCGGGTTGATCGGAAGGTTGAGCAGTGTCGTCTCGATACCCAGCAGCGTCGAGACGATCCGGGCGTTGGCCAGGGTCGCGGTGCCGGTCGCCGACGGGCTGCTGGTGGCGGTGCACGACGAGTAGATGGCGTCGGCGACGAGCGAGATCGTGGCGAGGCCACTGGTGCCGAGGGTCAGCGTCACCGCCGCGCCGGGCGTGACGAGGCACGACCCGCCGGGACCGATGGTGATCGAGCCGCCGACGCCGAGCACGCCGGCGCAGGCCGCCGAGGTTCCGTCGTTGAAGGCCCGGACGTTCTGGGCGAGCACCCCGGCGGTGATGACGGTCTGCGCGCCGAGTACCGCCAGCGGGGGATTCTGGTTGCCGGAGATCGACTCGGTGGTGCCGTCGTTGGTGGCCGACGCCGTGCCGGAGCTGGCGAGGCCACCACCGAGCAGGCTGATCTGAAGCGCCGAGGCGGAGGACTGGGAGGTGTCGGCCATCGCCGGAGAGGCTGCCAGGACGGCCATGGCGAGACCACCGGCCAGCACCGCGGCGGTGCGGGCGAGACCGGATCTAACTCGTGGCATAGATGTCTACTTTCTGATGTGGGCGATTGCGGGGCGGTCTGTGGTGGGGGTGGTCGTGAGGTGCGTGAGGTGGCTGAGGTGCCGGGGCGGTCGGATCGACCGTGGCCCTTCGTTGCGGCCCGAGCGACGTGCCGGTTGAGCCCGGCGCGGCTGGGCCGGCACGGCGGCCCGGCCCACGGCCGCCGTCTGGCCGACGGCCACCCGACCCACGGCCCGAGCCGGGGCCGGCTGCGGATCGGAGGCGCGGGCGGTCTTCTGCCAGTCCGTGCGGGCCGTCACCATGCGGGCGAAGGCCAGCCAGACCGCCATTGACTGGGCGTAGCTGTACAGCCAGTGGCAGACGCCGAGCAGCAGGGCCTTGGGAATCGACAGCTGCGGCTCACAACGGATCCGGTAGACGATGCCCCACAGGGCGAAGGGTCCGATGCCGAAGACGAGCACCAACGGGGGTACGCCCCAGCCGCCACTGCTCCACCAGCCGCGCAGTCCACCCATTGTGTTGTCGATGTAGTAGGACATCACCACCAGGCAGGCGATGTAGATCGGCGTGCCGAGCAGTTGTGTCCACGGTGCGGCCAGGAAGTGGGCGATCTCCAGGGTGGCCGAGTTGCGGATTCGTGGCGAGCGCAGCACCCTGCCGAGGTAGCGGCCACACTGCATCGACCCCTGGGCCCAGCGGGTGCGCTGCCGCACCAGCGGGCGGATCCGGGTCAGCGCCTCCTGGGCCACCCAGCTCTCCGGGCAGTACTCGGTGCGACCCCCGGCCAGCAGGATGTGCAGGCCCAGCTCGAAGTCCTCCAGGAGGGCGCCGTGCCACGGTGTGCCGTGCTGGTCGGCGATCTCGTTGAGCAGGGACAGCCGGGTGAACTGCCCGTTGCCGCCCATCGCCACGCTGCCGGTGCGTCGCCGCAGCGACTGCATGGCGGCGATCGGGGCGCGGAACTCCATGTCCTGGAGCCGGATCAGCAGCCGTCCCCAGCGACTGACCTCGGTCGGCTCCGCGTACCGGCGCGGCGCGCACTGGAGCATCCGCACCTCCACCTGTACCGCCCCGACCTGCGCCGAGCCGAAGTACTGACGGCCGGAGAGGGCCACCGGACCCTGGGGGTCGAGTCGGCTGTCCGCGTCCAGGACCCCGACGATCACCCGACTACGGTCCGCGTTGGCGGGCAACGACTGCTCGATGCGTCGCCAGGCGGCGTTGAGCGCGGCGCCCTTGCCCTGTCGCGCGTCCGGTAGCTGACGCTGGACCACGTGCACCCGCGGTTGGTCGGTGAAGGCCGCCAGTTCGGCCAGCGTGCCGTCGTCGGAGGCGTCGTCGACGCACCAGACGGTCGCCTGCGGGAAGTCGCAGAGCAGACGCCGCACGGTGTCGCCGATGACCGACGCCTCGTTGCGGCACGGCACGATGATGTGCCAGTCCAAGCCGTCCGGGCTGCCGCCCCGACTACGTCCGCTCTTCAGGTGGAACACCAGAATGCTCAGCACGTACGCGCAGAAGCTGACACACAGCAGGAACGCCGCGGTGTTGAGCAGGGCGAGCGACTGCGTCTCAGTGGACACCGGCGACCGTCCCGGAGATCCGCTTGGTCCGGCCGACCAGGACCACGAAGAGGATCGTGACGGCGATCAGACCGGCGGTCGTGATCACTGAGCCGATCAGCACGTGGCTGCGTTCGTAGCCCAGTTTGAAGCCCCAGGTCTGCATCGAGACCACCACCGCGCCGAGTCGGATCTGGTTCACCGTGACCAGCAGCGCGACGGCCATCGCCAGGGCGTTGAGTCCACGCGTCAGGGAGATGCGGCGGAACCCGATCAACGTGGACGCGAGCACGATCGGCGGGATCAGCAACATCGCGACCGAGCAGCCGCTGGAGACCATGAAGCCGACCCAGCGCTCGTCCAGTGGAAAGATCACGGCCGCGCCGATGGATTTGGTGTCCGCCAACCCGACGGCGTTGACGAGATGGGCGTTCAGCCACGCCTCCGCGCTGGCGATGTCGTGCCACCGCCAGAGCATGGCGACGGCGGCGGCGACTCCGATCAGGCCACCTGCGCTGGCGCGCAGCCACGACCCGCGTCGGGAACCTGTCATCGCTCGCGGCCCAACATGGCGACGAGCCACAGTGCCAGACCCAGCACTACCAGCCCGACGCCGACCAGCAGCCAGGACTGAACGGCAACCCCGGTGGCGGCAAGGCCACCTCCGATGTGTGGCCCCTTGGTGGGTACTCCGTACATGCCAACTCCCTCGCTAACTCGAAGGTCAGAATGGCATCACAAAATCGGTCAAAGAGGATAAAGCGGCATAGAGACCCTAAAGAGTGATTAAATGCTTCATGAGTGTGGCAGGCACGTGTCCCAAGCGGCTGTATCCCTTGCCACACAACAGGTTCAGCGTCCCGATAGTTCGTGCAGAGGTGGTCAAGATGGTGACCGGTATCCCCGGACGCACGGCCACGCCGGCGCCGTCGAGGTGGCGGGCGATGGCCGGGTGGAAGAAGGCGGGCCTCGCCCTGCTCCTGATGTTCGGCGTGCTCTGCGCGGGCCTCGTCACCGTCGGCTTCGGTTTGAAGCACCGGTACGAGGGCCGGGTCCAGCGCGAGGACATCCTCGGCCAGGGCACCCACGACGACCGCCGGTGGGAGTCGGGGCCGCTCAATCTCCTGCTGCTCGGGTCGGACTCCCGCGACGGCGAGCCGGACCAGGCCCTCTACCCCGGGCAGCGGTCGGACACCATCATGCTGGTGCACGTCAACGCCGCGCGAGAGGCGGCCACCGTCGTCTCCATCCCCCGGGACAGTTACGTCGACGTGCCCGCGGCGGGGCATACCTGGGCCGGCGGCCCCAACAAGATCAACGCCGCGTTCGCGTTCGGCGGGGCCGCCCTGGCCGCCGAGACGGTCGCCAAGCTCACCGGGCTGCCACTCGACGGCGTGCTGGTGGCCAACTTCGCCGCCGTCCGCAAACTGGTGGACGCGGTGGAGGGGATCAACGTGTGCTTGCCGTACACCGTCAAGTCCTCGGACACCGGCGCCACCTGGCCCGCCGGTTGCCACGACCTGGACGGCAAGGCGGCCGACGACCTGATGCGGCAGCGGCACGGCGTGCCCGGCGGAGACTTCGGCCGCATCCACGACCAGCAGCTCGTGGTACGCGCCCTGGCCGAGCGGGTCACCGCGACAGATCTGCTCACCAGCCCGACCCGACTCGACCGGGTGCTCACCACCGCGGCCGAATCGCTTGTCGTCGACCGCGACCTGAACCTCACCGACCTCGCCCTCGTGCTGCGTAAGGTGAGGCCGGAGACCGTCCAGTTCGTCACCGTCCCGTTCAGCGACGCGAACCTGCAGACCCCGGCCGGGTCTGCGGTGCGGCTGGACGAGGTCCGGGCCCCGGCGCTCTTCGCCGCCCTGCGCGAGGACCGGGTGGCGCAGTGGGTCGCGGCGAACCCGCAGACGCCGCCGGCCAACTGAGCACGAGGAGAAGTCGGCGGGTGGGAGGTCCGAGGACTTCCCACCCGCCGACTTCTGTTTGGCCAGGTCTAGCGCGACCGCCGCCAGTAGCGGCAGGTCCAGTCCACCTGGTGCAGCTCGTCCTCGATGCCGTGTTCGGCGCGGAAGTCGTCGACGGCCTGCTTGCAGCCGCGTACCGCGTGGTAGTCGTCGATGATCACGTAGCCTCCGACGGAGAGCTTCGGGTAGAGCGAGCGCAGCGCCACCATCGTGGAGTCGTAGAGGTCCCCGTCGAGACGCATCACCGAGATCTGCTTCACCGGCGCGGTCGGCAGGGTGTCCGAGAACCAGCCCTTGAGGAACCGGACCTGGCCGTCGAGTAGCCCGTACCGCTCGAAGTTCGCCTTCACCTGCTCCAACGACACCGCCAGGAAGGGCACCTGCCAGAGCGCGTCCTCAACGTCCTCGACCCGGTGGGGAGCCGGCTTCGGCAGGCCGCGGAACGAATCCGCGACCCACACCGTCCGGTCCCGGTCGCCGTAGGCGCGCAGCATCCCGCGCATGAAGATGACCGCCCCGCCCCGCCACACACCGGTCTCGATCAGGTCACCAGGCACGCCCCGCTCCAACACGTCCTTGACGCATCGCTCCAGGTTGTCCAGCCGCCGCAGCCCGATCATGGTCTCGGCCTCCGGCGGCCAGTCCCGGCCGGTGGCCCGCGCCTCCGCGTCGAACGGGAACTGGAGCACCAGCTCCAGACCCTTACGTCGCAGCAGGTGCCGGCCGTGCTGAAGGATCCGGCCGTGCAGGGAGCCCTGACGTGGGTGGTAGGGCATCCACGTCTCGCGGAAGACGTAGCGGGTCAACGCCTTCTTGAGCAGATCGCAGTAGAGGGCGCGGGGGTCGTCCAGCGACGGCTCGGACGCCTGTGTGGGTATCAACATCTCACTCATCGGCCTGTCTCCTTCTCAGTGTCGTTTGTAGCCAGCTGGGCGGGCCGCCTGTCGTGGGCGGGCCGCCGGCCGTCGTCAGCCACGGCGATCGGCGTCGCCGACGGCTACCGCCCGTCGCAGCACGATGGGCCCGGTGGAGGGTCGTTCCGCGCTCGGCCGCCCGGCGGCCAGCAACTCCTGCCCGAAGGCCGGCCAGTGGTCCGTCCGGTTGGCCATCGGGGCGCTCGGGGAAGGCTTCGGCAGCGCTGCCTCCACCACCGGTGACCGCCAGACCGTCTCGGGCCGGGCCAACGGTCGGCCGAGAACACCCGCCGCGGCGGGGGAGCCACCCCAGGCCGGAGTCGCGGGCTCGGGCTGGGCGGTGGGCGTCGGCACCTGCTCGGGCCGGTCCGGGGCATCCGTCACCACCGGGTTCGGCTGGGTGATGGCATCCTCGATCCGGGTCGGCTCGGCCTGCGGCTCCGGGGGTGCCACGACGCCGCCCCCGGCACTCTCGACCGGTTGACGCTCGACCGGTTGACGCTCGACCGGTTGACGCTCGACCGGTTGACGCTCGACCGGTTGACGCTCGACCGGCTCACGACCGACCGGCTCACGACCGACCGGCTCACGACCGACCGGCTTGCGGTCGACGGGCGTGCGGTCGACAGTCGTGCCCTCGACCGTCCTACCCTCGACGGTCCTGCCGGCCGGGGCCGACTCACCCGAGCTCTGTCGGCGGTGCCGTCCGGGCGGCCCGGACTTGTCCTCGACCAGGGCGCTGACCAGCTCACGGATGACCGCGCCCTGAGCGCCCGCCCTCGTCGCCGGCAGCGCCAGGGCATCCTGTGTCGCGCCCGGCACCAGGGCCGGTTGCTCGCTGCTCGAGCGGTGGTCCGGTCGGGGCACCGCCCCGATCACCACGACACCCGCCAGCGGCAGCCCGAGCTGTTGCACGAGCCGGGCCGCCCGGGTGCTGTCGTCCAGGTTCGTCCGGCCGGCACGGACGACCAGCAGCACGCCGTCCGCGTGCTGAGCGAACGCCGAGATCTCCCGTCCGGCCAGGATCGGCGGCGCGTGGACGATCACGCAGTCCTCGTCTTCGCCCAGCGCGTTGAGCAGGCCGCCTAGCTCGTGCAGGGCCTCCGTGTCGGCGCCCTCGCGGGGCTCGGCCGGTAGCACGGTCAGGGTGGGGAAGTCGACCAGGCGCACCGGCGGGCACTTCTGGGCCAGCACCTGCTGCCAGGTGTGCGGCGCCTCCGGGAAGTGTCCCGACAGCACCGGGTCCCGTACCGCCCCGTCCACCAGCGTCGCCCGACAGTGCTCATCGGCCATGCCGAGACCGAGCAGGGCGGTCACCAACGCCTTGCCGTCGTCGTCGTGCGCGCTGGTCACCAGCAGCCGACGACGGGGCAGGGGAGCGGTGAGCACACTGAGCGTCGAGATCGTGGCGCGCACCGCGTCGGCGACGTTGGTGCGGGCGTACAGCGCGGCGGCGTGATGGCGGGCGAAGCGGCGCGGCAGCTTCGGCAGCACCCCGACCACCGGCAGGCCCAGACGCGCCTCGATCTGGCCGATGTCGCGCAGCCGGCTGTCGAACCGGTCGCGCAGCATGGTCGCGCCCCAACCGGCCAGCAGCCCGGCCAGGGCTCCGAGCACGCCGTTCAGCAGCGGCCTCGGGAAGGCCGGCCGGGCCGGCGGGCTGGCGGTGTCGAGAACCCGTGCGTTGATGCTGGTGGAACCGCCCATGTCCAGCCGGCCCAGCTGCTGACTGACGGCGCGGGAGGCCGCGTTCGCGATCGCGGCGGCCTGCGTGCCGGTGCCGGCGCTCGCGTGCACGGTGATGATCTGGAGGCCCAGTTCGTACTCGCCGCTGACGTGACCGAGCACGGCCCGCTCGGGAAGTTGCAGTGAACGCGCCGCTTCCAGCGCGACCTCCCGGGACCCGACCAGTCGGGCGATGGTGGGCGTGAGGTTCTGCGCCAGGGCCAGATCCGCCGGTCTGTCCGCGTCGGTCTGCTCGGCGCTGACCAGCACCGAGGCCTCCGCCTCGTAGCGCGCCGGGAGGAGCTGGGTCACTCCCTGGGCGGCGGCAAGGCCCGCGCACAGGCCGAGCAGCGGTACGCCCACCCGGCACCAGGAGGCACCGAGCAGACCTTTGACATCTATCGACGCGCTCATCAGGCGATCGCCTCTCTGGTTGATTGCCCGGCCTCGGCGGGCGATGTGCGCAGCGACCGGGCCGGGGACCGCAGTCCGCGCCAGGTCGTGCAGAGTGTCTCGGCGATCCGGTCCCAGCCGAACTCGGCGCCGGCGCGGGCCAACCCAAGGTTGGCCAACTGGCCGGAGAGCGCCGGGTCGTCGCGCAGCCGCGCGAGGCGGGCGGCGAGCGCGGAGACGTCGCCGGCGGGAAAGACGAGACCGGCGTCGCCCACCACGTAGGGGATCTCGCCGACGTCGCTGCCCACGACGGGTACGCCACAGGCCATCGCCTCGACCAGCACCCGGCCGAACTGCTCGCGCAGCGGGATACCGATCCACGGCAAAGTGTTGCGCTGCACCACCTCGACCGATGGCATCGCCAACACGTCCATGTCGTTCAGCAGCGTGGGCAGCTCGGCGTGCCCGGCCCAGCCGTGTCGGTGCACCCGGCCCGGTCGGCGCGCGGCGGCCCGTTCGATCTCGGCGCCGAGGCTGCCCTCACCGACCAGCGACACGTCGCAGTCGATCAGCTCTGCGGCTCGCAGCAGGTCGACCACGCCCTTGTGCGGCTCGAACCGCCCGACGAACCCGACAGTGAACCCGCGCGCGACCGGATCGGTGGGCAGCGGCCGGAACATCCGGGTGTCCACTCCGAGCGGCACGATCGTGGCCGGGCCCCGGTAACCCTTGATCCGCAGCACGTTCAGCGCCGCGGGTGTGATGGGGAAGGCGTGGTCGACGGAGAGGTAGGACTGTCGCTCGATCCGGGGGAAGGGCACCGGAAAGCGGGTGACCACGTTCTGCGCGGCATACAACGTGGTGGGCACCCCGGCCCAGCAGCGTTGACGCAGCCGCAGCGCCTGCCAGGTGGTGAGGTACGCGGCCTCGCCGATGACGTGCAGGATGTCCGGGCGGGCGGTGGTCACGTCGTGCTGACCGGGCAGCCGGAACAGCACCGAGGCCATGTGCCCGGTCAGCGACTCGCCGAGCAGGTGCGGAACGACGTGGTACCGCAGCCGGTGGTGTCGACGGGCCAGCCGGGCCAGTTCGCGTCGGGTCGCCGGGGACACGTCCGCGGCGAGCACCGTGAGGGTGAGGTCCGGCTGTTCGCACAGGATGTCGAACAGGTCCGTCCAGTGTTCGGTGCGCTTGCCGACGACCGTTGTCAGGACGTGCATCACGCTCCTCCTCTCGTTTCAGGTCGGGTGACAGCGATTCGGCCGACGCGGGTCCAGGCGCGCAGCCGGGCCGTACCGGCCCGGGGTTGCACTGGCATCCGCGCCCCGGCCAGTCCGATGCCGATCAGCGCGCGCAGCAGCACCACGCCGCGTACCGCGCGCAGGGTGCCGGCGCGGTGGCGGGCGAAGAACCGCAGCATGCTGCGGTACAGGTGGGGCCAGATCCAGGCCGGGTCGGAGCTGCTCGCTCCGCCGGTGTGCACGGCGGTCACCGAGGGCACGTACAGCACCTGGACGCCGTGCCGGGCCGCCTGGAGGCACAACTCCTCGTCCTCGTAGTACAGGAAGTAGCCCTCGTCGAGGCCGCCGATCGCCACGAACAGGTCGCGACGCACCGCCAGGCAGGCACCGGAGAGCCAGTCAACGGCCACCGGCTGCGCCCCGCGTACACAGGCGTCGTACGCGGCCCGGCGCTGCCGACCGCTGAGCAACCGGCGCAGGGAGACCGGCACCAGCGACCCACCGAACCGGCTGGCCAGCACCGTGCCGAGGGATTCGAACCGGTGGGCGCTGATCGCGACCCGGCCGTGCGCGTCGGTGAGCCGTGGCCCCGCGATGCCCACCGACGGTCGGTCGCGCAGCACCCGGACCAGTTCCGCCACCGCGCCGGGGGTGACCACGCAGTCCGGGTTGACCAGGAGTACGACGTCGGTCTCGACCCCGGCGGCGGCCCGGTTCACGGCGGTGGCGAACCCGGTGTTGGTGGGGCTGGCGAGGACCGTCACCTCGGGGAAGCGGCGTCGGACAAGGTCGACAGTGCCGTCGGTGGAGGCGTTGTCCACCAACCGCACCGGCACCTGCGCCTGCCGCAGCGCACTCAGGGCGGCGACGATCTGTCCCGCCGAGTTGTGGGTGACCACCACCGCGGTGGCGTCGGCCGCGCTCATGCCGCCACACCCGTTCGGCTCAGGACGCCGCGCAGCAGCGGCGGTCGGGCGGTTCGCCGCAGCCGCGCCCCCTCGTGGTGTGCCGTGAGGAGGGTCAGCGCCGGCAACAGGCCCAGCTCCCAGTGCCCGTCGGTCGGCGCCGCGAACAGGGCGGCGGCCAGGAAACCGCAGCACAGCGCCGCGAACGGCAGCGCGATCCCGTCCCGACTGCGCAGGCCGACGCGGATGCTGCGCAGGATCGGCCAGAGGACCAGCAGGAGGCCGACCAGCCCGAGGTTGGCCAGCACCGTGACGTAGAAGGCGTGGTACACCGGACCGACGTCGGTGAAGGTGAAGCCGGACAGGTAGATGTCCGGCGTGGTCTGTCCGAGGCCGGCACCGACCAACGGCTGGTCGGCGAAGACGCCCAGGCCGACCTCGGACTCCACCCCCCGGTAACCGGCGGACTGCTCGAACCCCTTGGTGATCTCCGTGGCACGCTCTTGTACCCCTGGTTGCAGGGCCAGGATCGCGGCCACGGCGACCGCTGCCGCGGCGGTGGCGGCCAGGCCGGTGCGAACCGTGCGACCACCGCGAACCAGCATGATCAGCCCGGTCAGTGCCGCGGCGAGCCAGATCCCCCGGTACGACGCGAGGAGCACGTCGACGGCGAAGAACCCGCCGAGCAGGAGGGCTCCCGCCCGACGCCAACCCCGCACCCGACCGGCGATCCAGATCATCGCGGGGATGGCCATGAGGGTGATGAGCCCGCCGTGACGCCCCGGTGCCGTCACCGAGATGGCGGTGAAGGCCCCCGCCAGCACCACGTACAGGATGCCGGCGGCCAGGATCCGACGGGGAGTGGTGAGGGTGTGGGTGGCGACGAAGAAGTACACCGGGATCGTGGCCACCTGGTACGCGGCGACCAGCACCTCCGCCGGGAGGTTGCCGACGGCCAGGCCGTAGGTGGCCGCCACCACGGTCAACCCGACCAGGACCAGCATCCCCACGTCGGCGGCGGTACGCCGGATGCCCCGCTCCGCCCCGAGCCAGTGGCGGGTGGCCAGCGCGGCGCCGCCGGCGGCCAGCAGCAGCACCTTCACCGCGATGTAGCCGCGCACGTCGCCGCCGCTGAGCACAGCACCCACCACGGCGCCGCCGATGATGCCGACCGGCAGCACGGCCCAGGGCCAGAGCAGGAACGCGCCGAAACACAGCACTCCGACGGCGGCGGCCAGGCCGACCGGCCCGGGCAGCAGGGTTACCACTGTCACCACACCGCCCAGCGCGGCGCCGGCGAGCACCACACCGGGCGCGACGATCGGCACTCTCATCGCGGCAACCCCGCCAACAGGGACCGCAGCTGGACGCCGCGCGCCGACCAGCTGTTGCGGGTGGCGACCTCTCGGCGTCGGGCGGCGGCGTCGGGCGTGCCGGCGCGGTCCAGCGCGTCGGCCAGCGCCGCGGCGAAGCTCGCCGGGTCGCTGGCGAGGGCGATGGTGTCGCCCAGGGACCGCAGTGCCGGCAGCGGCGTCGCGACGACGGGCTTGCCGAGGGCCAGGTATTCGTAGCACTTCTTCGGGTGCACGTAGTCGATCAGCCCACCAACCCGGTAGGGGATCATGGTGACGTCGCAGGCCCGCAGGATGCCCGGCACGTCCGCGAAGCGGACGGCGTCGACAAGCACCACGTTGGACAGTCCGGCGAGCGGGGCACGGCCGGCCCGGGTGGACGGGCCGACCAACACGAACGTCCACTCCGGGTGGGCGCGCGCCACCGAGGCGACCAGGTCCGCGTCGAAGGCCCGGGTGTCGACGGCCCCGCTGTAGCCGATCAGTGGTCGGCGCAGGCTGAGCAACCAGGGTGCGACCGGGCCGTCCGGCGAGAAGCGGTCCGGGTCGCATCCGTTCGCCAGGACGACCGGTGCCGGGTCGGAGGTGGGCATCCGGTCGGGTAGCGCGGTGGACGAGGCGAGGACGAGGTCGGCGGCGCCGACGGCGGAGCGCAGCGCGCGGCGCAGATGCCAACGGTTCCAGGGGCGGGTGAACGTCCAGTCCAGGTCGGTGGCGTCGTAGACGACGGCGGACGCGTCCAGCCGGGCGGCGACCGGTGCGGCCAGATCCTCGTCCAGCCAGAGCAGTCGTACGGATGCCTCCCGCCGCCGGAACCAGCGGCGCAGCACCCGCGCAGCGAGCCAGCGGTTGACCCGGTTGACCGGAGGCAGGTGCCTACCGAACGGCAGCAGCGCTGGCCCGGCGCACTGCCAGAGGCCGTCGGCCACCTCCCGGGCCTGGACCCGCCAGCGCGGGAGGTGCCCGGCCGGGTCGACGAAGAGGACCCGGTGGTCGACGGCCAGCTCGCGGGCCAGCGCGTGCTGCCGGTGGGCGCCGTTCGCCCACGGCGTGCCGCTGAAGATGACCACCCAGTCGCGGTCGCCGTCGGCGGGCGGCACGACCGCCTCGGTCGCCGATTGCAGGGTGCTGGTGTGCTCAGCCACGGCCCGACCGTTCCATCGGCCGTGGCGCCCCGGCGGGCAGCAACTCGTCCTCGCCGAGGCGGCCGAGCACCGGGCGGGCGCGCTCGTCGTCGAGTCGCAGCAGTCGGGCGCCTGCGTGCCGGTCCAGCCAGCCACGCAGCGCGCCCGCCGCGATCCGCCGGTTGATCCAGTTGAGAAGCGGCACCGAATCACCCAGCGGCAGCGCTGTCGGTGCGACGGCGTGCCAGGCCGCCGCACCGATCGGGGTCACCTCGCACCGCCAGCGCGGCCGGCGTCCCGGCGGGTCGACGAAGAGCAACCGTTGTCCGGGCGCCAACTGCCCCAGCACCGCGGAATGCCGGTCGACGGACCATCGGGTCCGGCTGAACAGCACCACCCAGTCGCGGGTGTCACCGTCGGGCAGCGGACCAACGTCGCCGCGCAGCGCGGCGAGCAGGTCGCCCAGGCCCAGCTGAACGGATCGACCGAAGAGCCGCTTGACCAGGTGGTCGGCGAGCAGCACGGCCCGGAACACCGGCAACCGGTACCGGGGCTGGGTCAGCCGCAGATACCCGACCAGGCTGCCCAGCAGGTGTCGGAAGCGGATGGTCGGCCCGAGCAGCCGGCAGGACGCGCCCCGGCTGTGCGTCACCACGGCGTCCGGGAGCATCCACAGCTGGTGTCCGGCCTGGTCGAGCTGCCGCGCGAGGACCGCGTCATTCCAGTAGACGGGGAACGCCTCGTCGAAGATGGTCTGTTGTCCGAGCACCGAGCGGCGCAGCAGCATGCAGCTGCCCGACGCGAGCTGCCGGGGACGGCTGAAGTCCTCGCCGCGCATCTGGAACCGGTGCAGCGCCTGGCGGAACCCGGGCAGCCGGCGCAGCGCGGTCACCAGCGCGATGGTGGCGGTGAAGCTGGGCTGTTGGACGTAGTGCTGCTGGAAGGTGCCGTCCGGGTTGAGGTACAGCGGGCTGACCCCCGCCACGTCCGGCCGCTCCCGCAGGTGGTCGACCATCCGCGACAGCGCGCCGGGGTGGAACCGGATGTCGCTGTTGAGCAGCAGGATCAACTGCCCGTTCGCCCGGCGGTACGCCTGGTTGACGGCGGCGGCGAACCCGGTGTTGTGGTTGTTGCGGATCAGCCGGACCCGGGGTTGGTCGGTGAGCATCTCGGCGGAGCCGTCGGACGAGCCGTTGTCGACGGCCACCACCTCGTAGTCCAGGTCGGGGTCGACGGTCGAGGCCAGCGACTCCAGGCACTGCCGGGTCTGCTCGCGGGTGTTCCAGCTGATCAGGAGCACCGACAGCAGCGGGGCGGCCATCAGGACACCGCCCGGTCGTCGCGGCGGGCGAAGATCCGTAGCAGGTCGCCGAGTTGTGGGTGCGTCACCCGGGGCGACCTGCTGGCGGCGACGTCGGCGACCAGCAGATCGCGGGCGTTGCGCAGCCGTGCCGCCGGTTGCCAGTAGAACCGGGAGAAGACCGTGTCGTGGGAGATCACCCGGAACCCGGACTCCACGAGCATCCGGCTAAGCGTGTCCGGGGTGAAGTGCCAGCGGTGGTATTCGGGAGCGATGGCGGGCCAGTCGGTGCCGAGTCGGTTGGCGGCGGCGGAGGCGATGTTGGGTACTTCGAGGGCGAGCCAGCCGCCGGGGGTGAGGGCGGTGTGTGCGGCGTGCAGGAAGGCGCGGGGGTCTTCGACGTGTTCGAGGACGTGGAAGGCGCAGACGACGTCGGCGGTGAGGGTGGGTGCGATGGTTTCGAAGTAGCCCTGGCGTACGGGCATGTGGAGGTGGTCGCGGGCGAAGCTGGCGGCGGCGTGGCTGACTTCGATGCCGCTGGCGGTGATTCCGGCCTGGTGGGCGGCTTCGAGGAAGTAACCCCCCGCGCAACCGGCTTCGAGAAGGACTGTGGGGCGGACGGTGGAGAGCAGCCAGCGCAACCGTCGGCTCGCCTCGAACCGGCGCTGACCGGCGGAGGCGAAGTAGTCCTGGTACCCGTCCGTCGTGTAGTAGGCCTCGTCGTACAGCTCCTCGGGGGCCGGGGCGCTGCCCGCGGTCCACACGAAGCCGCAGTCCGGGCAGCTCCACAGCAGCTCGCCGAGGGTCGGCGAGTGCCCACCGGCGCGGCCGCAGAGCTGGCAGCGGACCAGCTCGATCCCATCGAGTTTCATCAGGTGCTCCGTCCGGTTCGTGGCGCCCGGGCGATCACCCGGAGCAGATCGCCGAGGCGTGGGTGGGTCAACCGCGGTGAGCGGAGCCCGAGCACGTCGGCGGGGAGTAGATGTCGGGCGTGCCGCAGCCGGTAGGCGAGCGGCATGTAGTAGCGGAAGACGGTGGTGTCCTGCCGGACCACTTCGAAGCCGAGGTCGGTCACCAGCCGGACCAGGGTGTCGGGGGTGAAGTGCCAGCGGTGGTAGCGCGGTTGCAGGCCCGGCCAGTCGGTGCCGAGTCGGTTGGCGGCGGCGGAGGCGATGTTGGGTACTTCGAGGGCGAGCCAGCCGCCGGGGGTGAGGGCGGTGTGTGCGGCGTGCAGGAAGGCGCGGGGGTCTTCGACGTGTTCGAGGACGTGGAAGGCGCAGACGACGTCGGCGGTGAGGGTGGGTGCGATGGTTTCGAAGTAGCCCTGGCGTACGGGCATGTGGAGGTGGTCGCGGGCGAAGCTGGCGGCGGCGTGGCTGACTTCGATGCCGCTGGCGGTGATTCCGGCCTGGTGGGCGGCTTCGAGGAAGTAGCCGCCGGCCGGACCGGCTTCGAGAAGGACTGTGGGGCGGACGGTGGAGAGCAGCCAGCGCAGCCGCCGCCGTGCCTCGAACCGGCGTGGCGCGGCCCGGAAGTAGTCGTCGTAACCACCCTCGGCGAAGTAGTCCTCGTCGTATCGCCCGTCCTCGGTGGCCTGTTCCTGCGCGGTCCAGCTGAAGCCGCAGCCTTCGCAGCGGCGTAGCAGCCCGCCGAGTCGGGGCAAATGGGCCTGCCGTGGCCCACACAGCACGCACCGCGCGGTGCGGTGGTCGACGCTCATCGCGGACCGCCCGTGCTCGGCGACAGCACTGCCGTCGGCGCGCGCAGCAGCCGGTGCAGTCGCATCCGGTCGCTCGCGCCCAGGTGCCCGCCGGCGATCAGCAGCGCGCCGGCGACGAGCACTGTCAGACCCGCCCGGGACGACACGGCGAGGGCGGCGTCGAGGCGTCCCGGACCGTCCGGCAGGAACTGGCTGGCCGCCGCCGTGACCAATCCGGCCGCGACAGCCGCGGCGAGCGGCGGCCAGATCGCCCGCGCCAGCGGGGCCAGCGGCCGGGCCGTGGCACTGTGGAAGTAGACCAGGAAGTACCCGGTGCTGAGCACCACCGCCAGCGCTGTCGACAGCGGTACGCCGAGCGGCCCGCACAACAGCAGCAGCGGCACGGTCAGGACCAGGTTGAGGACGACGGAGAGCAGTACGTACCGCGTCTCCAATCCGGGCCGGCCCTCGGCGCGGGCCGCGATCGTCGCCGCCCCGGTGATCAGGTTGAGGGCGTACGCGGGCGCGAGGATCATGATGTTCGCCGCGGCCCACGGGACCTGGTGGCCCAGCCAGAGCCGGACCAGCGGATCGGCGCTGACCATCAGCGCGGCGGTGGCCGGGGCCAGGAACAGCGCGAGGTACCGGGTAGTGGCCAGGTAGAACCGGTCCAGCCAGCCGGTGCCCCGGGACACCGTGCGGGCGACCGCCGCGGGGAACAGCACGATGAGGGCGAACCCCGGGGGCAGACGGAGCAGGTTGAGCAGGCGACTGCCCAGGTCGAAACCGCCGGCCACGGCGGGGCCGAAGGCGCCACCGAGGACGAGGCGGTCCAGCTCCACGTTGACCATGCCGGCGCCACTGGAGACCTGCACCCGCAGGCCGTAGCCGCCGACGCGACGGATGTCGGCCAGGTCCGTTCGCCCCCACAGTGGAGACAGGTCCGGGCACTGGCGGTGGGTCGTCGCGGCGAGCAGGACGGTACGGACCGCCCCGGTCGCGGCGGCCGAGGCGGCCAACGCCACCAGGCCGCCGCCGAGGCGTACCACCAGGATGGCGAGGGCTGCCCCGAGGATCGCGGTGCCGGCGCTGATCGCGGCGAGTGACCCGTACCGTTGGCCGCCTTCGAGGACGGCCCGCCACGGCAGCTCCACGGCGCCGGCCACCAGGCCGACGACCAGCCAGAGGGTGGCCTGCCACGCCTCGTCCGCCAGGTCACCGAGGCGCAGCAGCCCGGCGAGCCACGGCCAGCCGGCACCGAGCGCCCCGAGGGTGAGCAGGCCCAGCAGCAGGGCCCAGCCCAGCCCCAGCCCGAGCAGCCGACGTACCAGGTCCCGGTCGGCCGCGCTCTCGGCTCGGGCGACCTCGCGGACCAGCGCGGAGCCGAGGCCGAGGTCGATCATTGCGGCCATCGCCAGCAGACCGGCGAGCACGACCCAGATCCCGAACTCCCGCGGCCCGAGCCGCTGATAGATGACGGGCACCGAGACCAGCCCGGACGCCGCCATGATCACCCGCGCGGCCAGCATGCTCGCTGTGTTGCGGGTGACCCGGGTCTCGACGGCGTGGGTCGTGTCAGCCACGGGGGAACCCCCGGAACAGCTCGACCACTGTCAGCAGGAGCAGGGTGAGGTCGACCCGCATGGAGCGGCAGTTGAGGTAGAGCAGGTCACACCGGAGCTTTTCCTCCACTGTGGCCGCGTATCCGCCGGTGAGCTGCGCGATGCCGGTCAGCCCCGGCCGGATCAGGTGCCGCAGGTCGTAGTCGGGCAACCGGGCGAAGCCGGCGATGAACTCCGGTCGTTCCGGGCGAGGCCCGACGAGGCTCATCTCGCCGCGCAGCACGTTCCAGAGCTGGGGTAACTCGTCCAGCCGGGACCGTCGTAGCCAGCGGCCCAGCCGGGTGATCCGGACGTCGTCCGGCAGGGCCAGGACCGGGCCGGTGGTCTGCTCGGCACCGACCCGCATGGTCCGGAACTTGACCACCCGGAACAGGCGGCCACCCGTGCCGACGCGTTGCTGGAGGTAGAACGGTGGGCCGGTGAACGACACCACGGCGGCGATCACCGCGATCAGTGGGATCACCACGGCGGCACTGAGCAGGATCACGCCGAGGTCGAAGAACCGCTTGAGCCGCTCGCCTCGGGGTCGGCCGGCGCCGCCCGATCCCAGCCGGATCCAGGGCAGCCCACCGAAGCGCGCCATCGCGGGTGCCCGCAGCAGACCGTAGACGGGACGGGCCAGCACCAGGATCTCGACGCCGGCACTCATGCAACTGGTGATGATGCGGTCGTCGATGCTCTCCAGGGAGTGCTTGAGCAGCAGGAGTCGAGGGCGGACGCCGGCCAGCACCCTGGCGAGTTCCTCGGCGCAGACCGGCACCGGGAGTCGGACGGCCACGTCGAACTCCTCGTCGAGGCGGTCGGGCGTGGTGGCCGCGTCGTTCGCCTCGAGCACCACCACGCGGGCCCGCCGTCTGTGCTGGTCGGAGCGGATGGCCTGCTCGTAGCGGGTGAACAGCTCCTGAAGCTGCAGCGGGATCTCCGGGCGTTGTCGCGTCTCGGACTCTGTTGCCCCGGCGAGGTCGTGGGAGGTCGCGCTGTCGTTGCCCGGCAACGGAGCTGAGTCCGCGGTCACGGGTCCCGGGGTCTTTCTCAACGCGCCGACCTCCTTCTCCGTCAGGTGGTTCGAGGGCATGCGGACGAGCACCCCGGAAGTAAGCTACTAGTCACAAATGCCCCATTAGTCCCGGATAGGCAAAAACGGGACTTCTCGTCTTTAGTGGCGCATAACTGCCCAAATCATTGGGCGAAACATCCCTTTGGTGGGTAATCGGTGGGTTACGGTCGTGCCGGCCGTCCGGTTGCCGCTGAGGGCCGACAACCCCGTCGTTCCAAGGAGTTCCACATGGACCAGCCAGCTGTTGCCGTCGGTGTCGACCCGCCGAAGGACCTGATCCCCGGACGTGTGCTGGTGACCGGAGGCGCCGGCTTCATCGGCAGCCACGTGGTCGCCCGGCTGATGCTGATGGGCAGTCAGGTCCGGGTGCTCGACAACTTCTCCACCGGTCGGATCGAGAACCTGGCCGATGCCGCGTACGGCGGACTGACCGAGGCCGACGTCGTCTCGGGAGACATCCGTACGCCGGAGGGTGTCGAGGCCATCCACCAGTGGCAGCCGGACGTGGTGGTGCACCTCGCCGCGCAGCCCAGCGTTCCCGCGGCCCGTCGGTCGCCCCTGTACGACGCCGACGTGAACGTCTTCGGCACCGTCAACGTGCTGGACGCCTGCGCCCGTGGCGGCGTACGGCTGGTGATCAACGCGGCCAGCAGCGCCATCTTCGGCAGCGTCGCCGCCCACGACCTGCCGGTCCGGGAGGACCATCCGATCGCCCCGGTGAGCCCGTACGGCGTCAGCAAGGCCGCCGGCGTGCACTACCTCGACTGGTACGGGCGTCAGCACGGCCTGCCGTACACCTCGATGGTGTTCGGCAATGTCTACGGACCCCGGCAGGAGGGCAGCGACTGCGGCGTGGTGTCCCTGATGGCCGACGCGCTGCTCGGCGGCCGGCAGGTGGTGATCTATGACGACGGTACGCAGACCCGGGACTTCATCCATGTCAGCGACGTCGCCGAGGCGATCGCCGTCGCCTGTCACCACCCCGGGATAGGTCTGGTCAACATCGCCTCGGGTCGGCAGACGAGTGTCAACGAGGTCTACGACACGGTCCGGGAGGCGTCCGGCGTCGGCAACGCGGCCCGGTACGAGCCGCTGCCCTGGCCGGGCGAGGTGCGCAACATGGCGCTGGACACCAGGAAGGCGCGCGAGCTGCTGGGGTGGTACCCGAAGATCGGCTTCACCGAGGGCGTACGGATGACAGTGCGTGACGCCCGTCGCCGCCAGGCTGGCAGCCAGATCCTGTCCCCGGTCCGGGCGCTGGAGCGCGCCGTCAGCCACTGAAGACTCAGCGCGTAATTCCCGTCATCTGATCGATATTTTCATTGATCAGTCTGACTCTTGCGGGTCGGCATCCACTGCTGCCACGATGGCCGTCAATGCCTTCCGTCCCGAAGGAGTGGTCGTCATGGCGGTCTCCCGCCGTAGGTTCGTCACATCGGTGCTGGCCGGGTCCGCCCTCGCCACCGCCTCCACCACCGAGCTGCTCACCAGCCTGTCCAGCCCCGCCCACGCCGCCAGTCCCCCCGGGGACGTGGTCGGCAAGGTGACCGTCGGCTACCAGGGCTGGTTCAGCGCACCCGGCGACGGGGCACCGATCGGCGGCTGGTGGCACTGGGGCCGCGACCGGTTCCAGCCGCCCTCACCCGCCAACACCACGATCGTGTCCTGGCCGGACATGCGCGAGTACACCCGCACCTACCCCACCGCGTACCCCAACCTGGGCAACGGCCAGCCGGCCACCCTCTTCTCCTCCTACGACCAGCAGACGGTGGACACCCACTTCCGCTGGATGCAGGAGAACGGCTGCGACACCGCAGCGCTGCAACGCTTCAACCCGATGGGCGACGAGGGCCCGACCCGCGACGCGATGACCCAGAAGGTGCGCTCCGCCGCCGAACGTTACAACCGCAAGTTCTACATCATGTACGACGTCACCGACTGGCTGACCTTCCAATCGGAGATCAAGACCGACTGGACGACGAAGATGGCCGCGTACACCGCGTCGTCGGCGTACGCCCGACAGAACGGCAAGCCGGTCGTCTGCATCTGGGGCTTCGGCTTCAGCGAGCCCAGCCGCCCCTTCACCCCCGGGCCCTGCCTCGAGGTCATCAACTGGTTCAAGGCCCAGGGCTGCTACGTCATCGGTGGCGTGCCCACCTGGTGGCGGCAGGGCATCGAGGACTCCCGCCCCGGCTTCCTCGACGTCTACCACGCGTTCCACGCGATCTCGCCGTGGATGGTCTACCGGGCCAGGACGGTGGAGGAGCTGGACTCCTACTACAACAACGTCAACGTCGGCGACATGGCCGACTGCGCCGCGCGCGGCATCGACTACCTGCCCTGCGTGATGCCCGGCGACCTCGCCGGGGGCCACCGCAAACACGGCGACTTCTACTGGCGGCACATCTACAACATGGTCCGGCTCGGCTCCCAGGGCCTCTACGTGTCCATGTTCGACGAGTACAACGAGGGCAACCAGATCGCCAAGACGTCCGAGACCCAGGCCACCACCCCGGCCGGCGCGAACATCCGCGCCCTGGACGAGGACGGCGTGGCCTGCTCCTCCGACTACTACCTACGGATCACCGCCGACGGCGGCCGGATGCTCAAGGGGCAGCTCGCCCTCACCGCGGTCCGCCCCACCCCACCGATGGTCGGCACCCCGCCCCCGACCAGCGGCGACCTCGCGGCCGGACGGTCCACCTCGGCCAGCAGCCAGAACGGCCCGTTCCCGGCATCGAATGCGGTGGACTCCGACGCCGGCAGCTACTGGGAGAGCGGCGGCGGGGCTTTCCCACACTGGTGGCAGGTCGACCTCGGCGCCAGCCACCAGGTCAACAAGCTCGTGGTACGGCTGCCCGCCGGCTGGGGCGCCCGCACTCAGACCATCACCGTGCAGGGCAGCGTCAACGGCAGCACCTTCTCGACCATCGCCGCGGCCTCCGCGTTCGCCTTCGACCCGGCGACCGGCAACACCGTCACCCGCACGCTGACGACCACCACGGCCCGCTACGTCCGGCTGAGCATCGCCGGCAACACCGGCTGGCCGGCGGGCCAGCTCGCCAAGGTCGAGGTGTACGCGGGCAGCACCACCCCGGACAACCCGCCGACCGCCCCGGGCGGCCTCACTGTCACCGGCAAGACGTCGTCGAGTGTGTCCCTGGCCTGGACGGCCTCCACCGACGACACCGGGGTCACCGGTTACCAGGTGCGCCAGGGCGGCACCGTCGTCGCCACCGTCACGGGCACCACGGCGACGGTGAGCGGGCTCAGCTCGTCCACCGCGTACACCTTCACGGTCGTCGCCCGCGACGCCGCCGGCAACACCTCCAGCGCGTCCAACGCGGTCACCGTCACCACGGACGCCGCGGCCAACTCGGACCTAGCCCGGGGTCGATCCACCAGCGAGAGCAGCCACGTCCAGAGTTACGGGTCGGGCAACGTGGTCGATGGTGACGCCAACAGCTACTGGGAGAGCAACAACAACGCGTTCCCGCAGTGGGTGCAGGTCGACCTGGGCGCGACGCGCACGGTCGGGCGGGTGGTGCTGAAGCTGCCGCCGTCGTCGGCGTGGGGTGCTCGGACGCAGACACTGTCCGTTCAGGGCAGCACCGACGGGAGCAGCTTCGGCACGCTCGTCGGATCAGCGGGGCGGGTCTTCGACCCGGCCAGCGGCAACCAGGTGACGCTGATTTTCACCGCCGCGCAGACGCGCTACGTGCGGATCACCGTCACCGGCAACACCGGCTGGCCCGCCGGTCAGTTGTCGACAGTGGAGGCCTACGCCAGCTGACCGTGCGCGTTGCTCGTCAACCCGCACTGCCGCGTCGATCATGGAGTTGTGGTGGGCCACAAAGTCCTTCTATAGCCCCAAACCAGGCACCACAACTCCATGATCGACCGGGATCGCCCGCGATCTTGCAGATTCTGTCCCAGCAAAAGGGGCATCCCTCGTAATTCAACATCCGAAACTGCAAGATCGGCGCGGACGGGTCGTTGCCCGAGCGTCGCGCCACGGTCTGCGGCGTCGCGAGGCCGACCCTGGCTGGCTGGTTGATCATGGAGTTGGCGGGCTTCGGGGAGATCGAACCGCCCGTCAACCTCATGATCAACGAAGCGAGGGTGCGCCAGGGGGAGTGGGGGCAGTGTCAGTGCTTCCAGAGGTTCTCGGTGCGGAAGTACCTGGCGGTGAACTGCTCTTCCAGGGATCCGGTGTCCGTCTCATCTGTCCACCAGCCCGGCCAGACGTCGACACCGGAGGGCGCGCTGATGGTCGTCAAGACGGTGGAGCACCGGTGGCAGCGCCGCGGTGCTGAGTCCCGGAACCGTCCGCCGCAGTCGCAGGGCCGTAGTCGCGCCTCCAGTGCCGCCATCAGCGTGAGGTAGGCGTCCTCCCGGGACGGCAGCGCCTTCGCGACAGTCATGCACGTGCTGTCGTAGTAGCTGATGTCGACACGCATCGGGCAGCTGTCGCAGTAGAGGAAGTGGCAGTCCAGCAGCGGTGAGTGGTCAAGGCGGTAGAGCCGTTCGTGGCACTCCGGACAGGTGATCTCCTCACCGTTGAGCCAGTTGTCGTCGAAGTCGTCCGGTTGGCTCACCGGTTGATCATCTCACGGGTCTGACGCGGCGGGCACTTCGCCGCCTGGGAGGAGCCGGAACTCTTCTCCGCCGAGGTGCGGGTCGCGTTCCGGCCACTGCGGAAATCCTGACGCCCTCTCACCCGCTGACGGACGAGCGCCGGCGCACGTCGTCCGCCGGGTTGATGGTGCGCACCGGGTCGGGCACCGACCCCCGGGGCTGCCACTCGCGGGGGTAGCCGAGGGAGACCTCCTCGAAACGCACCCCGTCGTGGAACGTGGTGCGGGGGATGTGCAGGTGCCCGTACACGACGGTGGACGCGCCGAAGCGCAGGTGCCAGTCGCTGGTGCGGACGGTGCCGCACCACTGGGCGAAGACCGGGAAGCGCAGCACGTCGGTGGGGTCCCGCACCAGCGGGTAGTGGTTGACGAGCACCGTCGGCAGCGCCGGGTCGCGTTCGGCCAGCCGGCGTTCGGTCTCGGCGACCCTCGCTGCGCACCACGCCTCCCGGCTCGGGTACGGGTCGGGGTGCAGCAGCGCCTCGTCGGTGCACACCACCCCGGCCTGGTACGCCAGGGCCAGTGACTCCTGCTGGGTGCGCGCCTGCGGCACCCGGAACGTGTAGTCGTAGAGCACGAAGAGCGGGGCGATGGTGGCCGGGCCGCCGTCACCGTCCCACACCGGGTACGGATCCTCCGGGGTGATCACCCCCAACCGCTGGCACATCCGCACCAGCTCGCGGTAGCGCTCCTCGCCGCGCAACGTGACCGGGTCGCAAGGTGGCGTCCACAGCTCGTGGTTGCCCGGCGCCCAGACCACCCGGGCGAACCGGCTGCTCAGCAGCCCGAGCGCCCACTCGATGTCGGCGAACCGGTCGGCGACGTCCCCGGCGACGAGCAGCCAGTCGCCGGCATTCTCCGGGTGCAGCTCCTGGACGAACGCGCGGTTCTGCGGGTGCCCGACGTGCAGGTCGCTGACGGCCCGCAGCCGGGGCGGAAGTTTCACCCCCCGAGGTTAGGGCGGCGGGGGAGGGTCGGGGAACCCCTGTTCCTGCTGTTCGGGCCGATCCGGCGGGGCGCATATCCGTCGACGGGGCGGGAAAGCGCGGGGCGTCCGACAGCCCAAACCGGAGCAGGAGTAAAACATGCCTTTCATTACCGTGGGGACGGAAAACTCCGCGCCCATCGACCTGTACTACGAGGATCACGGTTCCGGAAAGCCGGTCGTGCTGATCGCAGGGTTCCCGTTCAACGGGGCGACCTTCGAGAAGGCGACAAACGCGCTCCTCAACGCCGGATACCGGACGATCACCTACGATCGACGCGGTTACGGCAACTCCGCCCAGCCGGCGTTCGGGTACGACTACAACACCTTCGCCGCGGACCTGGACGTGCTGATGACCGAGCTGGACCTGAACGAGGCGACCCTGGTCGGTCACTCGATGGGCACCGGCGAGGTCGTTCGCTACCTGGCCAACTACGGCTCTCAGCGAGTGAGTCGCGGTGTTCTCCTCAGCCCGCTGCAACCCATGCTGGCCAAGGCGAAGGACAACCCGGAGGGCGTCGACACGAGCCTCTTCAAGGGCTTCCAGGACGCCATTATCAAGGACCGCTACGCCTACCTGACCCAGTTCTGCGACGCGTTCTTCAACTACAGCGAGAACAAGGGCAAGCTGGTCAGCGAGGATGCGTATCGGGGGCACTGGCAGATCGGCGC
Source organism: Micromonospora sp. NPDC050795 (assembly GCF_044456785.1). NCBI lineage: Bacteria > Bacillati > Actinomycetota > Actinomycetes > Micromonosporales > Micromonosporaceae > Micromonospora > Micromonospora sp. NPDC050795. The sequence continues at coordinate 55,469 of NZ_JBITGE010000025.1, read as the reverse complement.
GATGGCCTCGGCCAAGGCCACCCACGACAGCGTGACCGCCTGGCAGGAGGACTTCCGTCAGGACCTGCCGAAGATCGACGTACCGATCTTGATCATGCAGGGTGACAAGGACAACGTGCTGCCCTACCCGGTGACCGGTCAGCGGCTCGGGCCGATGATGCCGACCGCCCAGCTTGTCACGCTCAAGGGCGCGCCGCACGGCATCCCGTGGACCCACGCCGACGAGGTCAACAAGGCGATCATGGACTTCATGAAGCAGCCGGCCAAGGCTCGCGCCTGACCCGTACCGGTAGCCGATCGGACGCCAGCGCCAACACGGCGCTGCGACACCCGGCCCACGGTTTCGCACCCGGGGCCGGGTGTCGTCCGCGTTCAGGCCCGGCGGGCCACCACCGCGCCGTTGGCGCCCGGCGCGTCGAACGGCACCGTACGCACGTCGACGAACCCGGCGTCGGTGAGCCAGGCAGCGTACTCGGCGCCCGAGTAGTTCCGGCCACCCTCGGTCTCGACGAGCATGTTCATCCCCATCAGGGCCGCTTCCGGCGGCCCGGTGCGCTCATCGTTGAGCAGCAGTTCGCAGACCACGATCGCTCCACCGGGCGGCAACGCCGCGTGGCACCGGGCCAGCAACGCCCGGTTGGTCGGCTCGTCCCAGTCGTGCAGGATCATGCTGAGCAGGATGACGTCGTGCCCGTCGGGTAGCGCCGGGTCGGCGAGGAAGTCACCGCCCACCGCGTCGATCCGCCCGGTCAGGCCGGCCTCCGCTATCCGCTCCCGGGCCCGCACGCAGACGTGCGGCAGATCCAGGACGGTGGCCCGCAGCTCGGGCAGGCGGCGGCAGAACTCGATCGGGAACGCGCCGGCGCCGCCGCCCACGTCGAGCAGCCGGCGGTGCGCGGAGAAGTCGTACGCGTCGGCCAGCGCGCTGGCGGTGAAGCTGGACGTGGAGAACATCGCGTCCCAGAACTGCGCCAGCATCTCCGGATCGGCGGTGTCGAACATCGACTGTTGGGCCTCCGGGTCCCAGGTCAACGGCCGATCCGTGCGCAGGGCCTCGCCGATGCGGTGCCAGGGCAGGTAGGTGCGCAGGTCCGAGTAACGCACCTGCGCCCCGAAGTAGTACGGGCGACCCTCGACCAGGAACTGCTCGGCCAACTCCGAGTTGCGGTAACCGTCACCGGCCTTTTTCAACAGGCCGAGCGACGCGCTGGCGGCCAGCAGCAGGTCCGCGGGCCGGTCGGGCAGCCCGAACTCGGCGGCGGCCTGCTCGACGGTCATCGTCCGCCCGCCGGCCAACCGGGTGAACAGACCGAGCTCGACGCCGGCCGCGAGGGTCTTGAACCCCCACACACCGGCCACCAGGCGCATGAGAGGAGTGGGAGTGATCACCCCGACATCAGATCACGATTTCTCGCCGTCCACGATGGTCGGTCATGCCCGGATCAGCGTCACCAACCCCGCGGCCACCAGCACCCCGGCCCAGAGCCGGTCCACGTTGAACCAGGCCCGACGCAGCACACCGACCCCGAGCACCTGGTAGACCGGTAGTGCCACCGCCAGGGCGACGCCGAGCATGGCGACGGTGTGCACCCCGGCCGCCGCGAGGCCGGACAGCGCACCCACCGGCGCGGCGGCCAGGTGCCCGGAGTGACCCCTGGGCACCGGCTCGGCCACCAGCACCGGCACCAGCATGAGCCCCGCCCCGTGCGCCGACGACATGAGGAACGACCAGGCGGCGAGCTGTGCTGCCGACAGCCGCATCACCGCCCAGCGGAAATGCCGCTCGGAGAGCAGCCGCCACAGCCCGAAGGCCACCAGCACCACACCGCCGACCACCGCGAGGGTGCTGCTCGCCGTCACCGAGCGGGTCGCGGCGACCAACGCGGCGACGATGGCCACCGAGGCGAGATGCCCCGCCGCGATCGGAGGCAGGGCGCGCAGCAGCGCCAGCCGGCTGCGCTCCTGAAGGCCCCGCGCCACCGCGAACAGCCAACCCATCGCCGGGTTCAGACCATGGAACGCGCCGAGCGCGGCGAGCGTCGCGAGGGTGGTGACCGTCATGGATAGCAGTACGAGTCGGAGGAGGCGTCCCCGCCCTGCAACCGGGTCTGGTGCACCCGCAGGCCCCGGAACTCCTCCCCGTGCGGAAAGAACCGCTCATCCGGGGCGAGCCCGCCGGCGTCCACGTCGACGTCGAGCTTGGCCAGCCAGGCACCCACCCCGTCGGGGTAGAACTGGTCGTCCCACGCGCCGTAGAGCGAGTTGCTGACGTAGACCCGCCGCCCGTCCCGGCTGACCTCCACCATCTGCGGGCCACCCGCGAGGGCCTCGTCGGGTGCGGACGGGTGCGCGGTGCGGCGGACGATCCCGCCGAGGTGCACCGAGCCCGTCTGGACCGGGTGCAGCGGGTCGCTGACGTCGTACTGGCGCAGCTCCCCGGTGCCCCAGCAGGAGACGTAGAGGAACCTGTCGTCGACCGACAGGTCGATGTCGGTCACCAGCGGCGGCACCGCCCCGAACGGCTTGAGCAGGTCGGGCAGGTTCGCCGGGTCGGCCGGCTCGGCCGGGATGTCGATGACCTTGGTGACCGCCCAGGCGTCCCCGTCGCGGTGCCAGAGCCAGATCGAGGCGGACAGGTCCTCGACGCTGATCACCACGCCGACGAACCCGTACGACTTCGTCGGATCGTGTGCCGGCCGCAGCTCCAGCGGCATCTGGTACTGGTCGCCGAGATCGACCCGTTGGACGTGCCGGCGTTTCGCCAGATCCCAGAAGTGGATGGCGTGCCCGTAGCGTCGACCCAGCAGCAGCTCACCGATGATGCCGTCCTCGATCATCGGCGGGGTGCCCCACTCGCTGGTGACCAGCACGTCCTGGGTCAGGTGCCACCACACGTCGTACGCCAGGAACTGCGGCCCCCGGTCGGCCTCCCACGCCCCGCGGACCTCGAACGTGGTGTGGTCGAGAATGGCAATGCCACCCGGGCCCTCCGCGCCGTCCGCGCCGCCGAGAGCGGAGAGGTAGATGCCGTCCGGGCCACAGTGCACGGTGTGCGGCCGTGAGTAACCGGCCCGCTTCGCCAGCTCGTCGGCCCCGATCACCTTGACGACCTGCGGCTGGCGCGGATCCGGCTGGGTGTCGAGCACGTGGATGCGCGACGACCGCAGACCGGGGACGATCAGGTAGCGCCGCTCGACATGCGGGTGCGGCGCGGTCGGGCAGAGCGCGCTGCTGCACGCGTTCCAGCCGAAGTGGTGCAGCTCGTCACCCACGTACGGCAGGTCGGTCCAGCCGACGACCCGGCCGTAGTCGGGGGAGTCGGGGTCGGTGTCCAGCACCACGATGGCGTCCGGACGGCTGGCCGTCCGGTCGAAGGCCGCCACGTAGGCGAGCTTCTCCGCCGGTGCGGCCACCGCCTCGCGGGGCGAGGGGTAGAACGTGGGGTCGGGGGTCCAGCGGGTCATCGCAGCTCCGCTCGTCAGGTGGTGGGAACGCCGAGTCGGTCGAGCAGGTGGCGGCGCAGCGCGCCGAAGGCCGGGTCGTCCGGCGTGCGGGTGGGGCCGAGGTCGACGGGCAGTTCCGCGGCGATGCGGCCCTCGTCGAGGAGCAGGATCCGGTCGGCGAGCAGCAGCGCCTCCTCCACGTCGTGGGTGACCAGCAGGGCGGCGAAGCCGTGCTCGGCGCGCAGCCGGCGCAGCAGGATCTGCATCCGCAGGCGGGTCAGCGCGTCCAGGGCGCCGAACGGCTCGTCGAGCAGCAGCAGGTCCGGCTCGCGGACCAGGGCCCGCGCCACTGCCACCCGCTGCGCCTGCCCGCCGGACAACTCCGCCGGCCAGGCGCGATCCCTCTCGGCGAGACCGACCTCGGCCAGCGCCCGCCGGATCCGCCCCGGGCCGTCCGCGCCGGACAGGCCGAGCCCCACGTTCTCCGCCACGCGCTTCCATGGCAGCAACCGGTGCTCCTGAAAGACCACCGCGGCGGTGCCGTGCACGACGCGCGTTCCGCTGGCCTCGCCGTCCAACCCGGCGAGAATCCTCAGCAGCGTGCTCTTGCCGGAACCGCTGCCGCCCAGCAGAGCCACCACCTCGCCGCGGGCGATGGTCAGGTCGACCCCGGCCAGCACGACCGTCGGCCCGAACGCTCGGCGCACCGCGTGGGCGGTGAGCACCGGCTCGGCGCCGTTCAGGTGGCCCGCAGTCCGCGACGCCATGTCAACATCCTCCTCTCCAGGACGCGCAACGCAAGGTCGGATATCAGCCCGAGCAGCGCGTAGACGAGCAGGCCGAGCACCACCACATCGGTCTGGCTGAACTCCCGCGCCTCCATCATCAGAAAGCCGATCCCGGTCTGGGCGTTGACCTGCTCGCCGACCACGAGGCTGAGCCAGGCCGCCCCGATCGCCAGCCGCAGGCCGAGGAAGAGCGACGGCAACGCGCCGGGCAGCACCACGTGCCGCAGTCGGGCGGCCAGCCCCAGACCACAGGTGCGGGCCGCCTCCACCAGCCGCTCGTCGATGTCCCGGATGCCGGCGTAGGTGTTGAAGTAGATGGGGAAGAACGCGCCCAGAGCCACCAGGCTGATCTTGAGTGATTCACCGATGCCCACCCAGATGATCAGCAACGGGACCAGCCCGAGGTGCGGCAGCATCCGGGCCATCTGCACCGGCGGGTCGACCACGTCGTCACCGAGCCGCAGCAGCCCGGCCACGGTGCCCAGGACCAGGGCCAGGAGACCACCGATCAGCAGGCCGGCCCCGGCCCGGGTGAGGGAGTCCAGCAGGTGGATTCCGAGCGTCCCGTCCCGACTCAGCCGCGCGCCGGTGGCCAGGACGTCGCTGGGCGCGGGCAGCTTCTCGGCCGCCAGCAGCCCGGTCCGCGCGGCCAACTCCCACCCCAGGACCAGCACCACCGGGCTCACCACCCGCCGCCAGCGCCGGGCCGACCGCTGACGACGGGGTACGACAGGCGCCGCCGCTGTGACCTCTTCGGGTGCCTCGACGAGCGTCGTACGACTCACTGGAACACCTCGTTGAACCGGCCGTCGACCCGGGATCCGAGGTCGACCGGCCCCGGGATGAGTTCCAGGGCGATGAAGCTGTCGGTGATCGCCTGAAGTTCGTCGCCGATGGCCGGGGTGACCGGGGCGAGGGGCTTGGCGCTGCGGGTCAGGGCGCGGCTGGTGACGTCCTGGGGGATCTTCAGCTCCGGCGCGAGGGTGCTGGCTCGCTCCTCGGGGTGGGCGATGCCCCAGTCGGTTACCTCGCGGTAGCGCTGGAGGAACGCCTTGACGTCGTCCGACCGCTTGCTGACCGCATCGGGCGAGGCCAGGACGTACTCGCGGTTGCTGGCCAGGCCGGTCGCGTCGGCGAGCACCTGGACGCCCGGTTGCTCGGCCAGGGCGAAGTACGGGTCCCAGATCACCCAGGCGTCGATCTGGTTGCCGTCGAACGCGGGCCGTCCCTCGGCGGGCTTGAGGTACTTGACCTGGATGTCCTTCAGCGTCATGTTGTTCGCCTCCAACAGCCGGACCAGCAGCCAGTGCACGTTGGAGCCCTTGTTGAGGGCCACCGTCTTGCCCTTCACGTCGGCGAAGCTGCGGAAGCCCCGGTCGGCCTTGACCAGCACGGCCTCACCCTGCGGAATCGGTGCCGAGGTGCCGATGATGGAGAACGGGATCTTCCCGGCGGCGGCGAAGACGGGAGGCGCTTCGCCGGTCTGCCCGATGTCGATGGAGCCGGCCTTGAGCGCCTCGGTGAGCGCCGGGCCGCTCTCGAACAGCGACCACTCCACATCCGGCGCGGCGCCGCGCGCCTTGACCAGGCTCAGCCCGCCGAAGCGCTGGTAGCCGATCCGGAGCTTCTTCGCGCTGCCGCCGTCCGCATCGGCGGATCCGCCGCACGCGCTCACCGCGACAGTGGCGAGCAGCGCCACCGTGCTGAGTGCCGCTGTCAGGAGGCGGCGGTGCGGGGGACGGCTCGTCGGCGGGGTGGGCATGGCGGCTCCTCGGGTCGGGGGCAGGCGGACGGCAGCGCATCGACAGGTGTCGGCGCCGGCAGTAGCCTACTAACCCGATAGGTTTTATGGGTAGGCTGTCGGCGGGATCGTCCCACCCCTCAGGAGGTGCCCGCCTCGCCGCGTGCGCCGACCGCCCCCGCTGGAGGAAAGAGCCCGATGACCCTCACCTTCCACTGGTTCCTGCCCACCAACGGCGACAGCCGGGACATCGTCGGCGGCGGCCACGGCGTACCGACCGGTGCCGCGGGAGGCGCACGCCCGGCCAGCGTGGCGTACCTCGGGCAGATCGCCCGCAGCGCCGAGCAACTCGGCTTCGTCGGCGCCCTCACCCCCACCGGCGCCTGGTGCGAGGACGCCTGGCTCAGCACCGCGATGCTCACCGAGGTGACCGAGCGACTCAAGTTCCTGGTCGCCTTCCGGCCCGGGCTGCTGGCCCCCACCCTCGCTGCCCAGATGGCCTCGACCTTCCAGCGGCTGTCCCAGGGCCGGCTGCTGCTCAACGTGGTCACCGGCGGCGAGTCACAGGAGCAGCGGGCCTACGGAGACTTCCTGGACAAGGACGCCCGGTACGCGCGGGCCGACGAGTTCCTGCACGTGGTGCGTGCGCTGTGGCGCGGCGAGACCGTCGACCACCACGGCACCCACGTCCGCGTCGAACAGGCACGGCTGCACCGGCCGCCCGACCCGGTGCCGCCGGTCTACTTCGGTGGTTCCTCCGCCGCCGCACTTCCGGTGGCGGTGCGGCACAGCGACGTCTACCTCACCTGGGGCGAGCCGCCGGCCCTGGTCGCCGAGAAGCTGGAGCGGGTCCGGGCGCTGGCCGCCCGCGCCGGGCGGGAGTTGCGCTTCGGCATCCGGTTGCACGTCATCGTGCGTGACACCGCCGAGCAGGCCTGGGCGCAGGCCCAGCGCCTGCTCGACGGGGTGTCCGAAGCCGACATCCGGGCCGTGCAGGAGGGACTGCGCCGCAGCGAGTCCGAGGGGCAGCGCCGCATGCTCGACCTCAACGGTGGCTCCCGCGACGGACTGGAGGTCGCCCCCAACCTGTGGGCGGGGGTCGGGCTGGTTCGCGGTGGGGCCGGCACCGCGCTGGTGGGCAGCCACGCCGAGGTAGCCGACCGGATCGCCGAATACCACGCGCTCGGCATCGACGAGTTCGTCCTCTCCGGCTATCCGCACCTGGAGGAGGCGTACTGGTTCGGGGAGGGCGTACTGCCGATCCTGCGCGAGCGTGGGCTGTGGCGGCACCCCGACGGCCAGCCAGGGGCCGGCGACCACGTCGACATCCCCTTCGCCGGCGTGCCAGCGCCGCAACCCGCCGTGGCCCGCTGACCGGCCGGTCCGCCGCAACCGGCGTCACGGCCGCCTCCAGGTCCATCGCGTAGACCCGGACCTGGGGAGGGCTCGTCGGGCCAGGCACGCTTCCTTCTAACATGCCGGCGCCCACGGGGCGATCGGCTATTTCGCGGCGGGTCGTCCGGCGAACCGCTGGCCGACCCGCCGCGCCGCGAGGCTCACCACGGTGCTGCCGGCCGCCATCCCGACCAGCACCAGAATCCCCCCGACCACCCACAGCCCGCTGTCGTCGGTCCCGGCGGCCCGCCACGACCAGACCGCCGTGAACGCCACGGTCATCACCGGCGCCACCAGCCACGGGCTGAGTCGCGTCCCGGCGAGCACGGCCAGCAGCACGAGCGTCACCACACAGCCGATCACCTGCCACGGCTCGTACGGGCCGCTGCTCGCGCCGGTCTGCGCGTCGACCGTGTACCGGGTGTCCCAGCCCAGCCAGAGGAGCCACGTCCCGACCGTGGCCGCCGCCAGGAACAGAACACCGAGCAGTGCGCGCGTACCCCTCGTCGCCGTCATCCGGTGATCATCCCCTGCCGGCCGCCGCACCGGAACACGTACCCGCACCGGGCCGTGAACCAGGCCGATCCCCAGTGGACTGTTGCCTCGGTCGGTGGCGATCCTCTACGGTCTGCTCAGCGGTGGGCGGTGCGGTCCGCATCCGACCCGACACCGCCGGATGCCCGTCGTGCGGGCCGGGATGGTGGAGTCCCGGGTCGCCCCGTCGGCGGTGGCCCGGCGGTCGTGTGACCCCCAGCTCGTCCCCTCGGGTCCTGGTGCCCGGGTGGCTCCACGTGGAGCCGACGGCGAGCCGGGGCACGCCGACCCACCGGGAGAGCCCCGTGTTCCTCAGCCCGCACGAGCAGGATCGCCTGCTCGTCCACGTCGCGGCCGATGTCGCCCGCGCCCGCCGCGAACGCGGCCTGCGCCTCAACTACCCCGAAGCCGTCGCGGTGATCACCGCGTTCCTCCTCGAAGGGGCCCGCGACGGGCGGTCGGTGGTCGACCTGATGTCGGCCGGCCGGGCGGTGCTGGGCCGCGACGACGTCCAGGACGGCATCCCCGAGCTGCTGAGGGAGGTGCAGGTGGAGGCGACGTTCCCGGACGGCACCAAGCTCGTGACGGTGCACCACCCGATCCCGTGATCCCCGGGGAGATCCTGCCGGCGGCCGACCCGGTCGAGATCAACGTGGGTCGTCCGGTGACCACTGTGCTCGTGGTCAACACCGCCGACCGCCCGGTGCAGGTCGGCTCGCACTACCACTTCGCCGAAGCCAACCCGGCGCTGTCGTTCGACCGCAGTGCGGCCTGGGGGCAGCGGCTCGCCGTCCCGGCCGGCACCTCCGTCCGGTTCGAGCCGGGCATCAACCGCAGCGTCGAGCTCGTACCGCTTGGCGGCGCACGCGTCGTGCCGGGCCTGCGTGCAGAGTGCGCCGGACCGCTGGACCCCTCGCCGCACGCGGTCACGGCCGACGGGTCGCCGCGGTGAGCGCCGTGCGGCGGGACCGCTACATCGACCTGTACGGTCCGACGACCGGTGACCGGATCAGACTGGCCGACACGAACCTGCTGATCGAGGTGGAGACCGACCACTGCGTGGGCGGCGACGAGGCGGTCTTCGGCGGCGGGAAGGTGATCCGCGAGTCGATGGGGCAGTCCCGTGCCACCCGCGCCGAGGGGGCACTGGACACCGTCATCACCGGCGCGGTGGTGCTCGACCACTGGGGCGTCGTCAAGGCCGACGTGGGGCTGCGCGACGGGCGCATCGTGGCGCTCGGCCGGGCCGGCAACCCGGACACCATGCCCGGTGTGCACCCCGACCTGGTCATCGGCCCCTCGACGGAGGTGATCGCGGGCAACGGGCGGATCCTCACCGCCGGCGCGGTCGACACCCACGTGCACTTCATCTGCCCGCAGATCGTCACTGAAGCGCTGGCCAGTGGCATCACCACGATGGTCGGCGGCGGCACCGGGCCGGCCGAGGGGACCCGCGCGACAACTGTCACCCCGAACGCCTGGCACCTGGCCCGGATGCACGAGGCCCTGGACACCATGCCGGTCAACGTGCTGCTGCTCGGCAAGGGCAACACCGTCTCCAGCGAGGCGCTGTGGGAACAGTTGCGGGCCGGTGCGGGCGGTTTCAAGCTGCACGAGGACTGGGGCACCACACCGGCGGCGATCGACGCCTGCCTGAGGGTGGCGGACGCGTCCGGGGTCCAGGTGTCGATCCACACCGACACGCTCAACGAGGCCGGATTCGTCGCCGACACCCTGCGGGCGATCGGTGGACGGGCGATCCACTCGTACCACACCGAGGGAGCCGGTGGCGGGCACGCACCGGACATCATCACCGTGGCCAGCGAACCGAACGTGTTGCCGTCGTCGACCAACCCGACCCGGCCGTACACCGCCAACACCCTGGCCGAGCACCTGGACATGCTGATGGTCTGCCACCATCTCAACCCGTCCGTGCCGGAGGACCTCGCCTTCGCCGAGAGCCGGATCCGACCGTCCACGATGGCAGCCGAGGACCTGCTGCACGACCTCGGCGCCATCTCGATCATCGGCTCCGACGCGCAGGCCATGGGCCGGGTCGGCGAGGTGATCATGCGGACCTGGCAGAGCGCCCACGTGATGAAGGACCGGGTCGGTGCCCTACCGGGTGACGGGCCCGCCGACAACCACAGGGCCCGACGGTACGTCGCGAAATACACCATCTGCGCCGCGATGGCCAACGGCCTGGAACGGGAGATCGGCTCGGTCGAACCGGGCAAGCTCGCCGACCTGGTGCTCTGGGACCCGGCGTTCTTCGGGGTCCGGCCGCACCTGGTACTCAAGGGCGGCATGATCGCGTACGCCCAGATGGGCGACGCCAACGCCTCGATCCCGACACCGCAGCCGATGCTGCCGAGGCCGATGTTCGGGGCGTACGGCGCGGCGGCGGCCGCCACCAGCCTGGCCTTCGTGGCCCCGGCGGCTTTGGACGCCGGGCTCCGCCTGGACGTGCGTCGCCGGGTGGTGCCGGTGAGCGACGTACGGTCGCGGGGCAAGGCCGATCTGCCGGAGAACAACGCGATGCCGCGCATCGAGGTGGACCCGGACACCTTCACGGTGCGGATCGACGGGCAGGTGGTGGAGCCGGACCCGGTGACCCGGCTGCCGATGGCCCAGCGGTACTTCCTGTTCTGATGGCAACGCCGAGCCTGCTGTTGTTGTTGGCCGACGGACGCTTCCCGGCCGGGGCGCACGCGCACTCCGGTGGTCTGGAGGCGGCCGTCGCCGCCGGCCGGGTCACCGACCTGGCCTCGTTGGAGGCGTTCCTGGCCGGGCGATTGGCCACCGCCGGTCTGGTCGGCGCGGCGTTCGCAGCAGCCGCACACCGGGCGGCGGTGGCCGAGACCGCCGACTCCGCCAACCCGGCCCGGTCCGCCCGGGGGGCGGAGCCGGCTGAGTCCGCCGCCCGGTCGGGGGCGCTGGCTCGGCTCGACGCGGAGCTGGACGCGCGTACCGCCGCCCCGGCGTTGCGGGCGGTCTCGCGCCGACAGGGCCGGGCGCTGCTGCGGGCCGGGCGGGCCATCTGGTCGGACGCCCCGTTCGCCGACCTGCCCGCGACGCCCGGTGGCGCACACCAGCCGCTGGTGCTCGGGCTGCTCTGCGCCGCGGCCGGGCTGTCCCGCGTCGAAACCGCCACGATCGCCGCGTACGGGACGCTGACCGGGGCGGCCAGCGCCGGCGTACGTCTGCTCGGACTCGACCCGTACCAGGTCCAAGCGCTGCTGGTCGGCCTGGCCGACGCCTGCGACGGCACGGCCGCTGACGCGGCGCGGGCCGCCGATGATCCACCGGAGCGGCTGCCAGCCGCCGCCGCCCCACTCGCCGACATCCATGCCGAGATCCATGCCACCTGGGAGGTGCGTTTCTTTGCGTCCTGACACCGTTGTGCCGAGGGCTGTGCCCGCCGTCGAACCGATCACGCCGCCGCCGGGCACGCCCACGGCGGCCATCCCACCCCACGACGAGACCGTTCCGCACACCCATCCGGAGCCGGGGGTGGACCCCCATCCGCCGTTGGCGCGTGCCGGCCGTGCCCTGCGGGTCGGCATCGGCGGCCCGGTCGGTTCCGGCAAGACGGCCCTGGTGGCCGCGCTCTGCCGTGCCTTCGCCGACGAGTTGCGGCTCGGCGTGGTGACCAACGACATCTACACGACCGAGGACGCCGACTTCCTCCGGCGGGCCGGCGTGCTGGACCCGGCGCGGATCCGCGCGGTGGAGACCGGCTGCTGCCCGCACACGGCGATCCGCGACGACATCGGCGCCAACCTGGACGCCGTCGACGAACTGGCCGATGCGGTCGGCCCGTTGGACCTCGTCCTCGTGGAGAGCGGTGGGGACAACCTGACGGCGACCTTCAGTCGGGGCCTGGTTGACCGGCAGATCTTCGTGGTCGACGTGGCAGGAGGCGACAAGGTCCCCCGCAAGGGCGGCCCGGGGGTCACCGCCGCCGATCTTCTCGTGATCAACAAGACCGACCTGGCCTCGATGGTGGGCGCCGACCTCGCCGTCATGGATCGTGACGCACGGGCCCGGCGCGGCGACCTCCCGACCCTCTTCCTGTCCATCGTGGGAGACCCCACCGCCACGTCGGTCGCGGACTGGATCCGGCACGAGTTGGCCCACCACGCCGCCCTGCACCCGCTCGCCGTAACGGCGGAAACGGCCTGATGCGAGCGCTCGCCCGGCTGGTCGCCCGGGCCGACGGGCGGGGCGGCACGGCCCTTGTCGAGCTGCACGGCGAAACGCCGTTGCTGCTGCGCCAGACCCCGACCGACGGTGGTGTCGCCACTGTGCACCTCGTCGGCGGGGCGGCCGGGCCACTGGCCGGCGACGATCTGCGCCTGGAGATCGAGGTCGGGCCGGGCGCGGCCGTGCGGGTGCACAGCGTCGCCGCGTCGATAGCCCTGCCGGGCCGCGTGGGTGCCGTCTCCCGGATGGCGGTGCGGGCGGTGGTGCACGCCGGGGCCACGCTGCACTGGCTTCCGGAACAGTTGGTAGCGGCGGCTGGCTGCGCGCACCTCGCCGAGTCCCGGATCGAGCTGGCCGACGGTGCGGGCCTGCGGTGGCGCGACGAGCTGATCTGCGGCCGGTACGGCGAGGCGCCCGGCAGCGCCGTCGTGCACACTCAGGTCGACTACGCGGGTCGACCACTGCTGCGGCAGTCCCTCGCGGTGGGACCGCACGCGCCGGGATGGGCCGGCCCGGCGGTGCTCGGCGGCGCCCCGGCCACGGGATCGCTGCTGGTGGTTGACCCGTCGCGGCCCGCGGAACCTCCATCGGCCGAGGGTAGTGTCGCCCGGCTGCCGTTGGCCGGCGGCCCGGCGACCCTGTGGACGGCCACCGCTCCCGACGCGCACACACTGCGCGCCCACCTCACCGGCTAGCCACCTCACCGGCTAGCCACCTCACCGGCTAGCCACCTCACCGGCTAGCCACCTCACCGGCTAGCCCTCCTCACCGGCTAGGAAGCCCAGTCGGTCCGCCTGCCCGCGGGGGGCCGTTCTGGAGGCGGACACTGCGGAGAGCGTGATGTCTGTGAGTCATCGTGATGACTCACAGACATCACGCTCTCGGGCGGGTGCCGCGCGAGGCTCGATGGCGTTCGCGGCTGGGTGCCGCGTGTGGCCGGGCTGCGTTCGCGGCTGAGTGGGTGTTCGGTCGGGTGGCGTCGGCGGCTGGTGGGGGTGTGCGGGCTGGGTGGCGTTGCCGGCTGGGTGCCGCGTGTGGCCGGGCAGTGTTCGCGGCTGAGGGGGTGTCCGGTCGGGTGGTGTCGGCGGCTGGTTGAGGTGTGCGGGTCGGGCAGTGTTGGCGGCTGAGGGGGTGTCCGGTCGGGTGGCGTTCGCGGCTGGGTGGGGTGTGCGGGCCGGGTGGCGTTGGCGGCTGGGTTGTGCGTGTGGCCGAGTGGTGCGTGCGGTCTGGCGGCGCTTGGAGTCGGGCCGTGCTCGAGGCCGGCCCAAGGCCGATCCTTGCCGCGTCGGGAGCAGGGTGAGACTGTGGCTCGCCCAGGAGGTCGGTCGGTGAGGCGGGGACGGATCAGCGGTGGGGGCCGGCCGCGTCGGCGTGTTCCCGTGGCCGGGCCGGGTCGAGACGGCCGATCAGGTCGTCGATCTGGCTCACCAGGTCGGCGGCGTGCGGCACGCCCAGTTCGGCGATGCTGGCGCGGACCCGCTCGTCCAGGCGGGCGTGCTCGCGGCGGCCCCGAGCGGTCAGGTACGCCCGAATCCGTCGGCGGTCGATCGGATCGATCCGGCGGAAGACGAGGTTGCGGTCGACGAGTTGGTCGACCAGCTTGGTGAGGGTGCCCGGCGGCAGCGACGCCTCGATGGACACCTCGCTCATCGGGTGACCCTGGCCGTCGGCGAGCAGGCAGAGCACCCTCCACGCCTCGATGCTGATCGCGTCGTCGGCCAGAACGGCGCCCAGCCGGCGGGAGAGCAACCGTTCGGCACGGGTGAGCGAGCGCAGCAGGTCGGCTGGCGCCCCGGGCACGTCTGACATGAAACTCCCTGGTCCGGTGGCCCTGTCATGGTAGCGAGTCGTCCCGGTCAGTGGTGAACGCTGGTCTTCCGTCGTGGGCCGGGCAATCATGTGCTCATGTCCGCGCCGGCACCGCCGTGGCTGACCGTCGACCGTGCCGTGGTCAGCATCGCGCTGGTCTACCCGATGCGCGGGCCGGCCGGCATGTTCGGCCCCACCTGTGAGCTCTGCGCGCAGCTCGCGGTCGAGGAGATCAATAGGTGCGGTGGCGTGCTGGGCCGGGAGGTCCGCCTGGTGCCTGTCGACGGTGGCGCACCGCCGGCCGAGGTGGCCGCCGAGGTCGAGGCGTTGGTGTCGGTGGGGGCTGTGCAGGGGGTGACGGGGTGGCACATCTCCTCGGTGCGCCAGGCGTTGGCACCCCGCGTCGCGCACCGGGTGCCCTACGTCTACACCGCACTCTACGAGGGCGGCGAACGCACCGAAGGTGTCTTCCTGACCAGCGAGACACCCGATGCCCAACTGTGGCCCGCGATGCGGCTGCTCGCCGGGGAGCAGGGGGTGCGCCGCTGGTTCGTGGTGGGCAACGACTACGTGTGGCCGCGCCGAACGTCGCGGGCCGCCCAGCGGTACGCGCTGCGTGGTGGCGGGCAGGTGGTGGGCAGGCACTTCCTGCCGTTGGACGCGCACGACTTCACCGAGGTGTTGCGCCGCATCGAGCACAGTGACGCGGACGCGGTGCTGATGCTGCTGGTCGGTGCCGACGCGGTGCGGTTCAACCGGGCGTTCGCCCGATCCGGCCTGGACCAGCGCTGTCTGCGGCTGAGCACCCTCATGGACGAGAACATGCTGTTGGCCAGTGGTGCCGGCGCGACTCGAAGGCTCTACAGCACCGCGGGCTTCTTCGCCGGGCTCGTCACACAGGAGAACCTCGACTTCCACGGCGAGTTCGCGCGGCGCTTCGGCGTGGAGGCGCCGCCGTTGGGCAGTCTGGGGGAGTCCTGCTACGAGGGCGTCATGCTGCTCGCCGCGCTGATCGGCCAGGCCCGCACCCTCGACGTACGGGCCATAGAGACGGCCGCCGACACGGTCGCCTACCACGGGCCGCGTGGGCGGTTACGGCTGCGTCAGCGGCACGTCCGGCAGCGCATCTACCTGGCCGAGGCCGACGGGCTCGACTTCACTGTGCTCGCTCAGCTCTGAACCGGGCACGGCCCTCGGCCCACCCGACCCTTGACAGGGCCACCCGACCCCGTCCTAAGATGCTTCCTGCGTGAAGTATCTGGCCGAGGAGTCAGATCTCACCATTGCGTGCCCACCGTTGGCGGATTCGCCGTCGACCAATGTGGTGGCACTTATCTCTGCGTCTTTCTGAACGGCCGACACCGATTCCTCCCCAACGGTGTCGGCCGCTTTTCGTGTGCGACTCGACGGTCCCTTGGAAACAGTCAATTAAGGATCGGGAAACACGCGCGCAACCATGCCGGTCGACGCTTTCCCTGCCCATATCCGAGCCGGTGCCCTGCGCGGCGTCCACCCGTCGATCTCGGCACCGCCCACGTCAGCTCCATCGGACCGCACCGACCGTCCTTTCGCCACTTGACCGCACCGCAGGGAGAGTAGATGTCATTATTCCGGGGCCGCCGCATCCTGGCGGGTGCCATGACCCTGGTCGCCGCGGCCGCGATGACCGCGTGCGGCAGCAAGACCACCGACGAGGGTGGCGCGACCGGCGTCACCGCCGACGTCTCCGGCGACACCGTCAAGGTGGGCCTGCTCAACTCGCTCTCCGGGACCATGGCGATCAGCGAGGTCACCGTCCGCGACTCCATCATGCTCGCCATCGACGAGATCAACGCGGCCGGCGGTGTCCTCGGCAAGAAGATCCAGCCGGTCGGTGAGGATGGCGCCTCGGACTGGCCCACCTTCGCGGAGAAGGCCGAGAAGCTCATCTCCGAGGACCGGGTGGCGGCTGTCTTCGGCTGTTGGACGTCGGCCAGTCGCAAGGCGGTCAAGCCGGTGTTCGAGAAGAACAAGGCGTTGCTGTTCTACCCGGTGCAGTACGAGGGACTTGAGCAGTCGCCCTACATCTTCTACACCGGAGCGACGACCAACCAGCAGATCGTTCCCGGGCTGGACTACCTCAAGTCGCAGGGCGCGAAGTCGGTCTATCTGGTCGGTAGCGACTACGTGTTTCCGCGGACCGCCAACAAAATCATCAAGGCGTACGCGGCCGCGAACGGGATGACCGTGCTGGGTGAGGATTACGCCCCACTGGGCTCCACCGAGTTTGGCACCATCGTGAACAAGGTCAAATCATCCGGCGCGGACGCGGTGTTCAACACGCTCAACGGTGACAGCAACGTGGCCTTCTTCAAGGAATACAAGTCCGCGGGCCTGACCGCCGCGGCGATGCCTGTGGTGTCGGTGTCGATCGCCGAGGAAGAGGTCAAGGGCATCGGCACCCAGTACCTGGAGGGCCAGCTGACGGCTTGGAACTACTACCAGACCACCCCGGGCGCGGCGAATTCGAAGTTCGTGGCCGCGTACAAGGCGAAGTACGGCGCGGACAAGCCGACCAGCGATCCGATGGAGGCCGCGTACGTCGGCGTGCACCTGTGGAAGGCGATGGTCGAGAAGGCCGGCGCCTTCGACGTGGAGAAGGTCCGCTCTGCCTCGGACGGGATCACCTTCGACGCGCCGGAGGGTCTGGTCACCGTCGACGGCAAGACCCAGCACATCGCGAAGACCGCCCGGATCGGCAAGATCGGCGCGGACGGCCTGATCACCGAGGTGTGGAACTCCGGCAAGCCGGTCGCACCGGATCCGTACCTCAAGACCTACCCGTGGGCGAGCGGCCTGAGCTGACGACGCCGGCCCGGGTGGAACGCGTTGCCGCGCGCTCCGCCCGGGCCACCCGACCAGCAGTTCGGAGTACCCACCGTGACAGTCCTCTTCGGTCAACTCTTCACCGGCATCAGCATCGGCGCGGTGCTGCTGCTCATCGCGCTCGGCCTGGCGCTGACCTTCGGCCAGATGAACGTGATCAACATGGCGCACGGTGAGTTCATCATGGCCGGCGCGTACACCACCTATGTTCTGCAACAGAGCATCACCGGCGCCGGCCTGTCACTGGCGGTCGCGCTGCCGGTGGCGTTCGTGGTCGCCGGCACCATGGGTGTCCTGCTGGAGGTGCTGCTCATTCGCCGGCTTTACGCCCGTCCCCTGGACACCCTGCTGGTCACCTGGGGTGTGTCACTGATCCTGCAACAACTGGCCCGGGACATCTTCGGCAGCCCGAACGTGCAGACCCGCGCGCCCGAGCTGCTCACCGGCAACGTGGCGCTGCCCGGCGGGCTGACCATCGCCAACAATCGGCTGTTCATCCTGGCCTTGGCGCTGGCCGCCGTCGCGGCGCTCACCCTGGCGCTGCGACTCACCCCGCTCGGACGTCGTATCCGCGCGGTGGTGCAGAACCGCGACCTCGCCGCCGTTTCCGGTGTCGCCACCTCCCGGGTCGACCGGACGACCTTCTTCCTCGGCTCCGGCCTGGCCGGGCTCGCCGGGGTGGCCCTCACCCTGCTCGGCCCGATCGGCCCGACCATGGGCACCAACCTGATCATCGACGCCTTCCTGGTCGTCGTGGTCGGCGGGATCGGCCAGCTTAAGGGCAGTGTGATTGTCGCTTTCGCCCTCGGCGTGCTCCAGGCCACCGGGGAATACCTGACCACCCTCAGCGTCGCCAAGGTGATCGTGTTCGTGG
Organism: Micromonospora sp. NPDC050795; assembly: GCF_044456785.1. NCBI lineage: Bacteria > Bacillati > Actinomycetota > Actinomycetes > Micromonosporales > Micromonosporaceae > Micromonospora > Micromonospora sp. NPDC050795. The sequence goes on along the minus strand of NZ_JBITGE010000025.1, from coordinate 37,814 downwards.
CGATCGTCGCGTTCCTCCAGTGGCGGCCACAGGGCCTGTTCACCCTGCGGACCAGGAGCCTCGCATGACCGCCGTCACCCCCGTGCCACCCAGCACCGCCGTCCACCCGGCGCCTGCCGGCGCCGTACCACCGGGCCGCCCCGCCGGCCGCTCGCGGCTGCGGACCCTAGCCGGCTTCGCCTTCGGCGCGGCGCTGCTGTTCGCCGTCGCCCCGCTGGTGTTGTCGGACTTCCGGCTGGCCCTGCTCGCCAAGTACCTCTGCGTCGCCATGGTCGCGGTCGGCATCGGGATCGCCTGGGGCCGGGGCGGGATGCTCACCCTGGGCCAGGGTGTCTTCTTCGGCCTCGGTGGCTACGCGATGGCCATGCACCTCAAGCTCGCCGACGCGGGCCCGGGTGGGATGCCCGACTTCATGCAGTTGTACGGGCAACTCGACGAGCTGCCGCTGTGGTGGCGGCCGTTCGCCAGCCCGTGGTTCGCGCTGCCCGCCACGGTGCTGCTGCCGATGGCTGTCGCCTTCGGGCTCGGCTCGCTGGTCTTTCGCCGCCGGGTCCGCGGCGCGTACTTCGCCATCCTCAGCCAGGCGCTCGCCGCCGCGATGGTGATCCTGCTGATCGGCCAGCAGGGCACCACGGGTGGCACCAACGGGCTCACCGACATCAAGGGCTTCTTCGGCTACGACCTGGACGACCCGGTCAACCAGCGGATGGTGTACTTCATCATCGCCGGCACGCTGCTGGCGTTGCTCGCGCTGACCCGTCAGCTCATCCACAGCCGTTACGGCGAACTGCTGGTGGCGGTCCGCGACGGTGAGGAACGGGTCCGCTTCCTGGGCTACGACCCGGCGTCGGTCAAGCTTGTGGCGTACGTGGTGGCGGCGGGCATGGCCGGGCTGGCCGGGGCGCTGTTCGTGCCGGCGGTGGGCATCATCTCGCCCGCGTTGATCGGCATCGTCCCGTCGATCGAGTTCGTCATCGGCGTCGCGGTGGGCGGCCGGGCGACGGTGCTCGGGCCGGTGCTCGGCGCGGTGGCGGTGGCCTGGGCGCGTACCGCCCTCTCCGAGCGTTTTCCGGGCACCTGGACGTACCTTCAGGGGTTGCTCTTCGTGGTCGTGGTGGCGTTCCTCCCCGGCGGCCTGGCGTCGCTGTGGGCGTTGGCCCGCCGCCGTGACGTCGCCGCGCGGCCGCAGCGGCGCGGCTGGCTGTCACTGGGTCGACGACGCCCCGAGCGGACGGAGGTGCCGGCGGCATGAGCGGCGAGCGCTTGGACGGCTTGTCCGTCCGTGACGTACGGGTCAGCTTCGACGGTTTCACCGCCGTGGACGGCGTCTCGTTGGAGGTGCCCGCCGGCGACATCCGGTTCCTGATCGGGCCGAACGGCGCCGGCAAGACCACACTGGTCGACGCCATCACCGGCCTGGTCAGGGCCAGCGGCTCGGTCCGGTTCGGTGACCAGGAACTGCTCGGCCGGCCGGTGCACCGGATCAGCCGGCTCGGCATCGGGCGGACCTTCCAGACCTCGACGGTCTTCGAGGAGCTGTCGGTGCTGCAGAACCTCGACATCGCGGCGGGCGCGCGGCGTAGCTGGGCGACCCTGGCCCGCCGCCGACGAGGTGTGCCTGACGAGATCGCCGCCGCGCTGGAGACGATCGGTCTGGCCGAGCGGACCGCGGACCTCGCCGGGACGCTCGCGCACGGCCAGAAGCAGTGGCTGGAGATCGGCATGCTGCTGGTGCAGGACGCGCGGCTGCTGCTGCTGGACGAGCCGGTCGCCGGGATGAGCCATGAGGAACGCGACGCCACCGGCGTCCTGTTGGAGAGGGTGAGCCGGGATCGCACTGTCGTCGTGATAGAGCACGACATGGACTTCCTGCGTCGGTTCGCGCGCAGCGTCACAGTGCTGCACGCCGGCCGGGTGCTCAGCGAGGGTACGGTCGCGCAGGTCCAGGCGGACCCGCGCGTGCAGGAGGTCTACCTTGGCCACCCGGTCGACGCCGGGTCGGCCCGCACCGGCCGGGAGGCATGATGCTGACGCTGCGTGGGGTGCACGCCGGGTACGGGCGTTCCCGGGTGCTGCACGGGGTCGACCTGGCGGTCCCGCCCGACGGGGTCGCCTCCGTGCTCGGGCACAACGGTGCCGGCAAGAGCACCCTGCTGCGGGTCGCGGCGGGGCTGCTGCGCCCGAGTGCCGGCACCGTGGAGTTGGACGGCGAGGACGTCACCCGCGCCGGGCCGCACGAGCGGGTGGCGCGGGGGATGGCGTACGTCCCGCAGGGTCAGCAGTGCTTTCCGCACCTGACCGCGGCGGAGAACCTGCGGCTGGTCGCCGACGGCCGGCGCGACGGGGCGGTGGCGACGGCGGAGGTGCTGGATCTGTTTCCGGCGTTGCGCCCGCTGCTGCGGCGGCGGGCCGGGCTGCTCTCCGGCGGCCAGCGCCAGCAGTTGGCCATCGCCCGCGCTCTGATCACCCGGCCGCGGCTGCTGATGCTCGACGAGCCGACCGAGGGCATCCAGCCGTCCGTGGTCGCGGAGATCCAGGAGCGGATCGTCGAGTTGACCCGGCAGTCCGGGTTCAGTGTGCTCCTCGTCGAGCAGCACCTGGGTTTCGCCCTGCGGGTGGCGGACCGCTACCACGTGCTGGAGTCCGGTCGGGTCACCTCGTCGGGCGACGGGGGTGTCACGGCCGAGCGTGACGTCCGGGCCGCCCTGGCCGTCTGAGCGGGGTGCAGTCGGTCAGCTTCCCGGCGCGGGCCCGGTCGAGTCGCGGACGACCAGCAGGTGCCCGGTGGGGCGGCGGCGCGGGCGTGTCGTGCGCGGCTTGAGCGCGAGGGTGAGTGCCGTGCGACCCATCTCGGTCATCGGCAGGCGGATGGTGGTCAGGCTGGGTGCCAGGTCGGCCGCCACGGAGACGTCGTCGAAGCCGACCACGGACATCCGCGCGGGCACCGGCACGCGGCGGGACCGCAGCGTCGACAGCACACCTATGGCCATCGCGTCGTTGAGCGCGATGATCGCCGTCGTTTCGGGATGCTCGTTGAGGATCTGCTCGGCGGCGGCGCGCCCCCCGCCGCGGGTGAAGTCGCTGTGCACGACGGCGAGGTCGGCGGGGGAGCGCCCGCGTTGCCGCAGGGCCGACGACACACCGGCCAGCCGGTCGGCGACCGTGGTGAGGCCGGCGCTGCCCGCGGCGACAGCGATCCGCCGGTGGCCGAGATCCATCAGATGCTGGGCGAGGGCGTGACCGCCGGCCTCGTTGTCCGGTAGGACGGCGTCGACGCCGAGCGCGTGGCGTCCGATCGCAGCGGCCCGTCCGCCGTGGTCCTGGAACGCGGCCAACTCGGCGCGGGCCGCGCTCTCCATTCGGGGGTCGTCGTAGCCGGAACCACTGATCAGGACGATGCCGACCCGCTGGGCGATCAGGTGGCGTAGCTGTTGCAGCTCGTAGCCGGGGTCGCGGCCGGACTGGCAGATCTGCACCAGCAGCCCCTGCTCGGCGGCGAGTTGGATGACCCCGGCGGCGATTTCGGAGAAGTACGGGTCGTCGATCTGGTGGACGATCAACCCGACCGTGGAGGTGGCCCCGCTGGCCAGGGTGCGGGCGTACGGGTTGGCGACATAGCCCAGCTCACCGGCGATCTGCCGGATCCGGTCGGCGACCTCGGCGCTGACCCCCTCGCGGCCGGCGAGTGCTCGGGAGGCCGTCGCCAGCGAGACGGCGGCGTGTTCGGCGACGTCCACGAGGCGCGGCCGTTGGCTGGCCCTGGGCATCGGCAACCCTCCGAAGGCATTCATGCCGCCCGATCTGTTGCGAGCGACACCGATCGAAGCCTAGGGTACGTAAGCGCTTACGTAAGCGCTTACGTGACCGGCGTACACCCTCGCCGACGACCCGCGGCTGGTGTCCGCGCCGGGCCCGCACCTCACCCACCTTGCCCGCTGACCACCCTCGGCACCGTCCCACCGAGAAGGAGACACGCGTGCGCACCCTGCACCGCCGCGCCGGCGCCGCCCGCCGGCCCACAGTGAGGGCCGGCCTCACCGCCCTCGTGCTGATCCTGTCCACACTGGTCGCCACCCCCGCGCGAGCCGCCGACGCGGTCGACGACCCGATCCCCGACATGCCGGTCCAGTCGCGACTCGGTCTGGTCCTCAGCGAGTACGCCAGCTTCCCGCAGTCGTACCCGACACCGGCGCCGACCGACGCGCGCCTCATGCGTACCGCGCGGATCAACACCATCATGGAGGTGCCCGACGGCTCCGGCCGGCGGGCGGTGCCCGACCTCAACGGCAGCCTCTACCTGGTCGAGGGCGGCGTGCCGCACGTCTACCTGGACGTGGCCGCGACGTTCGCGCCGCGGTTCTTCTCCGGTCGTGGGCTCGGCCAGGGCTTCGGGTACGTCGCGTTCCACCCGGAGTTCGGAGTGAACGGCCGGTTCTACACCATCCACACCGAGTTGGCGTCGACGACGACCGCCACTGCGGACTACGCCCAGCCCAACTCGCTCTTCCACGGCGTCATCACCGAGTGGACGGCGACGGATCCCGCCGCTGCCACCTTCGCCGGTACGCACCGGGAGGTGCTGCGCATCGGCTTCGGCGGCCAGGTCCACGGCATCCAGGAGATCAACTTCAACCCCACGGCCAAGCGCCACGACCGCGACTACGGGCTGCTGTACCTGGCCGTCGGCGACGGTGGCCAGGGTGCTCGCAACACCGATCCGCAGAACCTGGCCCTGCCGCACGGCAAGCTGCTCCGGATCGACCCCCGGGGCACCAACTCCGCGAACGGGCGCTACGGCATCCCGGCCGGGAACCCGTTCGTCGGCCGGGCCGGCGCGCTCGGCGAGCTCTACGCGGTGGGTTTCCGGGACCCGCACCGGTTCAGCTGGGACCGGGCGACCGGCCGGATGTACCTCGGGCACATCGGCGAACACGCAGTCGAGGCGATCTACGAAGTCCGTGCCGGGGACAACTTCGGCTGGAGCGAGCGCGAGGGCTCCTTCGTCTTCGACAAGTCGGCCACGAACCCCTGCGACCGGCTGCTCCCGTTGCCCGCCGACGACGACAGCTACGGCTACACCTACCCGGTCGCCGCGTACGACCACGACCCCGCCGCCGGTTGGAACTGCACCGACGACGTCGGTGTCGCGGTGGCCGGCGGCTTCGTCTACCGGGGACGGGCGCTGCCCGCGCTGCGCGGCACGTACGTCTTCGGCGACCTGGTCGACGGTCGGGTGCTCTACACCGAGGCCGACGAGATGCGCCGGGGTCGGGAGCTCGCCACGATCCACCAGCTCGCGCTCTTCGACGAGGCGGGCACCCCGGTCCGGATGCGCGACCTGTCCGCACCGGGCGCGCCCGGTGACCCCAACCGGGTGGACCTGCGCTTCGGCACCGACGCCGCCGGTGAGCTCTACGTCGTCGCGAAGGCCAACGGAAAGGTCTGGAAGGTGACCGGCACCCGGGAGTTCGCCAGCGGTGACGTCGGGGACGTCACCCTCTGCCGTACCACCGGAGCCACCAACTGGGCACCGGTGACGCCGGCGAAGTGGCAGTTCACCCACGACCAGGTCGTCCTGGCCGAGGCCGGGGAGAGCCGGCCGGGCCCGCGCCGGCCCTTCGAGTACGCCGTGCTGACCAACGGACCGGCGTGGTCGTCGGTGCGGGTCGACGCCCAGGTACGACTCGACACCCCGGTGGAGGTCACCAACCGGGACGTGATCATCGTCTTCGGCTGGCGCTCGGACACCGAGTTCTACTACGCCCACCTCTCCACCGACAACACGATCTATCCGCACAACGGCATCTTCAAGGTGGACAACGCCGACCGGGAGCGCATCGACCATCAGTGGAACGGCCGCTCCCGGGGCGCCAACCCGGCGATCACCGACGCCAGGTGGCACCGCGTGCGGGTGGTGCACCTGCCGGCCACCGGCGAGATCGCCGTCTACGTCGACGGACACCGGGACCCGCTGCTGACCGCGAAGGACACCACGTTCGGCTCGGGGCGGGTCGGCTTCGGCTCGTTCGACAACGTGGGCCGACTGCGCAACCTGACCGTCACCGGCGCGCCGGCCTGAACCGGGTCACCGGGGGGACGGTGACGACTCGAGTCGCCGTCCCCACCGGCTCATCCGTCGACCTGCCCCGGCGGCCCTGTCCGGTTCGTAGAATTCCTGCCATGCCGGAGATCGTCGAGTTGCTGGCCTCGCCCGTGCACCGCTTCCTGGGCCGGCCCGCCGACGGCCCGGCCCCGGCCCCACCCGGCGAGCTGGTCGACGCCGTCCGGATCCGGGCCGGCCTCGGCATCGTCGGCGACAGGTACTTCGGTCAGCAGGCACACCGCGACGCCAGTGTCACTGTCATCGCCCGGGAGTCGCTGCCGGTCGGCGTCGGCCTGACCGAGGTGCGGCGAAACATCCTCACCACCGGGATCGCCGTGGACGAGCTGATCGGCAGAGTGCTGGTGCTGGACTCCGGCGACGGCCCGGTCAGCCTGCGGGTCAACCGGGCGGCCCGACCGTGTGCCTGGATGGACGTCACGGTCGGACCGGGGGCGTGGAAGGCGCTGCGCACCACCGGCGGCATCCGCTGCACGCCCCTCAACGACGGCACCCTGCGCCTCGGCGCGATCGACGCCACAGTGAACTGAGGACGCCAGCCTGAGTCAGACCGGGCTGATGTGTGCGGCCAGGACCCGCCAGCCGTGCGGGTCGTCGTGGACCCACGTCCGGGTGTAGCGCAGTCGCGCGGCGAACGGCGTTCCCTCGAGGACGCCGGACACGCGGCCCAGGAAGAACGTCACCCCCGTCGCTCCGACCACGAGCAGGTCCAGCTCCTCCTCCACCAACTCCTCGACGACCGAGCGGCGGTCCCGGTGAGCGGCCAGGTCATCCTGCTTGCTGTAGGTACGCCCGTCCGGCCCGATGGCGATCAGCTGGTCGACCAGCAGCTGATCGAGGGCGGCGACGTCACCGGCCCGTTGGGCGGCCTGCAGGGTGCGCTCGGCGTCGAGCAGCTCGGCCTCGCGTGCGCTGTCCGGCATCGTGGCGTCCTCCCGTTCCGGTCTGACCCGGTGCCACCGTCGGCCCGAGCTGTCCGCATTGTGGCAGTCAACCTGGCGTGGGCGGGTAGGGATCGCCGCCGCGGCTCACAGACTCAGGCGAATCCGTACGACGGTCTCCCCGGGCCTGGTGAGCACGGCGACCTCGTCACAGATCTGCTCCACGATCGCCAGCCCCCGACCCCGTACCGAGTCGGTGGCCGGCATGCTTCGGCCGAACGCCCGCGTCGGCCCGTGGTCGACGACGTCGCAGATCAGCTGACCCGGCTCGGCCCAGAGTCGCACCCAGCCACCGCCGGTGGTGTGCTGCAACGTGTTGGTGGCCAACTCGCTGACGGCCAGCGTCAACAGCTCCGCCCCCTCGTCCGACAGGCCACGGGCCAGCGCCCCGGCGCTGACGAACGCGCGCAGCGCCCGTATGTCCGTCGCGACCTGATACGCCATGGTGTCCGCGGCGTGGGTGGGGACATTCTGCTCGGCCACGGTCTCCCGTCGCTCGCCCGGCATCAGCCCGCCCGATGCGGCTGCCCGACCAGCGGCACCGCGTTCCGCGCGGGTGTCGTGGGCGTGCGAGCCTCGAAGTGCGCCATCGGGCAGCGGGAACCCTTCTCGTAGCTGTTGCCGCCACATCATGTCACCCACCGCCCTCGTGACTGTCTCGTCCGTTCGGCGGTTGATCACCTACGGGCCGGCCTGACCGGCCTCGCCGGTCCGGTAGGGGCAGTCGGGTCAGGGTGCCGCGTCGAAGGCGATCGATTCGCTCAACTCCCGCCATCGCGCGTCCGACGCGGCGAGGGCCTCGGCGGCCGCGTGGGCGGCGGCCACGGCGTCGGCACCGAGCAGCAACCGGAGCGGCGGGTCGTCGACCCGGGTGATCCGGATGATCGCCTGTGCGGCGCGCGCCGGGTCGCCCGGCTGGGCCCCACTGGCCTGGCGCAGCCGCTGCACGGCCGGGTCGATGACCGGCCGGTACGGTTCGCTGATCGGCAGGGCGCTCATCGACGAGCCAGCCCAGTCGGTGCGCAGCCCACCCGGCTCGACAGTGGTGACCCGGATCCCGAATGCCTCGACTTCTCTGGCGAGCACCCCGGAGAAGCCGCTGACCGCCCACTTGGCGGACTGGTACGCGCCCAGACCCGTGCTCGCGACCCGGCTGCCGACACTGGAGATCTGCACGATGTGCCCGCGTCCCTGCTCGCGCATCACGGGCAGGGCGGCCCGGGACAGATTGACCACGCCGAAGAAGTTCGCCTCGACCTGCGCCCGGAAGTCGTCCTCCGACATGTCCTCGATCGCGGCGACATCGGCGTACCCGGCGTTGTTGACCAGAATGTCCAGCTGCCCGAACGTGTCCACCGCCGTGCGGACGGCGGCACGGGCGGCAGCGGGGTCGTTGACGTCGAGGGCCACGGCGCGCACCTGGTCACCGTGCCGGTCGACCAGGTCCGCGAGCTGTTCCGGGTTGCGGGCGGTGGCCACCAGGTGGTCGCCGTCGGCCAGGACGGCCTCGGCGAGGGCGCGGCCGAGACCACGCGAACTGCCGGTGATCAGCCAGACTCGCGGCACGGCATTCCTCTCGTGTCAGTGGGCCCACTCGTCGTCAGGGACGGATGTCCAGGGCGCCGATCAGCCCGTCGCGCAGCGTGAACCGGTACCGCAGCTCGATCGGGCTGCCCGGGAAGTCACCGGACACCCGGGTGACAGCCAGGTACGAGTCGCCCGCCTGCGACGTGACCCGGACCGGCTCCGCGGTGTACGCGTAGGCGTCCATGGTCTTCTGCCGCCAGGCGCGGATCGAGGCCCGTCCGTCGTACAGGCGGTCCTCGTCGGCGACGCTCGCGGTGTCCGCGAAGCAGGCGACGAAGGCGTCCAGATCCCGGTCGTTGACGGCCCGGAAGTACCGGTCGATCACGTCGGGCAGGTCGAGGGCCATCTGCTCCTCCTGCGGCACGGGCCGCCGTCGGGCAGCCGTCGGGTTCCCGGTCCGACCTCACCGTACGAGAAGCCGACGGCACCGCGCGGAGCAACCGCAGAACCATCCCCGCTGCGGCTGCCGGGTTTGCTGCCGGTAGGCCCGGGTAGCCACGCGTTTCCGAAGGCGAAGGGCGGGGGCATGGCCGAGCTGGCGTTCGTCGACAAGGTTGCGGCACGGGCGGGTCTCCCGCCGGAGCAGGCACGCCCGCTCACCGAGGCGGTCCTGCGGACCCTCACCGAGCGGCTCAGCGGCGGGGAGGCGGGCGCGTTGGCCCCTCACCTGGCCGACGAGCTGAGCCCACTGCTGGTCAAGGCCGCCGAGCCGCCGGAAACGTTCGGCTACGACGAGTTCCTGAGCCGGGTCGCCGACCGCGCCGGGATCGACCGTCCTGCCGCCGAGCGGGGCACCCGGGCGGTGCTCCAGACGATGCACCGGGTGGTCGGGCACCGGGAGTTCGAGGACGCCCTGGCTCAACTCCCGGCGGACCTGCGGGCACTGGCGCAGCCGCTGCCGCACGGCCCCTGACCGACGCGCGCATCATGCGTCGGTGACCGTTCGGTCCCTGGCGTGCCGCCACCACACCCGATCTACTGTGCGTTACCGATCGAACGCGCAGTGGTGGTCGCCCCGCGCCCGTCCGCCGGGTCGTCGCCGCTCCGATCCGAGGAGCGTCCCCCTTGGCGTCCATGGTGTCCCCGCGTCCCCTGCTGACCGCAGCGACGACCGCCGTCGCGATGATCACCCTCGCTCCCGCTCCCGCCGTCGCAGCGCCGTCACCCCCGCACAGCTTCCGGGTCGTCGACCTCGGCACCCTGAGCGGGGGTGACGGCGCTGCGACGGCGATGAACGATCGCGGCGACATCGTCGGCTGGAGCACGGTCGCCAGCGGCGCCCGGCACGCCGTGCTGTGGCGCCACGGTGTCATCACCGATCTGGGCGTGCTACTGGGTGACACGGATTCCAGCGCGGTGGACGTCAACGAGTTCGGTGACGTGGCGATCACCTCGTTCGGCTCGGACTACCTGACCCGCGCCGCGCTCTGGCGCGACGGTCAGCTCCACGACCTGGGCACCCTGGGCGGGGAGAACAGTGTGGCAATCGGCGTCAACGACCGGCGGCAGGTGCTCGGCACCAGCGAACCGGCCGGAGACATGCCGCACCGCTTCCTGTGGCGCGACGGTGTCTTCACCGACCTGGGTCGGGAGTACTTCTACGAGTTCACCGCCGACTTCAACAACGTCGGCGACGTGGTGGGCGGGTTCAACGTTCCGCCGCAGGACTACCCGTGCACCTGCGTCGGCGGTCTGCTGCGCGACGGCGTCCTCACCCAGATCGGCAGCGAGGCCCTCGGGATCAACAACCGGGGTCAGGTGGTGGGCGCGGCGAACGGGCGGGCGTTCCGCTGGCAGAACGGGACACTTGCCGACCTCGGCACGCTCGGTGGCGACTGGAGCCGCGCCACCGCGATCAACGACCGGGGTGAGGTGGTGGGCCAGAGCACCACCACCGCTGCGTGGCACCCGTTCCTCTGGCGCAACGGGTTGATGACAGACCTGACCACCCGGGGCGTGTGGGAGACCGACTCGATCGAGGACATCAACATCAGGGGCCACCTCGTCGGCGCCCGGGGGAACCGGCCGGTGCTGTTCCGCTGAGCGGAGATCTTCGCGCCATGGACGGGCGGGGCGCGGCCTGACCCGCCGGTCAGACCGCGCCGCTCCGTCCGAGGTCAGCCGGTTACCCCGCTACTGACCACCCACTTCTGGTGTGCACCGCCCGCGTACGTGCCGAGCTGGATCTGGGTGCGGTCGGCGCTGCTACCGCCGGCGGCCTCCAGGACCTTGCCCGACTGCGGGTTGCGGATCGACCCGTCGGCCTGCGGCTGCCAGACCTGCGCGCCGGTGCCGTTGCAGGTCCAGAGCTGGACCTTCGTGCCGTTCGCGGTGCCGGCGTTGTCCACGTCCAGGCACTTGCCGAGCACCCGGTACGTGTCACCGACCCTCGTCCACGACTGGGCGGCGGTGCCGTTGCAGGTCCAGAGCTGGATCTTCGTACCGTCGGCGGTGCCCGAGTTGTCGACGTCCAGGCACTTGCCGCCGACGCCGGTGATGGTGCCGCCGGTCGGCGGCGGCGGGCTGCCCGGGATGGAGTTGAGCGTGTACCACGCCTCGGTGCTCCACAGTGACTGGCCGCTGGTCGAGGTGAACGGGCGCGGGGAGCGCAGGTGCACCACCCGGCCGGCCTTGCGACCGGGCACCGTGAGACTGACCTTCCTGCCGTCCGCCGAGAGGGTGGCCGAGGTGACGGTCAGGGTCTCCTCGTCGATCTTCGGACCGCCGTAGTTCGACGTCGCCACGTACCGCCACTGCTTGAGCTTGTAGCGCGCGGCCAGCTCGGCAGCTGTCGCCGTCGACACCGACTCGGTGTACTCCACCTCGAAACCGGTCGTGGTGGCGCGCATCGCGAGCATCTCGAACGTGGTGGCGGTGTTCGGGGTGAGCTTCTGCAGGCCGTACGAGAGCTTGCCGGTCTGGCCCCAGTTGCCGCCCGCGCCGAGCCCGCCGACGTAGATCGCGCCGTCCGGGCCGACGTTGACCTCGGAGACGCCCGCCTCCAGGCCCTGGGTGAGCCGGAACAACGCGCCCTGGTACTCGCCGTTGACCTTCTCCACATTCGCCCGTTGCAGGCCGCCGTACGTCACGTCGCCGATGACGAACTGGCCGGCGTACCGGCCGCTGGTCAGATACATCGGCGTGCTGGGCGAGTTGGCGATCTCGTTCTGCGGCATCCAGAGCACCGGTGGGGTGACCGCCGCGGTGTCGAACGGGCCGGCCGGGTTCATGTAGTGGTTGAAGAACCGGCCCTGCTTGACGTGCACCAGCTTCGACGAGGGCAGCCAGCCGCCCTGGTTGTCGGTGACGAAGATGCCGCCCTCGGGGCCCCAGCCGATGCCGTGTGGCGTACGCAGACCGCCGGCGACGTAGCTGACCGCGCCGGTGTCCTTGTTGACCTTGAGGGTGGTGCCGCGGTTGGTGGCGGGTTGCGGGTTGGTGGTGGCGCCGCCGGAGTTGATCGACACCGACAGGTTCAGATAGAAGAACCCGTCCTGGTAGAGCAGGCCGAACGCGAACTCGTGGAAATTGCCGCCGTACGGCCAGGTGGCGACGGTTTCCAGGCGCTCGGCCGCCTCGTCACCTCCGGTGTTCACCAGCCGGGTCAACCGCTGCTTCTCGGTCACGTAGACCACCCCGTCGACGACCTTGAGCCCCATCGGTTCCTTGAGGCCGCCGGCGATCTTCTTGGTGGTCACGTTGCCCGGGCTCGTCGATCCGCCGGTGTTGCCGAGGATCCAGACCTCGCCATCCTGGGAGGTGCCGGACTGGTCGCTGCCGCCCCAGGTGCTGATGACCAGCCGGCCGTCGGCCAGCCAGTCCATACCGGTGACCTTCGGCTGGAAGCCGCTGGGCCGCAGGTTGGTCAGGGTGTAGCCGGGGTGCACGCCGGTCAGCGGCAGGCCGTCACCGGGGGTGTCGGAGACGCCCTCGCACTCCTTGCGTCCGGGTGCGGTCACCCGGACCACACCGGCGTCGGTGCTCAGCGCCGAGTTCGGTACGACCACGAAGGTCGACGAACCGGGCGTCTTCCACTCCAGTGTGATCTGCTGCCCGCCGCCACGCTCGAAGTGGTCGATGCGCAGGGCGTGCAGGCCGGCGGTGAGGGTGACGGTGCCCTCCTTGGGTGGGGTCGCGCCGTGCAGGCCGTCGTGGTTGATCACGACGGCGTTGTCGATCGACAGCTTGGAGCCGTCGTCGCTGCTGAGCCGGAAGGTGTAGCTGCCGGCCTGGGTGGTGGTGATGTTGCCGAGCACCTGCGAGACGAAGTTGTCCTCGAAGCCGAAGTCGGCCGCCGAGGTCCAGTTGATGGTGGACATGAGCTTGTCCACGTTCGGGGTCTGGGCGGGCTTGAGGGTGCACAACTCGGACAGGGGCACCTGCACGTCGAAGACGCGCAGCGTGACGCCTGGTTCCTGTGCGGGGGCGGCGTTGGCGGGGGCGGCCCAGAGGCCGGCGGCGAGGACGAGTGCCAGCGCACCCAGGACGGGATGGTGGAGTCGGCGTAGCAGGCGTGTGCCCATCGTTCCTCCAGGAGGCAGTGGAGTGTCCGACGGCCGGCGTGGATCAGCGGTGAGGATGGCCGTCGGCCCGGCTCCGTAACGTCCTCGACGCCGACGAGTGACGTTGCGGAAACACCGGGTGGATGGCTCGGAACATTAAGGCGTTTCGATTGGACTGTCCATGGCTTCGCTCCGATGCATCAAAAGTTACCGATGTCCATGCGAAAGTTTGCCATGTTACGCGAAGAATGTCTGGCCGATCGGCCTGCCGCTTGGCAGTCAGCGGTGCCGCCGACGGGCCCGCCAGTGGCCGTCGGCAAAGCGGTCCACGTCCTTCTTCTCCGTTGACGACGAGGCCGGCGATCATCGATGCTCGGACTCGACGGTCACCACGGAGGTGTCATGGCGTTGCTGGAAGTCGCTGTCACGACGCTCGGCGGCGCGCTCTCGGCGACCGTCGGCGTTGTCGTCGGCGGGATGCTCACCCGCAGCGCACAGGACCGACACTGGCTACGGGACCGGCAACTCGTGGCCTACCAGGACCTGCTGCGGGAGTACGCCACGTTCACGATGATCCTGCGGCGCGCTCACCTGGGACGCACGGCGTGGGACTACGACTGGGGGGTGTGGAGCGCCGCACTGATGTCAGCCAGCCTCGTCGCCCCGAGCGCGGTCACCGCCGAGATCGACGCCTTCGGCCACGCGGTGCAGCGACTCCTGGACGTCGCCACGGGAGTGGACACGACAACCGCGCCGCTGTCGCAGGATCAGTTCGAGCAGGCGATGGTGGCGCCGACCCGGGCGCAACTGGCCCTGGTCAATGCCATGCGCCGATCCGTGGGACGGCACCAGGGGCCGCTGTCGACGTGGTTGGGCGCGGCGGGCGGCCGCCCCGCGCACTGGGAGACGGCTCGGCCCTGACACCCACTGCCACGTGCCGGACCGGGCCGCCGGCCTACCGCCGTCCGCGCCGGGCCGGGCCGCCGGATCGATCGCCGGGCTTGCGGGCCGGGGTGGCGGCCTTGCGGCCCGGGGTGCCGCCCTTGCCTGCCGCGCCGGCCGGCCGGCCGCCTCGCGTGGTGGCTCCCGGCGTGGCAGGCCGACGGCGGGCCGCCACCAGCACGATCGCGGAGACCACCACGACGATCAGGGCCGGGACCAACCAGGCCGGGAACCCGCCGCCGCGTTGCTCCTTCGCGGCACCGGCCGGGTCGCCCGCCGCAGCGCCGGTAGGAGCGACCGGGCTGCCGCTGGCCGCGGGATTGGTCGAGCCCTCGCCCTCGGCCTGGGCGAGCAGCGCCGGATCCGGCCCCGCCGTGGGCGCCGACCAGCCGGCCGGGGCCGCCGTGCCCGGGCCCTGGTAGTCGAAGGTCACCTCGCCCCGCACCGCCTCACCGTCCGAGGCGACCGAGAGGTAGCTCGCGGTGTAGCGGCCCTTCGCCGGCCAGTGCGCGACGGTGACCATGGCCGGGAAGCCGGTGTGGTAGAGCCGTGGCTCGAACACCCCGTTGACCATGAAGTATTCGGTCACCGGCTTGTCCAGTCGCTTCGGCTCACCGTAGGACCACCCGTTGTCCACCCGCGACCCGTTCGGACCGCTGATCGCGAAGTGCGCGTTGGACGCCGGCTTCTCGGTGAAGTACAACGCCAACTGGGTCAGCGGCTCGCGGACGACGGTGCCCTTCAGGGGCATGGAGGTCGCCAGCTGACCGTGCGCGGACGCCGGGGCGACCGGCAGCAGCAGCGACACCACCAGGGTCGCCGCCAGCGCCACCACAACACGGCTGAGGGCCTTACGCACAGTGACCAGCTTCGATCGCATTCGTTCATCATGGTCATTTCCCCGGCACCGAACAAGACGTAGAGTTCTCCTCCCCGACGATCAACCCGACACCCGTCCCCCTCGCGTCGTTCGGAGTCCGCCCGTGTTCGTCCGTACCCCCGCCGCCCGGACCGCCGCCGCCCTCGCCGCCGCCACCCTCGGCGCCCTGCTCCTCGCCGGTTGCGGGCAGGACGACGACCCCTCCGTGGCCGCCCCCTCGCCGGCACCCACGTCCGTCGCCCCGTCGAGCGTCACCTCCGCCGGGCCGACCCCGACGGCGGCCACCACGCCCAGCGCCTCCGCCAGCACCGCCGCGGTGGACCAACAGATCACCGTCACGATCGCGAAGAAGCGGGTCGACCCGCCGACCGGACGGGTCACCGTCAGTAAGGGGCAGTCGGTCCGGATCACCGTCACCTCCGACGTCGCGGACGAGCTGCACGTGCACGGCTACGACCTGGGCGCCCGGCTGCCGGCCGGCACGCCCGGCTCGGTGGAGTTCCGCGCCGACAAGACCGGGCTGTTCGAGGTGGAGACGCACGAGTCCGAGCTGGTGCTCTTCCAGCTCGTCGTCCGCTGAACGACATGACGGCCGCTCCCACGCTGCTGGCACACGGCGTCGGTGGTCGTCAGGACCTACCGATCACCCTGCCGCAGCTCGTCGTCGCCGCCGCGCTGACCCTCGTCGTCACGTTCGTGGCGCTGGGCCTGCTCTGGCGCGAACCCCGGCTCGACCGGGACGCCACCGGCGGTCGCCCGGTGCCGCGCTGGCTCGCCCGACTCGTCGACGCGCCCGGGTTCCGGTGGGCGCTGCGCGGGCTCGGCCTGCTCGCCGCCGCGTGGTTCTGCCTCGGTCTGCTGGGCGGGCCCGACAGCGCTGACAACCCGACCGCCGGCGCGCTCTACGTGCTGCTCTGGGTCGGGCTGGCCCCGCTGTCGCTGCTGCTCGGCCCGATCTGGCGGGCGGTCAACCCGCTGCGCACCGTGCACCTGCTCGCGGCGCTGGCGGCGCGGCGCGACCCCAACCGTGGGCTCCGTGAGCTGCCCGACAGCGTCGGTTGGTGGCCGGCAGCCGCCACAGTGTTCGGGTTCGTCTGGCTGGAACTGGTCGCCCCCGACCGGGCCACCCTGCCGGTCATCACCGCCTGGCTGACCGGGTACGCGGTGGTCCTGCTGGCCGGTGCCGTGCTGTTCGGCGCCGGCTGGTTCGACCACGCCGACCCGTTCGAGGCGTACAGCACCCTGATCGGTCACCTCGCCCCACTCGGCCGGGCCGCCGACGGCGTGC
Organism: Micromonospora sp. NPDC050795; assembly: GCF_044456785.1. NCBI lineage: Bacteria > Bacillati > Actinomycetota > Actinomycetes > Micromonosporales > Micromonosporaceae > Micromonospora > Micromonospora sp. NPDC050795. The sequence continues at coordinate 21,553 of NZ_JBITGE010000025.1, read as the reverse complement.
TGGTCTGGCGTAACCCGCTCGACGGCATCGCCGGCCTGCGACCCCGCCCCGGGCTGGTCGCCGTGGTGATCGTGCTGCTCGGCTCGACCCTGTACGACAGCCTCTCCAACGCGCCGGGCTGGTTGCGCTTCAGCCAGGAGAACGGCCTGCACCCGGCGGTCACCGGCAGCGCCGGTCTGAGCCTCGTCATCGCCGCCGTCGCGGTGGCGTACCTCGCCGCGACCGGCGGCGCGGCGCGCATCGGTCGCGCCGAAGCGACCGATGCCCGTCGGGTGCCGGGCGAGATCGCCCACTCCATCGTTCCGATCGCGGTGGGGTACGTGGTGGCGCACTACTACTCGCTGCTGATCCTGGAGGGCCAGCGCACCGTGGCGTTGCTCTCCGACCCCCTGGGCACCGGCGCCAACTGGCTCGGCACCGCCGGCTGGGAGCCGCAGACCGCGCTGGTCACGCCCTCCGGGGTGGCGAGCGTCCAGATCACCGTCATCGTCCTCGGGCACCTGCTCGGCACGCTGCTCGCCCACGACCGCGCGCTGTACCTGTTCCCCCGGGCGCGGGCGGTGGCCGGCCAACTACCCCTGCTGGCACTGATGGTCGCCTACACCGTCGCCGGTCTGCTGCTGCTCTACGCGGGGTGATCCCGACCGCCTCCGACCCGTGCGCCATCATGGCCCGTGGACTCCGATATTCAGCGCTACCTCGACGACCTCGTCAGCACCGCCCGGGACGTGCTCGGCGCCGACCTGGTCGGCGCGTACGCGGCCGGCTCGGTGGGGCTCGGGGCGTACCAGCCCGGCCGCAGTGACGTGGACGTGGCGCTGCTCAGCGCCGGGCCGCTCACCCGCACCGTCAAGCGGACGTTGGTCGCCCGGCTGCGGCACGACGCGCTGCCCTGCCCCGCGCGCGGGCTGGAGTTGGTCGTCTACGACCGCGCGGTGGCCGCCTCCGGCACCCCCGACCCCGGTTTCGAGGTCGAACTGAACACCGGGGCCGCCATGCCGTTCCGCCGGACCCTCGACCCCGCCGACCGCCCGGTCACCGACGGCCGATTCTGGTACGGCCTCGACCGCAGCATCCTGCACCAGAGTGGACTCCCACTGCTCGGGCCGCCGGCGGGGGAGGCCTTCGCCGACCTCGACCCGGCCGACCTGCGCCGGCTGCTCATCGAGGCGCTGTCCTGGTGGCTCACCCTGCCCACCCCGCCGGCCGACCAACCCGCGCCCGGCACGGAGGACGCCGTACTCGGCGCCTGCCGGTCACTGGTGCGCCACCGCGACGGCGCCTGGTTGGCGAAGGTGGCCGCCGGCCAGCGGCTGATCGACGCCGACGACCGGGCCGAGGTGATCCGTCAGGCGGTCGCCGCACGCCACGGCGGGCCCCCGCCCACCGGGGCGCAGGCCCGCGCCTTCCAACAACGGGTACGCGACGAGATCGCCGGGTAGCCGTTGCGCGGTTGCCGGTTGGGCCCCGCGTCGCTCAGCGGACCGGGCTGGACACCAGCGAGGCGAAGAGCAGGTTGAGACCCTCGGTCATGGTCGGGTGGGTGATGACCGCGTCCCGCAGGGCGGTCCACGGCATTCCGGCGAGCATGGCCAGCTGCACCGAGGTGATCACCTCACCGGCCTCGGCACCGAGCAACGACGCACCGAGGATCCGGTCGCTGCTGGTGTCGATGACCGCCTTCCACATGCCCTGGGTCTGGCGCAGGGTGCGTGCCCGGGGGATGGCGGCGACCGGCAGGTGGGCGACCTGGATGTCGTACCCGGCGCGGCGCGCCTCGGTCTCGGTCAGGCCGACCCGCGCCAGTTCCGGGGTGGTGAAGACGGTGTACGGGATCAGCCGGTCGGCGGTGCTGCGTTGGCCTCCCGCGAGGTTCGCCCGGATGATCCGGTAGTCGTCCAACGAGACGTGGGTGAACTGCGGGCTCCCGGCGACGTCCCCGGCCGCCCAGGTGCGCTCGGCGCTGGTACGCAGGTGCTCGTCGACCTCCACGAAGCCCCGCTCGCTGAGCCGTACGCCGGCCACGTCCAGGCCGAGCCCGTCGGTGACCGGTTCCCGCCCGGCCGCCACCAGCACGTCGTCTCCGATCACCACGCTGCCGTCGTCCAGCGTCACCCGGAGCGATCCGTCGGCCTCCCGGTCGACGCGCGCGACGGCCACACCCACCCGTACGTCGATGCCATCGTCGAGGAAGACGCGCATCACCGCGTCGCTGACGTCGGGGTCCTCGCGGGTGAGCAGCCGTGGACCACCCTCGACCACTGTCACCGCGCTGCCGAACAACGCGAACATCTGCGCGAACTCCACCCCGACGGTGCCGCCGCCGAGCACCACCAGCCGGGCCGGCAGCCGGTCCAGGCGCAGCAACTCGTCGCTGGTGAGCACCCCGGCCTCGGCCATCCCGGGCACTGACGGCAGATGGGGGCGGGTGCCCGTGTTGATCACCACGTCGCTGCCGCGCAGCAGTCGCTCGCCGCCGTCGGCGAGTGCCACCCGTACGGTTCGTGGGCCGACGAACCGGGCCTCGCCGATCACCAGGTGCAGACCGGAGTCGAGGAACTGCTGCCGGTTGGCGGCGACCATCCCCTCCACCACGTCCTGCTTGTGCGCGCGCAACAGGTCGATGTCGACCCGGCCGCCCTCCACCGTCAGGCCGAGCGCCGACGCGTCCCGCAGCTGGCGGGCGGCCCGCGCGCTGGTCACCAGCGCCTTCGTCGGGATGCACGCCACGTTGATGCAGCTGCCGCCGATCATGCCGCGCTCGACCATGGCGACCCGCTGCCCGGATCGGGCCACGTCCATGCTCAACGTCTTGCCGGCCTTACCGCCACCGACGACGAGCAGGTCGAACTCCTCCGGTTGGTCGGTCACCGGGCGCTCCTCTCGGTCACCGGCCGGGCCGGCGGCCACCGCTGGTGCGCGGCGGCCAGCCCAGCCTGCCAGCTCCGACCTGCGAGGCGACCCGGTTCCCCGCAGAATCCGCCCGAGCCGCCCCCGTTCCGCGATCTTGCGCTTACTGTCCCGACGTAAGGGGGCATTGCGCGCATCTCGACGACCGGAACTGCAAGATCGGCGCGGGCGGGGCGTGTGCACCGACGCGCGAGGTCGACGGCGGCTGCACCGGGCCCGCTTCGGGCCCGGTGCAACCGCGCTGCGGTCAGTGCCGGGCGGCGCCGTTCTCGCTGACCGGCTGCCCGAAGGCCAGGAACGGCACGGGCGTCGGTGCGTCGGTGCCGATGTGCCGAGGGAAGGTCCGGTCGGCGTCGTCGGCGCTGACCTCCCGGGCCGCTGTACGTTCGGACGTCGTCGACTCCTCCGCGACCGCCGCAGCGCCAGCATGCGCGTCGTCTGCCTGCTCCGCCGGTGCCCGGTCGCCGTTCGCGTGCTCGGCCGGGGTCTGGTCGCCACTGGTCTGTTCCACCGGGGCCAGGTCGGCGTAGCCGTTCTCGGCCGAGCCCCGATCGGCAGGTGCGGCGTTGAGCGGGGCGCGGTCGGCGGTGGCGTGGTCGGTGTCCGCGTCGTCAACGGTCGGGCGCTCCGCGGAGTACCGGTCGACGCGGTTGACGGTGAGCCGCTCGACGCGCTCCGGGGCGGGTCGGTCGGCGCTGGAGCGGGAGCCCACCATCGGGTACTCAGCGGTCTCCGTACCGCCGGCTGCCGCGGCCATGACCGCGGCGGCGGCGAGGTCGGCCACCCGCTTCGCCTCCCGCTGTACGCGGGCGCGGACCTCCTTGGCGTGCCGCTCGGCGGAGTCGCCGGCTCGCCGGGCCTCGTCCAAGCGGGCACTTTCGGCGGTCAGGTCCCGACGGACCTCGTTAAGTCGCTGCTGCATCCGGGACAGCTCGTTCTCCAGCGTCTCGCCCTCCTGGCGGATCTCGGCGAGTTGCTGGCGGCCGGTGTCCAGCTCGGCGTTCAGGTCGTCGGACTCCTGCCGGCGCTCCGCAAGCTCCTTCTGCAGGGCGGCGAGCTGCTGCTGATGGCTGGCGGCCTGCTCGTCGGCGCGGTTGCGCAGCTCGGTCACGTGCTGCTGCGCCTCGGCGAGCAGCGCGGCGATCTGCTGCTCGGTCGCGCTGCGCTGCTCGGCGAGCTCCTGCTCGGCGGCGGCCTGCTGTTCGGCGAGCTCCTGCTCGGCGGCGGTACGCCGCTCGTTGACCTCTCGCTCCACGCTGGCCTGCCACTGGGCCATCTCCTGCTGGTGCTTGGAGCGGGTCGACTGGAGTTCCTGCTGGATCTGGGTACGGGCCGACTTCATCAGCGCGTCGGCGGCCACCCGGGTCTGGTTGAGCTGCTGTGCACTCTGCTCGGTGATCCGCTTGGCCTCGTGCTGGGCGCGCTCGTGCGCGGCTTCACCGTCGGCCCGCAACTGCTCGGCGTGCTCGCGGATCGCTGTCAGTTCCGCCTCGGCCAGGGTGCGCCGCTCCTCGTGCGCCTGCTCCTGCTCGGCCCGCCGGGCGGCCAGTTCCTCGGCCAGATCCTGGCGTGCCTGCGCGGCCCGCTCACGGGTGTCGGCGAGGATCCGTTCGGACTCGCTGCGCAGCTCGTTGGCCCGGTCGGTGGCCGACTCGGTGATGATGCCAGCCTGCTTCTCGGCGAGCGCCATGATCTCGCCGACCATCGGGCCCAGATCGTGGAACGAAGCGCGGTCCACCTGCACGGGTTGCTCCTGAAGCTCGGCCAGTTCGGCGCGCAGCCGCTGCACCTCGGCGGTCAGTTCACGGACGCGGACGGCGGAGCGCCCGTGCTCTCCGCTCAGCATCGTGATCTGGCCGTCGAGCTGCTCCAGGTGCCGGTCCACCTGGCGTTTGTCGTATCCGCGAAGGGCGAGCTCGAAGCTCGGCCGGGAGGCCGCATCGTCGCGTGCTGCGTGCGGCTCAGCGCCGATGGACATGCACCATCCTCCGTACGATCGGGGCGTCAGGGTCGGCGGTCGCCTGCCCCACGGGCCGTCAGTGTGGCGCAACGCTACCGCTGACCGGACCACATGCGAAGTCCTGCCCCACCACCTCTCACGTTGCCGTCCCGCGTTGCCCCGTTCCCGCGCCGACCATGGACTCGTGCTGCCGGAAAGGTGGTGCTCCACCACCCTTTGTCATCCCGCATCACTCCATGGTCGACGCAGGTCGACGTGGTGACCGCACGGCGACGCCCGCGGGGTCAGCGTCGGCGGGCGACCAGGACCGCGTCGTGGAGGGTGATGTCCTCACCGTTCTGGTTGGTGGCGAGGCGGGAGCGTTCCTCGGCCGCCAGCACCTCCCAGTGGGCGGGTTCCAGATCGGCGGCCACGTCCTGCGCGGTGTACATCATGTCCGGCATGTGCATCCGGTGCGCCGACCCCCACAGGTCCGAGGGGTGGTGCCCGACGATCAGCAGGACCCCGCCGGGTGCCACCGCGGCGGCCAGCCGGCCGAACAACTCCCGCCGCTCGTCCGGCGGCAGGTGCATGAACTGCGCGGACACCAGGTCGTACGTCTCCTCGGTGGGCGGCTTGTCCCGTAGGTCGGCGTGGGTGAACTCGATCCGGTCGCGCACACCCGCGGTCTCGGCGTGCGCGGCGGCCCGGCTCAACGCCGTGGTGGAGATGTCCACCGCCGTCACCTGCCAGCCGCGTCCGGCCAACCACACCGCGTCGGCACCCTCGCCGCTGCCCACGTCCAGGGCGCGCCCCGGGGCCAGGTCGGTGACCTCGGCGACCAGTTGCGGGTTCGGCCGGCCACTCCAGACCGAGGGGCGGGACTGGTAGCGCTCCTCCCACGCCGGTTCCTCGAACGTCGTGGCCACCAACTGCCGGTACGCGGCCACCGCGTCGCGGGTCTCCTCGGCGATGAGGTCGGCGTTGATCGCCGCCGCGGCGTTCAGGCCGGCCCCGGCGGACGTGATCACCTGACCGCGAATGTCGGCCACGTTGCCCGCCACCCAGACGCCCGGGACAGTCGTCGCGCCGGTGGCGTCGGCCGGGATCTGGGCGCCGACGACGTGCTCGCCCATCGTCACCTCCTCCGGGGCCAGACCCAAACCCACCATCACATCGGAGCGGGGAGTCAGCCGCGTCGCCACGACGATCGCGTCGAGCGCCACCACTCGGCCGTCGGCGAGCCGTACTCCGGTCAGCGCGTCGTCGGTCACCTCCACGGCGGCGACCGGGCCGGGCACCACCGCGATGCTGCGGGCGGCGAGCCGCTCGGCGGTCTCCGCGTCCGGCGCCGGGGCGTCGTGCAGCAGGAGCAGCACGCTGGGGCTCCACTGTCGCCACATCTCGGCCTGGTGCACGCCCAGCGGCCCGGTTGCCAGGACGCCGATCCGCCGGTCCCGAACCTCCCAACCGTGGCAGTACGGGCAGTGCAGCACGTCGCGACCCCATCGTTGGGCGAGGCCGGGCACGTCGGGCAGTTCGTCGGTCAGACCGGTGGTCACCAGCAGCCGGCGGGCGCGTACCGAATCACCGCCGTCCAGGCTCAGGCGGAACCCGTCGTCGTCCCGGGTCGCGGCCTGCACCCGTCCGGTGCGGAACTGCCCGCCGTACCCGGACACCTCGGCCCGTCCGATGGCGAGCAGCTCGCCCGGCGGCGTCCCCTCCCGGCCCAGGTAGTTGTGCACCCGGTCGGCCGGCGCGTTGCGCGGCTCACCGGAGTCGATCACCAGTACCGACCGTCGGGCCCGGCTCAGCGCCAGGGCTCCGCTGAGCCCTGCGGCGCCGCCGCCCACCACCACCACGTCGTATGTCTCGTCCACCGGTATCTCCCTCTTGCTCTGTCGGCTGCGCCCACCATCCGTCGCCGTCGGCAAAGTGGCAACTATCCTTGCCGTTATGGCAAACGAGGACAACGCCGCGCTGGCGGCCGTCGGCCCCCGGCTGCGTGCCCTGCGTCACCAACGTGGGACCACGCTGACTCAGCTCGCCGACCTGACCGGCATCTCGGTGAGCACCCTGTCCCGGCTGGAGTCCGGGAGCCGCCGCCCCACCCTGGAGTTACTGCTCCCGCTGGCGAGGGCCTACCAGGTGGCGCTGGACGAACTGGTCGACGCCCCCGCCACCGGCGACCCCCGGGTACGCCCCAAACCGATCGTCATCCACGGCGTGACGTACCTGCCGCTGACCCGCCGGCCGGGCGGCGTCCAGGCGTTCAAGCAGATCTTCCCGCCCGACCCGTCCGCCGGGGGCCGAATCCCGCAGGCCCACGAGGGGTACGAGTGGCTCTACGTGCTCTCCGGCCGGCTACGCCTGCTGCTCGGTGATCGTGATCTGACGCTGACCCCGGGGGAGGTGGCCGAGTTCGACACCCGCGTCCCGCACCTGTTCTTCAACCCCGGCCCCGGCACCGCCGAAGCCCTCAGTCTTTTCGGCCCGCAGGGGGAGCGGTTGCACGTCCGCGCCCGCCCGGCCACGCCCGACAAGCAGCAGTAGTCGAGCCCGACCCCGTTGGCAGTGGAGCGTCCAGCCGCTGCTCAGCCCCACCGTCGCAGAATTGTTGGTTTGTCGAGCTTTCCGACGGGGGTGTGCGGAAGCTCGTCGACCACCCGTACCCGGTCAGCCACACCGTGCTCGCGCAGGAGGCGGCGCGCCGCAGTGGCGACGTCGGACGCCGGGGCTCCGTCTGCCGGTGTCACCACCACCAGCGGAGCCGCCCCGTCATCCGCCGCCGTCGACGGCACGACCGCCGCCTCCCGCACCGCCGCGTCGGCTTCCAACGCGCCTTCGAGCTGAGGTGCGAAGATCAGTCGTCCCGACGTGGTGGCCAGGACGTCGGCGACCCGGCCCAGGACGCGGTACTCGCCGGATTCCGTCCGCTCGCCCACGTCGCCGGTCCGGTACCAGCCGCCCCGGAAGGCACGTGCCGTCTCGACCGGGTTGCCCTCGTATCCGATGCTGGTGTGCGGCGAACGGGCCAGGATCTCACCGAGCGCCGGCGTCTGCGCCGAGAGCGGTTCCAGCGCCACCTCGACCGCTGGCAGCGGATACATGCCGCGGGACTCCTGCGCGACGTCGTCCATGTTGCCCAGGACGATGCCGAACTCGGTGGACCCGTAGATGCGGCGGATCCGGATCCCGAGTTGTCGGCGGGCCTGCGTGATCACCTCCTGGCTGAGATAGGCCCCGCCGCAGAGCGGGAGCCGCAGCGACGGCAGAGTAGTCGAGCTGTTGTCGGCAAGCAGCTGATAGTGGCGTGGCAAGGCGCTGAAGATCGTCGTGCCCGATTCGGCGAGAGCGCTCAGGAGCCGGTCCGGCGGCGCGGCAGGGTCGGAGAGCACGAGCCGGGCGCCGGCCAGGAGCGCCGGAAACATGTGCACGTCGACACCATGGGCCACATCCAACGGGTGCATGGTCAGGAAGACGTCCTCAGCGGTCACCTTGAGATAGGACAGCCACTGCCGCCGGTCGGCCAGCAGGTCTTCCTGACGCCAGGCGACGAGCTTGGGGACCCCGGTGGATCCGGTGGTCTCCAGCAGCCGGAAGACGCCGGCCCGAGTCCCGACCGGCAGCGCCTCGACGGCGCGCGGGGCGGGCTCGGCGAGGAGCGTGTTGACGGCGAGGGTGTCGACCGGGGTCTCGGACAGGTCGTCATGCTGCTCGTGGATCAGGAATCGGACCGGGACCTGGGCCAGCGACCAGCGGAGCCGATCCCGGTTCGACTGCACACTGATCGGCAGGTGCACCGCGCCGAGCCGAGCCAGGGCGAGAATGGTCGCGACGTACGCGGGGCCGTTGTGCAGACGGGTGGCGACGTGGTGACCGGGCTGTACCCCGACGCCGAGCAGGCCGACGGACGCCCGGTCGACGAGGTCGCTCAGCTGGGCGTACGTGAGCTCCTCGCCGTCGGCTGCCTGCACGGCCACCCCGTCCGGGTGGGTCCGAACCACCTCCTGGAACGCCTCATGCAGCATGCAGATCATCCCGGCGTGCCGTGTTCAGAGTGACCTGTCCGCGCAGGAGCAGCCGCACCCCGTCGGCACCGATCGCGGTGCGCCCGTGCAGGGTGCGCTGGTTGTCGATCACGAGAAGGTCGCCCACCTGCCAGCGGTGCTGGTAGAGGAATCGGGGGCGGTGCAGGAAGTCGCCGAGCTGGGTGAAGAAGGTGTCGGTGGTGGTCTGGTCGCCACCTTTGACCCGTACCTGCCAGCCGTGGTTGGCGCCGGCGGGGAACGGCAACGTCAGGTTCAGCGAGCGAACCCGACCGTAGTCGCGGACGGTGGGGATCTCGTACCAGTCGTCAGGGACCGTCGGGAAGTAACCCCGGTCCTGGACCAGATACTCCAGCCCTACGGTCTCGATCGTCTGCCGCAGGTCGTCCGGCATCTCGGCCCATGCCGCCAACTGGTCACAGACCGTCGTCTCGCCGGATCCAGGCGCGTCGCGGAACTCGCTGGCGTAGAGGACGATCAGATCCGTCTGCTCTCCTACCAGGATGCCGTCGGTGTGCAGCGGGAGTGGGCCGCGCCCGGTGACCACTTTCCCCTCGTCTGCTGAGGCGTTCAACTTGAGCAGGTCGGCCTGGCCCTCGCCGAACTTGTGCTCAACGGTGTCGCCGAGCTCGTGCACCAGGCGTTGAAAGGCAGGTTCGTCGAGATCGAGCCCTCGTACGAGGGCCGCACCGGTCCGGGTCGCGGCACTGCGGCAGGCGCTCGCCAGATTGTTCGTGGGGGTGGGGTCGAGTACCAGCCCGAGACCTGACGGGGTGAGGCTCAAGGTCATCTCCTGAGGTGTGGCGTTGGGATGGGTGACGCGGCCGCGGTGAGCGGGCTTCGGGGTGGTCAGCGCCGGGCGTCGGCGATGCCGCGCTCGTACACCTGAAGTGGGTCCCAGTCGTCGATCGAGCCTTCCCGCGCCAGGTTCACCAGTTCGCGGAAACAGGCAAGGTAGATCGCGGACCGGTGGACGCCGGGGGCATCCGCCTCGAGTCGCTTCACGACTCCTCGCTGCAGACCGCCGCCGTGATGAACGGCGATCTTGCGACGCCAGGCGATGTCGTGCGACACCCGTCGGCTCATGGCCTGACGAAGGTGGAACTTCTCCCTCCCGTCGCGCACCTTGCAGTCCGGCGCCGTGTCCAGGGCGATCTGGATCACCGGCCACGCCCAGAACGGGTGGTGGACTTCCCGGCCGTACGCCAACGGCAGCCGGCTGGACAACTCGTTGGTGAACCGGGTCTGGTGTATGGCCGCGATCGTCTGATCGATCAGCTCCTCCGGCGCGCTGAACGGACGGTAGATGCCGGCGTTGATGAGGTCGCTCCCATATCCGGTCAACAGCACCTCGTCGCGCGGGATCTCGGTCCCGTCGTAGAGCGCCGTCGCGGTCAGCGCGACCTCCACCACCTCGGGCTCCGTGACACCCAGCCCTCGGATGGCCTGCGGGACAGCAGCCAGGATGCGTTCCTCGGACAGCTCGACCCGGCGCACGGAGAGACCCAGGTGATCGCTCAGCTCCGTGGCGTCGTCGAACTCGTCACCCCAGGGAGTGCCGGCGCTGTACGGCGTCAGGGCGAGCCCCTCCGAGGCGGCGAGCAGGGTGACAGTGCCGGAGTCGATGCCGCCGGACAGGAGGGTCGCGAACCGGTCGAGCGGTCGGTCTCGGGCTACCGACCGGATCTGCTCCTGCAGGGCACTGACCTGGTCCTCTCCGGCTTGCAGCGCGTCGGTACGCCCAGGACGACGCAGATGCCGCAGGGGATCGTCGGCCAGTGTGGTGCGTAGGGTCCATCCGTCGCGCAGCCGCCTGCCCTCCTGCACCGTGCCGAACGGTATCCGGCTGACGTGCAGCAGTGCGGTCTCATCGCTGCGCGGTTGAGGTCCCTCCGGGCGGACCTCGACGGGCAGACCGAGCGCGGGCAGGATCAGCGGGGCCAGGAACAGGTCGGTGAAGTAGGCGAGCTTGCCCTGAGACCGGTTGAACGCCAGGTAGATGGCATCCTCGTTCAGTGCTGTGGTCCGCACGACGACGCGGTCCTCGTCGACGAGGATCCGCGCCCTGTCGGACTCGGCCGTGGCGGGTGTGGCGCCGCCGTCCGCGGTCCGGACCGACATCGTCCGCACGTCGATCTCCAACGGCGTGGTGCGTGGGCTGTCACCCGCCAACCCGCTGGTGTGAACTCTCAGGTCACCGACGTGGACAGCGGGACTTATCCGTTCCAGAGGGGTCAGATCGCAGTTTCCGACCGCCGCCCACCTGCTGGCCGCCATGATGGTGTTCCTTCCGCGTCGATGGTCTGCGACGTCACCGACCGCTGTCGATGACCTGTCGCATGTTGCGCTGCGCCTCACCGGCGGCGAATGCCGCGCGGTGCGCCTGCTTGCCGATGACTCGAAGCTGTTCGAGCCCGTCGATGAATCCCCTGTTGAGGTACGGTTTGGTGCTCCGGAAACCGGCCGTCGGGTAGGCCGCGAAGGACCGGGCCCGCTGCACGGCGACGGACAACAGCCGATCCACCGGGACCACGTCGTGGAGTAGCCTGTCCTGCAGGCTCCGCTCGGCCGACCAGTCCCCACTGGACATCAGCATCTGCTGCATGACGCTGCGGCCCACGGACCGCTCGAGCATGTATCCACCGAAGGTGCAGGCGATGCCCACCTGGAACTCCGGCATCTTCAGCACGCACCGGTCGCTGCCCACCCGGTAGTCCGCGGTGAGCGCGATCTGCAGGCCGATACCGATCGCGAAGCCGTCGATCGCCACCACCAGTGGGCGGTTGAGCTGTAGACAGGCGACGTACAGGTCGGTGATGTGATCGATCCACTCATCAACCTCGTCGCCGCCTCGGAACGTCGACGTCTCGTGGAAGTCGCCCCCCACCCCGAAGGACCTGTCGACGCCGCTGAACAGCACGACCGCACGGACGTCCGGGGCGTCGAGCTCGCGAACCGTCTCGGTCAGCGCCCGCATCCGGGGCATCGACCACATGTTGTGCCGGTGGCCCTCGGAGAACTCCACCACGGCCACGCCCTCGGAGACGTCGAGGCTGAAATAGGTCTGCGTGCTCAATTCCGCTGACATTCGCTTCCGCTCTTCCGACTGGTTGGTGTCGCTCCCGGCGTATCGGTGCCGCAAGACCGGCCGGGCAGCTCAAGACACGCCGGCGTACGGCGAAGAGCGGCGGGATCGTCAAGCACGGTACGACAGGAGCGCGGCTGGTGGCAATGGGGTGCCATTGCTACGCCGACCTTGCTCAGATAACCCTCATTTTGTGCATCATCGCGCTCAATGTCAATAGCCGCAATTTCGCAGCCTTGTTGTTCGTTCAAAGCCGGCCCTGCTGGCGATCGGCGCATGTTTCGGGTCAATTTCTACTCACTGTCGGCGGTGCTGTCCCCACCGCATCGAGAATCGCTCCCAGATGGCGAGAAGGGGCACCCGGCCCGACGTCCCCTGACATAGTGTGGTCGCACGTGGACGTTCAGTGCGGGCTAGGGCAAGGGCATATCAGCAGGTCAGGGGTGTAAACGACACGCGGGGTGTTTGAAATCAGACAAAGAGTGATCAGTTCGACTGAAGTGCTGCTTTCGTCGGCACCATTGCCCGCACCGGTCCCCGCTCGGTCCCGGGGTGTTGGTCGACTGCATGGAGGGTTGGCCCGCCAGATGTCGGGGTTGTGACAAACGGAAACAGGCGTTCGCCATAACGCCACGAGCATACGACGCGACCTCCTCCCGAGATTCGGGGCATTTCCCGTTCACCTTTGTGGTCGACCTGTGGTGATCGCTGCCCCAATCCGCACTGCCCGGTGAGCCGGTTGCACCGCCTCAACAGAAAACAATTGTTCGATAATTCTGCGCTCAATTGGCCGCAGGATGGATGACGCCTGCGCAAAAACAGAAGCCATGGCGTTGCGACATGAGGTCCCGACGGGCCCGGAAAGGCGTGTCCGATGACCCAGAAGCTCTGGGGCGGTCGCTTCGAGGAAGACATCACACCCGAGGTACTCGACTACACGCTCACCGTTGACATCGACGTCCGGCTGATCCCACACGACCTGTGGCAGAACATCGCGCACGTGCTGCTGCTGGCTCGTCAGGGCATCGTCGCGCAGGATGCGGCGCGATCCATCGTCGCGACGTTGGTCAAGCTGGACCAGCAACATCGAGACGGCGCGCTCACGCTGCGAGCCGAGTACGAGGACGTCCACCTCAACGTCGAGCAGATGGTCATCGAGGAGCTGGGGCTGGACGTCGGTGGCCGGATGCACACGGCCCGGTCCCGCAACGATCAGGTGTCCACCGATGCCCGGATGTACCTCCGCGACGTCCTTCTCGAGGCGATCGACGCCAACCTCGACCTGATCGACCGGCTGACGCAGCTCACCGATCAGGATTTCCGCACGGTGCTGCCGGGGTACACCCACAGCCAGGCCGCCCAGCCGATCAGCGTCGCCTTCTGGCGGACGGCACACGCCAGCGCGCTGCTGCGTGATGTACGCCGTCTGCGGGACGCCTTCGGTCGGGTCAACGAGTCACCGCTCGGGGCCTGCGCGCTCGCCGGCACCTCCTTCCCGCTCGACCGCGACGCGACCGCACAGCTCCTGGGCTTCGACCGGGTGCTCAGCCACGCCCTGGACGCCACCAGCGCCCGCGACCACATGATCGAAGCGGCTGCGGCCTTCGCCCTCGGCAGCAACAACCTGTCACGCATGGCGGAGGAGATCGTCATGTGGAGCGGTCACGAGTACCGGCTCTGCGAGGTGGGGGACGCCTTCACCACGGGCAGTTCCATCATGCCGCAGAAGAAGAACCCGGTGGTCGCCGAGCTGGCACGCGGACGGTCCGGCCGGGCCACCGGAGTGCTGGTGCAACTGCTGACAGCGGTCAAGGGTGTGACGCTCGGGTACAGCTGCGACCTGCAGGAGGACAAGCCGTTCCTGTGGCAGAGCATCGACTCGTACCTGTCCACCCTTCGCGTGGTGGAGAGCCAGACCCGTACGCTTCGCTTCGACCCGCAGCGCGGCGAGGACCTGTGCTGGGACAACTTCTCGACCGCCACCGAGCTGGCCAACTATCTCGTGTCTACGGCCGGGGTGTCGTTCCGCCAGTCGCATCACATCGTCGGCAAGGTGGTCGGTCAGCTGATCAGCCGGCAGGCGACGCTGCGCGACCTCGAACTGGTGTCGTCGATGCTGGCCGACGAGGGCCATCCGGTCGCCGTGGACGTGCTCCGTGAGCTGCTCGCGCCACTGAACGCCATGAACGGCTACACCAGTGGTGGTGGCACCTCCACCGCCAGCGTGATGGACGTCGCTGCGGAGCTGCGCACCAGCTCCACCGCACACCGCAGCTGGAGCCGTACCCGTCGCGAGGGCCTGGCCGCGGCCCGCGCCGGCACGCTGCGCGGTGCCGACGACGTGGCGGGCGGCGCCCCGATCGACAAGACACTCGCCGCCGTCCTCGACGAACTCGCGCACGACCACCCTGAAAGGGAGCAGTCATGAAGATCGTTCTCGCCTACTCCGGTGGCCTGGACACCTCGGTGGCGCTGCACTGGCTGCGCGACCGGTACGACGCCGAGGTGATCGCCTTCTGTGCCGACATCGGGCAGCTCGAATCCGTACCGGACGTGCGCGAGCGCGCCCTGCGGACCGGCGCGTCCGAGGTGCGGGCGGAGCCACTGACCGATCGGTTCCTGACCGACTTCGCGTTGCCCGCCCTCCAGGCACACGCCCGGTACGAGAACAAGTACCTGCTGGCCGCGCCGCTGTCCCGACCCCTGATCGCACAGCGGATGGTCGAGATCGCGCACGCCGTCGGCGCGGACGCGGTAGCGCACGGCGCCACGGGCAAGGGCAACGACCAGGTCCGCTTCTTCACCAGTGTGGCGGCGCTCGACCCGTCGCTGAAGGTGCTGGCACCGGTGATCGACTGGGAGTTGAAGACCCGCGAGGACGAGCTGGCCTACGCCGACAAGCACGGCATCCCGGTGCCTGTCGGTAAGGAGAAGCCCTACAGCATCGACACGAACGTCTGGGGGACCAGTATCGAGTGTGGCGACCTCGACGACGTCGCCCAGCCGCCGCCGGCCGACGCGTGGCAGCTGACCGGTGATCCTCGCCAGGCCCCGGACGAGCCGACCCGCGTACGGATCGGCTTCACCGGGGGTGTTCCGGTGAGCCTCGACGGCGAGTCGCTGGGTCTGAGCACTCTGGTCGGCCGCCTCAACGCGCTCGCGGCGCCGCACGGCATCGGTCGGATCGACATCACCGAGAGCCGGATCGTCGGATTCAAGACCCGGGGCATCTACGAGGCGCCGGCGGCAACCGTACTGATGGCCGCGCACGCGGAGTTGGAGTCGCTGGTGCTGGACCGCGAAACACTGCACCACAAGCAGTCCATCGCCCTGCGATACGCCGAACTCGTCTACTACGGCTACTGGTTCAGCGATCTGCGTCGGGCCCTCGACGGATTCGTGGCGACCCTTCAGCCGGCGGTGACCGGCGAGATCGCCGTGGACATGTTCAAGGGGAACTGCACGGTGGTCAGTCGGTCCTCGCCGAACTCCCGCTACAGCCGGGCGATGGCCACCTACGAAGCCGGCGACCAGTTCGATCACCAGGCGGGTGCCGGCTTCGCCTACGTGTGGTCACTGCCGCTGACCGCCGGTCACCGGGCCTGAGAAGCAGAGAGGAGCGACACCCGTGCGAGTAGTGTTCATGGGCTACCAGACGTGGGGGCATCGAGTGCTGCAGGCGCTGATGGACTCCCGCCATGAGGTGGTGCAGGTCATCACCCATCCCGACAGCGGGCACGAGTACGAAACCATCTGGAACAACTCGGTGGTCGACCTGGCCGAGAAGCACGACCTGCCGATCCTGGTCCGTCAGTACGCCAATGACGACGAGGTCGCCGCACGGCTGCGGGAGCTGGCCCCGGACATCATCGTGTCATCGGACTGGCGGACCTGGCTGGCGCCGGCCGTGTACCGCCTGGCGCGGCACGGGGCGATCAACGTCCACGACGCCCTGCTGCCTCGTTACGGCGGCTTCGCCCCACTCAACTGGGCGATGATCAACGGTGAACGCGAGGTCGGGGTCACCGTGCACTTCATGAACGATGATTTCGACCTCGGCGAGATCGTGTTGCAGCGTCGGGTCGAGGTGAGCGACAAGGACACTGTGACGAACCTGTTCGAGCGCACCATCGAGATTTTCCCGGAGATCACCCTGTCGGCGCTGGACCTCATCGAGAGCGGCACCGGGCAGTGGATCAGCCAGGACCCGGCCCAGGCGACGTTCTTCCACAAGCGATCGGTGGAGGACAGCCGAATCCACTGGACGTGGCCGGCCGACCGGTTGGCCAATCTGATCCGGGCGCAGAGCGATCCCTACCCGAACGCCTTTGCCTACCACAACGGTGTCCGGCTGCGAGTGACGGCAGCGGCTGTGTCGTCCAAGCGCTACGGAGGGACGCCGGGCCGGATCTTCTGCCCAGAGGGAGACGGCGTGGTCGTGGTGTGCGGGCCGGATGCCCACACCGGACGTGAGCAGGGGTTGAGAATCCTGCAGGTGCGCACGGACGATGGCACGGAGCTGCCGGCGCGTGCCTACTTCACGTCCATGGGGGGCTATCTGACATCTCACTGATCCGGCCACCGACAACCCAAGGCGGAACATGTTCAGCATTCTGATGTCGCTGGCTTCGGCAACGGTTCTGGGAGCCGCCGACTTCGTCGGTGGCTTCGCCACCAAGCGCGCCGCGGCGGTGACCGTCGTGCTCTGGTCGAACATGGCAGGGCTGGCGACCGCCGTGGTGTTCGTCGGGACCGTTGGCGGCGGCAACATCCGGGCGGCCGATGCCGGCTGGGGGGCACTGGCCGGGTTGGCCGGCAGCGTCGGTGCCATGCTGCTCTATCACGCCCTCGCCCACGGAGTGATGAGCGTGGTCGCTCCGACCACCGCCGCCATGGCCGCGATCCTGCCCGTCCTCGTCGGCCTGGCCGGTGGCGACACCGTGTCGGTGATCGGGGCGGCCGGCCTGGCCTGCGGCCTGATCGCCATTCCCTGCGTCTCGGTCACCTCGGGCGGCGACCGGCCGGGTCGACAATCGCACCTGCGGACTGTGGCTGGTGCGTTGGCGGCCGGTGCCGGCTTCGGCCTGTTCTTCGTGCTGCTGTCCCGTACCGGGGACGGGTCGGGGCTGTGGCCACTGGTGGCCGCCAGATGCGCCTCGTTGACACTGCTGGTGCTCGCCTGGCCGATTGGTCGTTGGCCGATCAGAGCTCCCCGTAACACGGTGCTGCTGGCCCTGCTCTCCGGTGGCCTGGACATGCTGTCGAGCGTGCTGTATCTGCTGGCGGTCCGTGAGGGCTACCTGTCCGTGGTGGGCCTGCTGGCATCGCTCTACCCGGTCAGCACGCTCCTGCTCGCGCGGGTCGTGTTGCGCGAACGCGCCACCCGGGTGCAGTGGGCAGGTGTCGTCCTGGCGCTGGTCGGGGTGTTCCTGCTGGCGTCCCGCTGACCCGCGCGGCTCGGCCACGACCATTCGGGCGGTACCTCGTCGGGTACCGCCCGGATGCATCGTCGCTCAGGTGGTGTAGTCAGCGTTGATCCGGATGTATCCGTCAGTGAGGTCGCACCCGTACACGGTGAAAGCGCCGGCGCTGATCCCCAGGTCGACCTCGATCACGACGTCGTCGCCTTCGAGGTGGCGCCGCAGCCGAACCAGGGTCTCCTCAGTGGCCTGCGCCGGATAGACCTCGATACCGCCGAAACCGATCCGTACCCGTTGCTGGTCGATGTCCTCGTCGTCCTCGCACTTGCCGATCGCCATGGCTACCCGGCCCCAGTTCGGGTCCGCGCCGTGCACGGCTGTCTTGACCAGAGGCGAGTTGACGATGGCCTTGCCCACCCGCTTGGCCTGCTCGCCGTCGCGCGCACCATTGACCCGGACCTCAATGAGCTTGCTGGCACCCTCACCGTCACGGGCGACCATCCGCACCAGGTCCAGTGCGACGGAATACAACGCCTGCTCGAACTCGTCGAGGGCGACCGGCCCGGCCAGGCCGTTGGCGAAAATGGCCGCGGTGTCGCTGGTGGAGGTGTCGGTGTCAATGCTGACCGCGTTGAACGTGCGAGCGATGACCGACCGGAACACCCGGTCCAGGTCGGCCGGCTCGATGCGGGCGTCCGTGCAGAAGAACGTCAACAGGGTCGCCATGTTCGGTTCGATCATGCCGACGCCCTTCGCGACGCCGACGATGCTCGCCGCTCCGCAGCTGACCCGCACCACCTTGGGCGTGGTGTCGGTGGTCATGATCGCCCGCGCGACCCGGTCGAAATCGGCAGGCGGAAAGGGCCACCGAAGCTCGGCCAGGCGCTGTCGGACCCTCGGCATCGGATACTGCTTCCCGATCACCCCGGTCGACGCGATGAGCAGATCGTCGTCGTCCAACCCGACGGCGCGAGCCACTGTGGACCGCACCTCACGGGCGTTCTCCAGCCCTTCTTTGCCGGTGGCCACGTTCGCGTTTCGGGAGAGCACCACGACACCGCGGGCAGACGACGTCGACGCCGCCGAACGGCTGAGCACGACGCTGGGGCCGGCGAACCGGGAGCGGGTGAACACCGCCGCGCTGACCGCAGGCACCTCGGAGACCAGGGCGGTGAAATCGTCCTCGTCGTCCTTGAGCCCGGCGTTCGCGACCACCGCGCGGAACCCCTGCGGAACGATCATGTGCTGCTCCATCCTTCTCATCTCGGCCCGGCCCCGGCCCCCGAACGCAACAGACACCCCTCGTGACCCACCGTATCAATGGGCTGTCTGTCCGTCGGGGTCGCCGTGACCTCGGCAGAGGCCGGCGCGGAGCGTACCGACGCTGGTGGTTCCGATCCGGGGCTGGTCGGCTGGTCGGCACGCCCGGACCGTCGGTGCGACGATGACGCAATGACCGATTCGGAACCCCCGCGCCGGAACGACCGGATTGAGCACCGCGACATCGTCGTGCACGAAGTCCCGGGCTTCCGCCCGCTGACGTTGGACCTCGTCGTGCCGGTGACGGCACCCCGACCAGCCCCGGTCCTGGTGTGGATCCACGGCGGCGCGTGGCTGTTCGGCTCGCCCAAGCAGCCGCCGGACTGGCTGATGACTGTGGATCCGTTCACCGCCGCCATCCGGGCCGGTTTCGCTGTCGCCTCCGTGCAGTACCGGCTCAGCGGCGAGGCGCACTTCCCCGCCCAACTCGACGACGTCAAGGCGGCGGTGCGTTGGTTGCGCCGGCACGGCGGCACGGTGGGCGTGGACGGCGAGCGGATCGGGGTGTGGGGCGAGTCGGCCGGTGGTCACCTGGCCTCGATGGTCGCGCTGACGGGAGACGACCGGGACGACACCCGCGTTCGGGCAGCGGTCTGCTGGTACGCGCCGTCGAACCTGTTGACCATGCAGTCGCAGGCACACCCGTCCGGGACTATCGACCACGACGCGGCCGACTCACCCGAGTCACTTCTGGTCGGCGGCCCGTTGCCAGACAACCCGGGGCTGGGTCGGGCGGCAAGTCCGATCACCTACGTCACCGACCAGGCCCCACCGATGCTGCTGATCCACGGAGACCAGGACCTGGTCGTACCGGTGGGGCAGAGCGAGGAACTTGCCGCAGCACTGACCGCGGTGGGAGCCGAGGTTGAGTTGTCGGTGGTGCAGGGTGCCGACCACTGCTTCGGCGGGGTGCCGCTGGAGCCGCTGATCCGCGACACTCTGGCGTTCTTCACCAGGGTCCTGACCGCTTAATTACCTGAGCCGGAGGCTACGAATCGAATACTGCTTTCAGAACCGACCAGCAACGTATATCGGTTAGGCGCTCAGTCGTTCTTCTATTCGACGGATAGAAAGGCGAATCTTCCGACTAGAAGCCGATACGGTCGCGGACACCTCGGACTCCGCATCGCGCCAGCGCTGATCCCAGGTGGGCACCGGTCGGGGTGAAGATGTTCAGTCCCACCACATGCTTGAGAGATCCGTCCCAGCACATGCATTTCCGTCCCAGCACATGCATTCCAGCGGCCCAGTGTCGGCGCAGAATCTTCGCGGTCAGTCTCCGTTGAATAGGAGCTGCAGTTGGCCGGCCGGGGCGCGGCGGCCATCGCACCGCCGCGCCGTATGGCGACACACCGCCGGCCGTGGTGGGAATGCAGCGCGAAGGATGCGATGCTCCGACCTCAAGGGCGCCTCGCATCGCTGCGTGACGGCCGTGCGGGCCGCCCTTGACCCCGGAGCCTCTGCGACACCTCGGCCGGTGTTGCCGGCAGGCGGAGGCCTGCCTGGAGTACGCGCGCCGCATCCCCACCACGGCCTCGCCTAGCGGCTCGCCGTCAAAAGTGTCAAGCAGTCATTGACGCACCTAATTTGAGCAATTCACCTCGCGAACAGTGAACCCAACCTTAGATCAGTAAACTTCTGATCTGTTCTTTCAGTTGCCAGGTTCTGTGCGTACTGTTCTGGAAGATGCTTTTTGCCGGCATTCGCCCTAAGGCGACGCGGTTCAATAATGCGGCGGTGAGAAGTAGGTGTCCGCTATCAGCCAGAAGCGACACCTCGTATTCGTCCACCGCTCCTGGGTCGTGTTTCAACCTGTTGTACGCGCCCCAGAACTTTTGGGCCCAGCGGTGAGGGTCCCCGCACCATTCGGTGAAGCTAGAGCCGACGTAGCTCGCGATGGGCCAAGAAAAACCGCATCCGTGTCGGCGTTGCGAACAACGCAGTTTCGCCCACGCCCTTTGGCTCTGATTGACTTTGATCCAGTACTCCATCCCGGCTGCAATCTCCATCAGTCGGAGTGGGGCGGAGGGCTTGCCGAGGCGAAAGCGCTCAACGAGCGGTCGGATGGCTCGCGGATGGGTCTGGCAGAGGCGCACCCACCGACCTATACCAGCCATTCCTCCAATTTCGGCAAGATAAAAGTACGGCAGGTCCTTATCCTTCACCGCTTGGACTCCCGGTGGACGCACCATGAGGTGGTAATCCCACAACTCGGGCGTTGATTGTGGGGAACCAGCCTCCTTTAGATCAGGCACTGCTTGCCCTGCGCTAGCCAGTACATGGCCACCGTAAGCGAGCGAGATCAGGTCTTGCAGCCGGAGGAGTGGCTGACGGAGTTGGAAAAGAGGCTTAGCGAGACGGGATCGACACGTTATCGATATAGGTGCATGGATGGTCCTTTGATCTTCTGTTCCCCCCACTCGCCAATGTGCGGTTATTACCAGGTCTCGACCGGAACCCAGAGTGATAATCTGCTCCGGAAGCGTGTCGACTGTTAACGCAAATGATTTGAGGCGGGCACTCCCAGGGTGACGGCCCCAATCTTCGTCGATTGCCCTAATTCCAAACCATGAAGATATTCCGAAGCAATGCGCTGACATTGAACGCAGCTTCGCATTTATAATTTGCGTCACGTCTAAACCCGCGACGAGTGTTCGCGCCTTGTAGCGCGTTACCGACGCGGAGGAGCCACCGAAGCTGGTTGTTCTGCCGGTCCCGACTATGTCGAGCAGCATTAGCCCGTGTTTCATAAAGCTCGGAGGTACTGGTTGATGGCGGCGATGGTCAGGGTGGCTTCGTAGCGGACGGCCAGTTTGTCGTAGCGGGTGGC
>NZ_JBITGE010000024.1:0-112814 GCF_044456785.1 Micromonospora sp. NPDC050795 | reverse complement strand
CCACCCGCTACGACAAACTGGCCGTCCGCTACGAAGCCACCCTGACCATCGCCGCCATCAACCAGTACCTCCGAGCTTTATGAAACACGGGCTAGAAGGCCTCCTCCGAGAGGTCCATGATGTCGAGGTCGGCGCCCTCGATGATCCGCCGGTCGGCGCCGATGCGGGGCAGCACCTCACGGGCGAAGAAACGGGCAGCGGCCACCTTGCCGGTGTAGAACGCCTTGTCGCTGGCGGAGACCTCGCCGGCGAGCGCCTTCAGCGCCACATCGGCCTGCTTCTGGAGCAGCCAGCCGACCACCAGGTCACCGATCGCCAGCAGGAAGCGCCGGCTGCTCAGCCCGACCTTGTAGAGGGCGCGGGTGTCGCCGCCCTGCGCCTCGCCCAGCCAGCCGGTCATCACACCGAGGATGTTCTGCACCTCGCCGAGCGCCCTGCCGAGCGCCTGCCGCTCCTCCTTGAGCTGGCCGTTGCCCGCCTCGGTGGAGATGAACTCCTGGATCTCGCCGGCGACCGCCATGAGGGCCTTGCCGTTGTCCCGAACGATCTTGCGGAAGATCAGGTCCAGGCTCTGGATGGCGGTGGTGCCCTCGTACAGGGTGTCGATCTTGGCGTCCCGGACGTACTGCTCCAGCGGGTAGTCCTGGAGGAACCCGGAGCCGCCGAAGGTCTGCAGGGACTCGTGCCCGAGCATCTCGTACGCCCGCTCCGAACCGACGCCCTTGACCAGCGGCAGCAGCAGGTCGTTCACCCGCTTGGCCAGCTTGGTGGCCTTCTCGTCGCCGGCCGCCTCGGCGATGGCGACCTTGTCCTGCCAGGTGGCGGTGTAGAGAACCAGGGCACGCAGGCCCTCGGCGTACGACTTCTGCAGCAGCAGCGAGCGGCGCACGTCCGGGTGGTGGGTGATGGTGACCCGCGGCGCGGTCTTGTCCGCCTGCTGGACCAGGTCGGCGCCCTGCACCCGGTTCTTCGCGTACTCCAGGGCGTTGAGGTAGCCGGTGGAGAGGGTGGCGATGGCCTTGGTGCCGACCAGCATCCGGGCATACTCGATGATCATGAACATCTGGCGGATGCCGTCGTGCTTGTCGCCCAGCAGCCAGCCCTTGGCCGGTACGCCGTGCTCGCCGAAGGTCAGCTCGCAGGTGTTGGAGACCTTCAGGCCCATCTTGTGCTCGACGTTGGTGGCGTAGACGCCGTTGCGCTCGCCCAGCTCGCCGGTGGTCTCGTCGAAGTGGAACTTCGGCACGACGAAGAGCGACAGGCCCTTGGTGCCGGGGCCACCCACGCCTTCCACACCCACCGGGCGGGCCAGCACGTAGTGCACGATGTTGTCGCTGAGGTCGTGCTCACCCGAGGTGATGAAGCGCTTCACGCCCTCAATGTGCCAGGAGCCGTCCGGCTGCTGGATGGCACGGGCGCGGCCGGCGCCGACGTCCGAGCCGGCGTCCGGCTCGGTGAGCACCATGGTGGAGCCCCACTGCTTGTCGATGAAGAGCTTGGCCCACCGCTTCTGCTGCTCGTTGCCCTCGACCTCCAGCACGTGCGCGAAGGACGGGCCGGAGGCGTACATCCAGATCGGGGCGTTCGAGCCGAGCACCAACTCGGCGAGGGCCCACCAGAGCGCGCGGGGGGCGTTGGTGCCGCCCAGGTGCGGCGGCAGGTCCAGGCGCCAGAACTCGGAGTCCATGAATGCCTGGTAGGACTTCTTGAACGACTCCGGGAGCGGCGCGGTGTGCGTGCCCGGGTCGAACACCGGCGGATTGCGGTCGCTGTCCGTGTAGCTGGCGGCCAGGTCCTCGCGAGCGAGGCGATCAAGCTCGGAGAGGAAACTGCGGGCGGTGTCGGCGTCGAGTTCGGAGTACGGTTCCTGGCCGAACGCCTGGTCCGCCCCGAAGACCTCGAACAGGTTGAACTCAAGGTCCCGCAGGTTGCTCTTGTAGTGGGTCATGCTCGCTGGCCCCGCTTCCGGACAGGTGTTACCGATCAGTAACCCCGACTGTATTACTCGCGGGTAGGCAGCGACAAGCGGATCACCCAAGTGACGGCGATTACACACCTGCGGGCGCGGTCGGCCGGCTCAGCCCTCGGCGGCGCCGACCTCCCAGCTCGGGACGGCGACGGCCGCGCCGGCGCGGGCACCCACGTACTCCATCAGAACCAGCGCGATGTCGTCGTCGAGCCGACCGTGCACCCACTCGACCAGGGCGGTCTCCAGCGATGCCAGCCCGTCGGCCACGGTGCCATGGCCGAGCAGCCGCCAGGCACGGTCAGCGGTCGGGAAGAACTCGCCGTCCCGCCGCGCCTCGCCGAGACCGTCGGTGAACAGCAGCAGCCGGTCCCCGGGCTCCAGGCGTTCGACCCGGGGGCGGACCACCGGCATGAACCCGAGCGGAGGCGCCGGGGCCGGCGGTTCCAGCGGGATCACCGCACCTCGGCGTAGCAGCAGCGGTGGCGGATGCCCGCAGTTGACGATCGTGAGGGTGCCACCACGCTCCTCGACCAGTGCCGCCGTGACGAAGTCCTCGTCGCCGACGTTGCGGGCCACCGCGCGGTCCAGGTCGGCGACGACGGCCCGCAGGTCGGCCCGCTCGTACGCCACGTGCCGGTAGGAACCGAGGACGATGCTGGCCAGCCGGACCGCGTCCAGGCCCTTGCCCCGCACGTCACCGATGATCATGCGGACGCCGTATGGGGTGTCGATCGCCTCGTACAGGTCGCCGCCGATCTCGGCAGTCGCGGTGGAGGAGATGTAGCGTCCCGCGACCGAGAGCGTGCCCACCTGCGGCCCGAGCGGGCGCAACACCGCCTGCTGGGCCACGGCGGCGAGCTTGGTCAGCTCCACGATCCGCTCGGCCTGCCGCTGGCGAACCCAGGCCACCGCCACGGCCATTCCGGTGACGAGAGCGACCGCGACAACGTTGACCGAGGTGGCCAACGAAACCTTCGGCGCGACCAGCGCGAAACCGGCGCCGATCAGTGTCGCCGCGACGCCCACCCCCAGGACCACCAGCCAGGACGCCAGGGCGGCGGCGAGAACCGGCGCGGCCGCCAGGAGCGCGACGTAGTGCACCTTACGGCCGTCCGCCGCCTCCACCGCCGAGACGATCGCGAGCAGAACAAGGGCCGCGCCGAGGCCGGCGCGGGATCCGGGGCTCAGCGGGCGACGGCCCGACTGGAGGAGTCGCGTGGGTACGAGGGACAGTTTGCCTGATCCACGTGAACCGGTGAATGAACCTGACCCGTCGTCTGAGGAGGTTCTGTCCGGCCGGCCCAGTCGGTCGACCGAATCGGCGTCGCCACTCCCGCTCAGCCGAGGACCTCGTAGCGGACGGTGAGCGCGCCCACGTCGACCGACGCGATGCTGGCGAAGGCGGCCCGGGAGAGGTCCAGGCAGCGGCCGTCGATGAACGGGCCACGGTCGTTGATCCGCACCGTCACCGACTTGCCGTTGGCCGGGTTGGTCACGCGGACCTTGGTGTTGAACGGCAGCGTCTTGTGCGCGGCGGTCAGCGCGTCGGGGTTGAACGACTCACCGTTGGCGGTGAGCTGCCCGTCGGAGTAGAACGAGGCGCCGCACGAACCGCTCTCCAGCACCTTCGCCGCGGCCGTGGTCTTCTTGACGGTCGGCTTCGGCTTGGGCTTCGGCGACGTGGTGCGTTCCC
Source organism: Micromonospora sp. NPDC050795 (assembly GCF_044456785.1). NCBI lineage: Bacteria > Bacillati > Actinomycetota > Actinomycetes > Micromonosporales > Micromonosporaceae > Micromonospora > Micromonospora sp. NPDC050795. The sequence goes on along the minus strand of NZ_JBITGE010000024.1, from coordinate 109,152 downwards.
TGCCCCGCGAGGCGGCCTGCTGCGACCGGGTCGCGGACGGGCTGGCGGTCACGCTGGGCGAGGCGCTGACGCTCGGGGTGGCGGCCGGGGAGCTGGGGGTGAGGCTGCTGGCGGCGGTGGTCGGGGTGAGGTCGAGAGCCACCTGCCCGGACTGGTCGGGGCCGGAGACCAACTGCACGGCACCTACCGTGCCGCCGACGGCGAGGGCGACGCCGACCGCCGCGGTGGCCACGATGCCCGCCGGGGAGGAGAAGATGCGGGTACGGGAGTGCTTGCCTGCCACCGGCCCGGTCCTTTCGTCGTCTGAACAAACCGGATCGGACCGTAACGAGAGAAGCACTTCCGAAGTCAACGTGATCATGGTGGTATGCCCGTATTTGCACAGATACGTGTAGCCGATCATCCGACCCGGGGTGGGCCGGGTGGCCCGGGTTCCGTCGCGCCCGCCGCCCGTGCCGCAGGATGAGCGGATGCCCGCCGATCTGACCGAACGCCTGGCCGCCCTGTTCCAGTGGATCGACCCCGGCCCGGGCACCAGTCACCTGGTCAGCGACATCTCCGGCTGGTGGCGGGACCCAGTGGTGCTGGCCGAGCTGGGGCCGGCCCTGGTGGCGCCGTACCGCGCCGCCCGGCCAACGGTGGTGCTCGCGCCGGCCGTCACCGGGCTCCTGCTCGGGCCGTTGGCCGCCACCGCCCTCGGGGTCGGCTTCGTGGCCGCACACAAGCCCGGTGACGGACGCCTGCCGGCCGGGCCACTCACCTGGGCACAGAGCCCACCGGACTATCGGGGCCGACGGGTGGACCTCGCCGTACGGGACCGGCATCTCGGCCCCGACGACCGGGTGCTGGTGGTGGACGACTGGGTGCGTACCGGTGCGCAGCTGCACGCCCTCTACGACATCTGCGCAGCCCGGGGCGCCGAGGTGCTGGGCACCGCAGTGGTGGCCGTGGACTGCCCGCCCGAGGTCGCGGCCGACCTACGGATCACCGGCCTGATCGACGCCGCGGATCTGCCGGGTTGACCTCAAGCGAGGTTGAAGAACGACGATCGGTGGATGAGCGAGGGAACACTGGACGAGGCGTACGAACGACTGCACCGCACCGGCCCGGAGTTCGAGGGCTGGCTGTCCAACCACGGGCCGATGGCCGTCGAGGCGCTGGTCCGGCACGGGCACCAGCAACGGGTGCACCGCTGGCTCGACGACTACCTCGGCCGACTCGATGAGCTGCCCCGGGGGCTGCACCCGATCGACGACTGGCGGGACGCGCTCGGCGACCCGAAGCGCGCCGGTGACTGGCTGGCCTACTTCGACCGGCAGTTGCGCGAACACCAGTGGCGTGACGTGCTCGGCACCTGGTGGCCCCGGCTGCTGCCGGGCATCGCCGCCGGCGCCACCCACGGTGTGATCCGGGTCGGGCACGCCGTACGCGCGCTCGAAGCGGACGAGGAGAACCCACGGCGGCTCACCGAGTTGGGCCAGGCCCTCGGCTACTGGGCGGCACGCTGGCAGCCGATCCCCGGCACCGACCGGCTGTTCACCGGCGATCCCGACGAGCCGGGTACCGACGACATCGACGTGGCGGGCGCACTGGCCGGGCTGCCCCGGATCGAGGACCAGACCGGAGGGGTCCGGGACCGGCTGGGCCGGCTGCCGGCCGTACCTCGGTGGGAGCCTGCGCTCGCGGCGCTGCGCCCCGCACGGAGCCCGGCCGAGGCGCAGCGAGGGCTCACCGCGCTGGTGCACCGGGCCGGCCTGGACTACCTGCGTTTCGGGCACACCGAGCCGGTCATGCTGGTGCACGCGGTCACCGCGCCGACCGCCGTGCTGCGTACCCTGCCGGCACTTGACCGGGCTCTGTGGGCGCCGAGCTTCGCCGCGGCCTGGGCCGCGACGGCGGCCATGACCTCCGTGTACGCCCCGGCCACCGGCATCGCGCCACCGACCGTCACCCCCGCGACGCCGTCGGAGGTCTTCGCCCGCGCGGCCCGCCACGGCGACGAGCACGTGGTCAAGCTCGCCGACGCGTACGCGACCAGTGCCGACGACCGGCTCCTCACCGCACCCGGCTACGCCGGCCAACTGATCTGAGCGGGGCGACGGGTATTGCGGCGGCGGCCGGGGTCGCCCTGGCCTAGCCTCGGCAGGATGTGGCCTCGGATCGGTGAACTGCGCGCCCTCGCCCTCGGCACCCCCGGCGAGTTGCGGTCGACCCTCAACACCCTGGTGCTGGCCGGTGTGAAGACCGCGACGGCCGGCCGGCTCGCCGAGTACGCGGAAGAAGGCGAGGAGTTGGAGCACGTCGGCGAACGCCTGGCCCTGGTCGACGACGACAACGCCCTGGCCGGCGTCGTGGAGATCACCGGAGTCGAGGTGGTCCGCTTCGCCGACGTGCCCTGGGACTTCGCCCACGCCGAGGGCGAGGGTGACCGCTCGATCGAGGAGTGGCGGGCCGGGCACTCGGCCTACTGGGCGCGGCTCGGCACGCCGGTCGACGGCGACACGCCGATCGTCTGCCTGCGCTTCCGCCTGGTTTCCGGCGGCGAGGGCGGTGTGGCCAGCGGCGACCTCGGCACCTGACGCGGCGGCTCCCAGCCGGGTCGATGCGCTGGCTACCCACCGGGCCGACGTGTCGGCCTGGCGGGCTCAGTCGCGCAGTTGTGGCAGCAGCCGCGTCGCCACGTCCACCAGGACGGACTCGTCACCGGCGTACCAACTGCTGACGCGTGGCCAGTGCGTCACCACGTCGGTGAAGCCCAGCTCGGCGGCGCGGCCGACCTGGTCGGCGAAGAACTGTGCGCTGCTGAGCGAGAAGACCGGCGCGGCATCCAGCGAGAGGTAGCGGTCCAGGCTGGCCGGGGCACGGCCGGCCTCGTCCAGGGTCCGGTCCATCCGCGCGGACAGCGCCGACACACTGGCCCACCAACCCTCCAGGTCGTTGTCGTCACCGGTGCCGGTGGTCACCCACCCCTGCCCGAAGCGGGCCACCAACCGCATCGACCGTGGCCCGTTGGCGGCCACCACGAAAGGCACCCGCGGCTGCTGCACGCAGCCGGGGTTGTTGCGGGCATCCACAGCGGCGAACCAGTCCCCACGCCAGGTGGTGCCGTCCTCCCGAAGAATCAGGTCCAGCAACTCGGTGAACTCGGCGAACCGGTCGACCCGCTGACGAGGCGGCAGCGTCTCACCACCCAGCACCGCCGAGTCGAAGCCGATGCCACCCGCTCCCAGACCGAGCAGCAGACGACCGGCGGAGACATCGTCCACAGTGGTGATCTGCCTGGCGAACGCGGCCGGGTGCCGGAAGTTCGGCGACGCCACGAGAGTGCCCAGTCGAATCCGCGAGGTCACCGTGGCAGCAGCGGTCAGCGTGGCCATCGAGTCGAACCACGGGCCGTCGACCAGGTCACGCCAACCCAGGTGGTCGTACGTCCAGGCGTGGTCGAAGCCCCACTCGTCGACCTGCCGCCAGCGACGCTGCGACTCCGCCCACCGCTGGTCCGGCAGGATCACGATGCCAATCCGCATGATCGCCACCCTAGTCGGGCCGGCCACCCGCGCCCTACCCTCCGGTGGTGCCCTCCGAAGCAACTGCCGCCCGCGTACCCCCGGCTCGCCGGTTCCGCATGATCCGGACGGTGGCGTTGCTGGTCGGGGTGGTCGTTCCGTCCCTCATCCTGCGGGAGTTGGTCGAGTCCCGGTTCGGCCGCGGGCCGCTCGCCGACCTCAGCGCGGTCGCGGTGCCGGTGGCGGCGACCGCGTGGCTCGCGCCGTACGCCTCCTATCGGCGACGCGACGCCCTGCTCTGGCTGATCGGCCCGGGCATCTACGTCTTTACCGTGATCGCCTGGCGGGTGGCCCTTGCGCCCTACCGGGACTGGAGCCCCCGCCCGGAGGAGAAGGCCCGGATGCGCTGGTCACGCGACCCGGAACACGCCGGGCAGTGGCACCTGACCGAGCCGACGAGTGGCACAGGTCACACTTCTTCCCGGTAGGGACGCCGCGTTCGGCTCCGACCCCTCGGGGAGCGGCACCCAGGCGGGGTGTCGACCGAGGAGAGGACCAGAGCGCGATGACGAAGGTGACCGCACAACTGTCGGTGTCGGTGGACGGCTTCTACGCCGGGCCGCAGTTCGACGGGAACGGCAACTGGATGGACTCGGAGGAGAGCGCGAAATTCTTCCGGGTGACCCGGTGGGCGACCGAGGCGGCGGCCTGGCGCGAACGGCAGGGCTTCGCCGGCGGGGAGCAGGACACCAACTCCGAGGTGATCGCCGAGTCGTTCGGCGCGGCCGGCGCGTACGTGATGGGGTGCCGGATGGCCGACGGAGGTGAGATCCCCTGGGGTGAGGAGCCGCCGTTTCGCGCGCCGGTCTTCGTCGTCACCCACCGCCCTCGCCAGCGCCTGCTGCGGGGAGGCGGCACCAGCTTCACCTACGTCACCGATGGCGTGGTCAGCGCCGTCGAGCAGGCGCGCGCTGTGGCCGGTGGCAAGGATGTCGCGGTGGCCGGGGGCGGCGGCCTGGTGCGGCAGGTGCTCAAGGCCGGCCTGCTCGACGAGTTGGAGCTGCACGTCGTACCTGTCGTGCTCGGCACCGGCCTGCGCCTCTTCGACGCGGACCTCGACCTGGGCGACCGGGAAGGGCTCGAGCTGACGCCGACCCGCGTCCTTGCCACCCCACAGGTGACCCACATCCGGTACGCGGTGCGGGGTCGCGCCCCGCTCGTGCTCGACGACCGGGGCAGCGGAGGCGGCCCGACGGTGACCGCGAACTGAACCACGGCCCCTCGAAGGAAGGAGGAGAAACCATGCCGCAACTGTTGCGGGTGCAGTGCTTCAACGTCTCGCGCGACGGGTTCGGGACCGGAGAGGGGCAGAGCCTGGAACGGCCCTTCGGTCACGCGGACCCCACCCCGCTGTTCTCCTGGCGTTCCGCCACCGCCAGCTTCGTGTATCGCACCGAGCCGGGTGGCAGCCGTGGCCTGGACGACTACCTGACCCGCGACGCCGAGTGCAACATCGGCGCGGAGATCATGGGCCGCAATAAGTTCGGCCCCCAGCGTGGCCCCTGGGAGAACCTTGACTGGCAGGGCTGGTGGGGGGCCAATCCGCCGTTCCACACGCCGGTCTTCGTGCTCACCCACCACCTACGCCCGTCGTTCAGCCTGTCCGACACCACGTTCCACTTCCGCGATGTCAGCCCGGCCGAGGCACTGGCCGAGGCGAAGCAGGCGGCCGACGGTCGAGACGTACGCCTCGGAGGTGGGGTCGCCACCATCCGCGAGTTCCTCGAGGCCGATCTGGTCGACACGATGCACATCGCCGTGGCGCCCGTCGACCTCGACCGGGGCGAGCGGTTGTGGGACAGCCCTGACGAACTGCTCGACCGCTTCCACCTCGAGTCGGTGCCCAGCCCCAGCGGAGTCACCCATCTCCTGTTCTGGAGACGATGACCGCGCCCTTCCCGGCGCTGTCGTCTACAGCCGCGCCAGCACCAGCAGGCGGTTGCCGTCGGGGTCGGTGACCCGCGCGGACCGCTCACCCCAGGGCTGGTCGACCGGCTCCTCGGTGACCGTCGCCCCACCCGTGCGCAGCGCGCCCACCGCCGCGTCGCAGTCGTCGGCGTAGACGCACAGCTCCCAGCGGTGTGAGTCGGCCGGCCCGCCAGCCTCCGGGTTGGCGGCCAGGCCGAGCTCGCTGCTGCCCAGTCGGAGGGCGACGAACTCCGGTGCGCCCTCGTCCGGGAACCGGTAGGTCAGCTCGAAGCAGACCACGTCCCGGTAGAACGCGATCAGTCGTGGCAGGTCAGGTGTCGTCACGATCGGAAACGCTTCGGTGAACACGGACCACCTCCAAGCCGGACCCTAGCCGCTGCCGGGTCCAGCAGGAACTACCACTGTCGATCCCGGCAGATGTCATCACTTCGCTGGAACACCTGGTGTGGTGCGGCGCAGGCCGGCGAGAACGAGAGTGATGACGCCGTCCGCGTCGGTTCGGTAGGTCGGGTGGTCGTAGGCCGCACAGATGCCGTGGAGGGTCATCATGACGGCGCCAGCGCCCACGTCGTCGCGGATGGTGCCGGCCTTGGCGGCGGCGGCCAGGAGGTCGTCGATCACCTGGCCCAGGGCTTGGGCACCCTCTGCCAGCGCACCCGATTGGGTGGCCATGAGCGTGGCGAGTGTGCGGGCGAGGCCCTCGTGGCGGTGCAGGTGGTCCACGAAGCCACGCAGGAAGGATTCCAGCGCCTCGTCGGCGGGGAGGGTGGCCTGCAGCTCGCGGGCGCGGTCACACATCGCGGTGAGTTCTTCGCGGTAGACCGCCTCGGCCAGGGCTTCCCGGGTGGGGAAGTGGCGGTAGAGCGTGCCGGTGCCCACGCCAGCGAGTTTGGCGAAGTCGTCGAAGCGCAGGTTGAAGCAGCCGCTGGCGAAGAGCTCGCGGGCCTTCGCGATCAGGGCGTCCCGGTTGCGGCGGGCGTCGGCGCGCAGTGGCTTGGCATCGGTCACGTGGGGCTCCATGTTGACAAGTGGAGACTGTCTCCATATTTTGAGAACCGGAGACGGTCTCCGATTATAGGGTACGAGGTGCCGCGTGAAGATCTTGATGTTCGGCCGGGGCGTCATCGGCGCGACGTACGGATGGGCCCTGGAACGGGCCGGGCACCACGTCGAGTTCTATGTCCGGCCGGGGCGGGCGACGGCGTACGGCGATGCGATTGATCTCGACCTGCTCGACGCCCGGCGACGGCCGTGGGGGAAGCGCGTCGCCGAGAGGTGGCCAGTGCGCTACCGCGAGTCGCTGGAGCCGGACCATGACTTCGATCTGATCGTGCTGAGCGTGCAGCACTACGGCTTCGCGGAGGCTGCGGCCTTCCTGGGACCGCGCGTGGGCAGAGCCACCGTGCTCGTCTTCAACAACCTCTGGGTCGAGCCGATGACCGCGACCGAACACCTTCCCGCTGATCAGGTGGCCTGGGGCTTTCCCGGGGCCGGCGGCGGCTTCGGCGACGACGGTGTGCTGCGTGGGGCCCTGCTGCCCATGGTCTTCTTCGGCACTCTCGACCGGCCGCCGACCGAGCGCGAGCGGGCCGTGCGCCAGGTGTTTCGCGAGGCGGGGTTCAGACTCCGGGAGAGCTCCGACTTCCGTGGCTGGCTGTCGATCCACTTCGTTCAGAACGCGGGCCTGCACACGCAGAGCCTCAAGCAGGGCTCGTTGTCCAAGCTGACCCCCGGCAACGTACGCGAAGCGATCCTCGCCACCCGCGAACTCCTGCGGCTCGTCGAGGCTCGTGGCGTTGATCTGCGGCGGCACCGCGGCGAGCTACGTCCTTTCACCGCGCCCGTCTGGCTGGCAGCACCGGCGATGGCCTGGCTGTTCAGGCACTTTCCGCCGATGCGCCTGGTCATGGAAGCCCATGCCAACCCCGAGGAGCTGCGCGCGGTCTGCCGCGACACCCTGGCGGAGGCGCGCAGGCTGGGCGTGGAGGTGCCCCGACTGGAGGCGGCCGAGCCCTACTTCGCTGCCGAGAGAACGGCCTAGGCATCCACGCGCTGGTGCTGAAACGCCTCAGGCGTGCGCCGAAATGAGATGCGTACGGACCGGCACACCTGTTGGATCTCGACATGGAGCATGAGCTTGTTCGTCCCCGAAAAGCGCGCCCCGGGGACCACCTCGCGGTCCTCTCACCATCCTTCGCCGCCGCCGGCGCCTATCCGGTGATCCACGAGCAGGCCATGCGACGGCTTGCCGACCTGACCGGCCTCGTACCTGTCGAATACCCCACCACCCGCCAGGTGGGTGCGACCGCGGCAGCGCGTGCGGCGGACATCAACGCCGCCTTCGCGGACCCCCAGGTACGCGGCATTCTCGCCGTCATCGGCGGTGAGGACCAGATCACTGTCATCCCCCACCTGGACGCCGACCTGGCCCGTGCCGACCCGAAGCCGTTCCTCGGCACCAGCGACAACACCAATCTGCACCACTGGCTCTGGGGACTCGGCATCGCCAGCTTCTACGGCGGATCCTCCCAGGTGCACCTCGGCCCCGGGCCTGCCGTCGACGACGTCCACGTCCGGTCGCTGCGAGCGGCGTTGCTCACCGGGGAACGGCTGGAGATCACGGACCCGGGTGAGTCCGAGGACATCGGCGTCGACTGGGCAGATCCGCAGGCGTTGAAGTCGTTCGGAGAGCGCGAACCGACGGAGCCGTGGAGCTGGCACGGGCCGGCCCGAGCGGTCACCGGCCCCACCTGGGGTGGTTGCCTGGAAGTCATCCAGTGGATCCTGACGGCGGGACGCTTCCCGTTTCCCCCGGAGGTCCTGCACGGCGGGGTGCTGATCATCGAAACCTCGGAGGAGCTTCTCCCAGCCCGCGAGGTCGGCTGGATCGTCCGATCACTGGGTGAACGCGGTCTCCTCAGCGCCGTCGACGCGGTCCTGGTCGCCCGTCCGCCGGTCTCCGACCACACCCGTCGACCCCCGGCCGCAGATCGGGCGCGACTTCGCGAGCAGCAGCGCGACACGGTCGTCGACGTGGTGACCCGCTACAACCCCGAGGCGGTCGTCTGCGTCGGCGTGCCGTTCGGCCACACCAGGCCACAATGGATTCTTCCGCATGGTGGCCCGGTAACCGTCGATGGCGTGGCACGTCGGATCTTCGCCGACTACCGGTGAGGCGCTACGAGACCGAGGATCTTCGTCATGCCCTCCTTGGCATGGCCCTTGACCGCGGAACATCGAAGGCCCGGCTGCCGCCGACCCGCCCCCTGGCACATCACCGAGCGCGGCTAGTTGCTGGGTCACTCCCGCGATATGACGAGCCAAGCCAGCGCAGCTACGGCAACCAGGATCGCCACCGCCAACAAGATGCCCGAGATCAGGAAGGGCATGGGTACGAGCGACGTACTCTCCAGGATCAGCACACTCGTGGCAACCAACATGACGCCAACACCAACGCGGACCCGTCGGGATTGCTGGCTTTCTGTCGGATGCGCGGGCCGAGCCCAGGTAATGGGGAACCGTCGCGACACGGTGAGACGGACACCGAGTGCGAACAGGAGCAAGAAGAAGACCACGAGCACCAGGCGGAAGGCGACCAACACGGAGTTCGCGTCTCTCATGCGGCCATCATTCATGGGGGCGTCAAAGCTGTTGGCGCGAGCCATCACACGACAACGAATGAGGCCCCGGCCAGGAAACATGTCCTGAGCTGGGGCCTCACGGTGGAGCGGGTGACGGGAATCGAACCCGCACTGTCAGCTTGGGAAGCTGATGTTCTGCCATTGAACTACACCCGCAAGCGGCACCACTGTACCCGAGTCGACGAGCCCGTGCACCCAGGCACCCCCGGTGACCGCAGGTGTCCGAAGACGGTGCCGCCGGGGTGATCCACCCGGTTTTCTGGAAGTCGGGGCATCCCGGGCGCCGGGATACCGCGGTTTTGCTGAAGTCGAGTGGATCATGCGGGGGTTGCGGCCCGCCAGGCGTGGCGGGTGTGGCAGGCATGCGCATCGGTGCCGGCTCCGTCACGACGGAGCCGGCACCGATGCGTCTTCCGGTCGTGGGGTCAGGCGGCCGTGCACTGGACGTCACGGCTGAGGAGGGTCGGGCGCGTCTGCGGGACGGCGAGGGGCGCTGCCACCGCCGACTGGGCGTTTGGGTCGAGCCAGACCCGGACTGCCGGCCGACTCGGCCCGAGACCCGGAATGCCCGTGATGTGCTGCTCGCGGCGGGTGAGCATAGCCACGTCGACGGTGAACTCGAAGAGCCGCCAGTCGACCTGCGGCTCGGCTCGGGCGCTCTGTGCCAGCTGCGCCACCCGGATCGGATCGGTCACCGGGCAGGCGTGACCCGCCACGTACGCCTCGTCGTCGCTCTCCTCCGCAGGAAACGAGTGCAGCGCGTAACGGCCGTCACGTTCGAGGTCGCGGCGCTTGGGCGAGTCGATGATGAAGCAGAACAGCCCCTCGGCGGTGATGACCGGGGAGACCGGATGGACGCGGGGCCCGCCGTCGGCACGGACCGTGGCCAGATAGCCGAAGCCCGGCCCGTACTGCTGAAGGAGAACGCGGATCCCGTCGGCGAGTCGGGGCTCGTCGGCGGCGAATTCGGACCAGGAAGCCACGTGGGCATTCTATCGAACAAATGTACGAGCAGCGACCTCGACGCGCTGGTCACCGCCACCGAATCTGGCCGCCACCGGGAAGGCTATGGTGGTCCGATGCTGCTCTCCGACCGTGACCTGGTCTCCGAGATCAAGGCCGGCACGCTGGGCTTGGAGCCGTTCGAGCCCACCCTGGTCCAACCCTCCAGCATCGACGTCCGACTCGACCGGCTGTTCCGGGTCTTCAACAACCATCTCTACACCCACATCGATCCGGCCATGCAGCAGGACGACCTGACCTCGGCGGTCGAGGTCCCCGACGGCGAGCCGTTCGTGCTGCACCCGGGGGAGTTCGTGCTCGCCTCGACGCTGGAGGTCATCTCGCTGGGTGACCAGCTCGCCGGCCGGCTGGAGGGCAAGAGCTCCCTGGGCCGGCTCGGGCTGCTCACGCACTCCACCGCCGGTTTCATCGACCCGGGCTTCTCCGGTCACGTGACGCTGGAACTCTCGAACGTGGCGAACCTGCCGATCACCCTCTGGCCGGGCATGAAGATCGGGCAGCTCTGCATCTTCCGGCTCTCCTCGCCGGCCGAGCACCCGTACGGCTCGGTGGTCTACGGCTCGCGCTACCAGGGCCAGCGGGGGCCGACACCCAGCCGCGCCTGGCAGCACTGGCGCACCTGGCCCACCCGCTAGGACCCAGAACGACGAGGGCCCGCCGCGAGGAGATCGCGACGGGCCCTGCGGTCACACTGGGTCAGCCTGGACGGCCGTAGCTGTGGATCGGTCCGTCGTCGACCTTCTTCATCTTGACCGGTTGACCGGCCTGCGAGGCGTGCACCACCCAGCCGCCGCCGACGTACATGCCGACGTGGTGGATGTCGCTGTAGTAGAAGACCAGGTCGCCGGGGCGCAGGTCACCCTTGCTGACGTTCTTGGTGACCCGGCTCTGCGCGGCGGCGTTGTGCGGGAGCGACACGCCGGCCTTCGCCCAGGCGGCCAGCATCAGCCCGGAGCAGTCGTACGAGTTCGGACCCTCGGCACCCCAGACGTAGGGCTTGCCGATCTGCGCGCAGGCGAACTTGACCGCGGTGCCCGCGCCGCCGCCGGGGTAGCTACCCGGGCAGGGTGCCGGGCGCAGCGGACCGCCGCCGCCGCTGCCGTACACCTTCAGGCGCAGCTTCTGCAGGCGGTCGATCTCGTCGTTGATCTGCTTCTTCTTCGCCGCCAGCTGAGCTTCCGTGCGGGCCAGCTGGGCCACCATCTCGTCCAGTGGCGCCTTCTGCGCGGCCAGTTGGTCGCGCAGGTCGGCCACCTGGCGTACGTCCTTCTGCTGGTTGTGCGCGAAGCGGTCGAGCATTTCGAGCTGGCCGACCACCTCGCTGGGCGACCGGCTGCCCAGCATCGCGTTGACGGTCGAGACGTTCTCACCCATGTAGGCGCGTACGGCAAGGGCGCTGACCTTGTCCATCGCGGCGTCGACCTGGCGCTCGAGCGGAGTGATCCGGCCGGCCAGGGCGTCTGCCTGCTTGCGCTTCGCGGCGAGATCGATGCGGGTGGCGTTGTGCCGTTCGATGATCGGTTCGAGCTTGTTCCAGTCGGCGTCGATCTGGCGCTCGATTTCCGCGACGGAGGGGTCGGCGTGGGCCGCCGTGGCACTACCGGTCAGAACGACGGCGACGCCGGCCAGCGCGGCGAGTGCGGTGGTGAAGCGGGACCAGCGTGGGCGCGGCACGATCGACGCCGGGCCGGCTGATGCCGACCGCTCGGACGACGGCCGCGGGGCATGGAGTGCCACCGGGGTTCCGTACTCCTTCTTCCTGACCGCCTACCGGGTTAGCTGACGGGTTCGGGCGGGAAGTCGGCGCCCTACCGCAGTGGCTGCGGATTCACCCCGAGGGACCTGGGTCCCCGGTTCGCTCGGAAACGACTCGGCGGTGTCGGTCCGTTACCGCCCGGGGTGGGCGGAGCTGCTGTCGGGCCGACAAATGACCAGAGTAGAGACGCCCGTTACCGATCCGCAACCCGTGCGGCCGTGACACTCCGTACGGATTGGACGAGGTCACCGACCGTGTGTGAAGAATTCTTTCCGTACACTTCGATAGATGGAAAGGTATTGACGCAAGCTCCCGGACGGCGCGATGGTGACCTGACCTCACTCCGCGAGAATCTAGGGGGTTCGATGCACCATTCAACCCTGTCGACCGGCTGGCGCGCACTGCTCGCCGCCACCGTGGTCGCCGCCGCGACCACGGTGCCACTCTCCGCCGGCCCGGCCGCCGCCGCGCCCACCACCGACCGCCAGCAGCAGTACACCGACGCGGCCACCGAGTACGGCGTACCGGCCGTCGTGCTGCTCGGCGTCTCCTACCTGGAGTCCCGCTGGGACACCAACGCCGGCACACCGAGCACCAGTGGCGGCTACGGCCCGATGCACCTCACCGACGTGCGGCACGTGGCCGCCCTACCCGGACGCGGTCACCACGACGCCGGTGCCGAGGACCCACGCGGCGACGATTCCCGGCCAGCCCGGGTGCCCGCGCCCCGCCCGGTCGAGGCGCCCGCCCCGTCCACCGCCGCGTTGCAGACCGTCGACGCCGCCGCCGCGCTGACCGGCGCCGCCCCCGAGGCACTGCGCACCGACGCGGGCCTCAACATCCGGGGTGGGGCCGCGCTGCTGGCCGCGTACCAGAGGGATCTGGGCGCGCCGGTCGGCGCGGACACCGACCCGGCGGCCTGGTACGGCGCGGTGGCCCGCTACTCGGGCGCGGACAGCGCCGACGCCGCGGCGGCCTTCGCCGACGAGGTCTTCACCACCATCGGCGCGGGCGAAGCCCGGGTGACCGACGACGGCCAACCGATCACCCTGCCGGCCCGGGCGGTGCGGCCCGAACGTTCCTGGCTGGACCGGCTGGGCCTGCGCCGGCTGGCCCGCCCGGACGGGGTGGAATGCCCCCGCACCATCTCCTGCGAGTGGATCCCGGCACCCTACGAGGCGTTCGGCGACGGGGACTACGGCAACCACGACCTCTCCGACCGACCCACGCGGCAGAAGATCGAGTACATCGTCATCCACGACACCGAGGCGAGTTGGGCCACCACCCTGCAACTCGTCCAGGACCCGACCTACGTGAGTTGGCACTACTCGCTGCGCTCGGTCGACGGGCACATCGCCCAGCACGTGAAGACGAAGGACGTCGGCTGGCACGCCGGCAACTGGTACGTCAACGCGAAGTCGATCGGGTTGGAACACGAGGGCTTCGCGGCGCAGGGCACCTGGTACACCGAGGCGATGTACCGGACCTCGGCGAAGCTGGTCCGGCACCTGGCGCTGCGGCTGGGCATCCCACTGGACCGCCAGCACATCATCGGCCACGACAACGTGCCCGGCACCATCCCCTCGACAGTGCGGGGGATGCACTGGGATCCGGGCCCCTACTGGGACTGGACCCACTACTTCGACCTGCTGCACGCCCCTCGACTGGACACCGGCACCCCGGCCACCGGGCTGGTCCGGATCGACCCGGACTACACCACCAACCAGCCGGCGTTCACCGGCTGCGTCACGGCGGGCGTGCCCTGCGCGCCGCGCGGCTCCTCGGCGGTGGTGCTGCGCAGCGCACCGTCCGCTGACGCGCCGCTGGTCAACGACATCGCGCTCCGCCCGGACGGCAGCCCGAACACGATGGCCGTGTCGGACCACGGGGCCCGGGCGTCCGCCGGGCAGACGTACGCGCTGGCCGGCAGGCAGGGCGACTGGACGGCGATCTGGTACCTCGGGCAGCGGGCCTGGTTCCACAACCCGGCGTCCGCGCCGACCGCCAGTTGGACCGTCGGAGTCGTGGCGACGCCGAAGCCCGGAAAGGCCACCGTTCCGGTGTACGGACGGGCGTACCCGGAGCAGTCCGCGTACCCGGACGGGGTGCCCTACCAGGCGATCTCGCCGCTGCAGTACACGCTGGCCGCCGGGCAGCGGTACGCCGTCGGCGCGGTGCTGGCCGGCGAGTACTACCGGGCCAGCACGTTCGACGGCTCCTCACCCGGGGACTGGACGGTCATTCGCGGCAAGAACCGGTACGCGCAGATCCAGTTCGGCCACCGGATCATGTACGTCGACCTCGCCGACGTGCAGCTGTTGCCCTCCCCGGTGGGGGCACCCCGCTGAGAACCACGACGGCCCCCGGTCGGTGACCGGGGGCCGTCGTGTCGCGCTGGGGCCTGTGTCAAAGTCCTCGGTCGAGCCGAGGCGCTTTGACACAGGCCCTGGGTGGATCAGCCAGGTCTGCGGAAACCGGCGACGGGCATGGTGGTGATGCTGGACACCTGCACCGGTTTGCCGGCGCGTGGCGCGTGCACCATCTGGTTGTTACCCAGATACAGCCCGACATGACTCAGGCCGGAGAAGAAGAACACCAGGTCACCGGGGCGGGCGTCGGCGCGCGAGACGGCCTTGCCCTCGTTCCACTGGTCACCGGTGTGGTGCGTCAGGTAGATCCCGGCCGCCTTGTAGGCGTACTGGGTCAGCCCCGAGCAGTCGAACGAGTTCGGCCCGGTGGCACCCCAGACGTACGGCTTGCCGACCTTGCCGCAGGCGGTCCTGATCGCGGTGCGGGCCGCCGCACTGACCACGCCGTTGATGGTCGGGCAGGCCGCCGTCTTGACGGTGGTCTTGGGCATCGACGCCTCGAGCTGCTTGATCTCGGCGTCGATCTGCTTCTTCTTGGCCGCCAGATCGTTCTGCTGCTTGGTCTGGGTGACGATCAGCGCGTCCAGCTTCTGCTTCTCGCCGTCGTACTTGGCCCGCACGGCCAGCACGCCCTCGACCTCCTTGCGCTCCTGCGAAGCGAGCCGGTCGAGGATGGTGAGCTGCTCGGTGAGCGTGTCCGGCTTGGCGCTGACCAGCAACGCACCGATGTCGTGTGACGGGCCGGAGATGTAGTAGCGGGAGGCGAGGTCGCCGACCCGGTTGAGCGCCAGCTCGCTCTGCAGCGCCAGCGGCTCGATCTTCTTCTGCAGGTTCGCCGACTTCTGCCGGTTGACCTTCAGCTGCGCCCGGACCTTGTTGTACTGCTCGATGGTGGGCTCCAACTGCTCCCACTTCTTGTCGATCTGCGCCTCGATCTCGTCGACCGTGGGCGCGGCATGTGCCGGCGCGGTCAGCAGACCGGCGCCGACCGCCGCCGCGGCGACCAGGATCAGCACCCGGTGCGCGACGCGACGCAGGCCACCAGAGCGAGCAGACGCTTTCAGGTCGTGACGATGAGGGGGCATGGTTGCCACCGGCACCGACTCCTTTGCAACCGACCGCCGGGCGCCTCGCGTGAGGAAAGGGCCGAGGCAGACGACCCACAGCGGTCGGTGCCTCACATTAGGGAAGCTCGCGGCGGTAATCAAGGCGAGGGCGGTAACCATCACTGTCGTGCAACCGCTTGCACACCAAGGGTATTGGTCCATCACCCAACGATTGCGGTCAATACGTCGTCAAGAGTGACCACACCGATCGGCCGTCGCCCGTCGCTGACCAGCACCATGTGCCGCCGTTCGCGACGCATGGCCAGCAGCAGGTCGGCCAGCGTACGGTCCGGCGGCACCACCGCCAGCGGGCGGTAGACGTCGGCCGGCACCGGGGACCGGCGGCCCTGCCCGGCGTACCCGAGCACGTCCTTGACGTGCACGAAGCCGAGCACCCGACGGGTCGACCGCTGCACCACCGGGAACCGGGACCGGCCGGTCCGGGTCGCCAGCACCTCCAGTGACGCCGGCGAGACGTCCTCGGCCACCGTCACCACCGTCGACCACGGTTGCAGCGCGTCCGCCGCCGTCCGGGCGTGCAGGGCCAGCGCGCCGGTGATCCGCGCGTGCTGCTCCGCGTCGAGCAGCCCCTCGGTCCGCGCCTGCGAGACCAACCCGGCCAACTCCTCGGCGGTGAACACCGTCTTCACCGCCTCGGACGCCTCGATCCGCCAGAACCCGAGCACCCTCCGGGCCGCCCATTTCATCGCGAGCAACAACGGTTTGGTGGCCACACAAAATGCCAGCATCGCCGGGCCGAGCCAGAGCGCGGAGACCTCCGGACCGGCCAGCGTGATGTTCTTCGGCACCATTTCACCGACGACCGTGTGCAGAAAGACCACCACGCCCAGCGCCAGCACGAAAGCCACCGGGTGCACCGCCCGCTCCGGGAGGCCCGCCGCGTGGAACGGCGGCTCCAGCAGATGAGCGAGCGCCGGTTCGGCGATCGCGCCCAGACCCAACGAGCAGACAGTGATGCCGAGCTGCGCGCCAGCGATCATCAGCGGAATCTGGTTCATCGCCGACAACGCCCAGCGGGCGCGTTTCGACCCGGCGGCCAGCGGCTCGATCACCGTCCGACGGGACGCGATGAGCGCGAACTCGCTGCCCACGAAGAACCCGTTGCCGAGCAGCAACAGCACCGTCACCAGCAGCTCAGTCATCGTCGTCCGGGTCCGCCGGGCGCAACACCCGGACCTGCTCGATCCGGTGCCGCTCGACCTCGACCACTGTGAACTCCCAGCCGTCCGCCTCGACCGTCTCGCCGGCGAGCGGGATGTGCCCGAGCTGGGCCATCAGGAACCCGGCCAGGGTCTCGTACGGCCCCTCGGGTAGCCGGAAGCCGGTCTGCTCGGCCAACTCGTCGGAGCGGAGCACACCGTCGACCAACACTGTGCGCTCACCGCCCGGCACGGTCAGCTCGTCCGACCCGTTGTCGTCCACGCTCGCCGGGTCGAACTCGTCGGCGATCTCCCCGACCAACTCCTCGACGAGGTCCTCGACGGTCACCACGCCGTCCGTGCCGCCGTACTCGTCGACCACGATGGCCAGGTCGGCCCCGGCCGCCTTCAACGCCGCCAGGACACCGTCCAGGTTCAGGCTCTCCGGCACGTACACCGGCTCGCGGGCCACCGAACCGACCCGGGTCGACGCGCGGTCGGCCAGCGGCACGCCCAGCGCGTCGGGCACCCCGGCCACGCCGGTCACCAGGTCCAGGGTCTCCTCGTACACCGGAAACCGGGTCCGCCCGGTCCGCCGCGACTCCTCCAGAAGCTCCGCCACGGTGGCCGTGGCGCGCAGCGCGACCACGTCCACTCTGGGGGTCATCGCCTCCGCCGCCCGCTTGTCACCGAAGCGGATGGTGCGACGTAGCAGCATCGCGGTGTCCGTGGGCAGCGCGCCGGCCCGCGCCGAGATGCCCGCCAGCAGGCCCAGTTCCTCCGGTGAGCGGGCGCTGGCCAACTCCTCCTGCGGTTCCACGCCGAACGCCCGGACCAGTCGGTTCGCCGAGCCGTTCAACCCCCGGATCACCCAGCCGAACGTCCGGGAGAAGGTGTGCATAGGGCCGGCCGTGGCCAGCGCCGCCGGCATAGGCCGGGCCAACGCCGCGTTCTTCGGCACCAACTCGCCGAAGAGCATGGAGATCAGCGTGGCCAGGGCCAACGCGAGGAACGGCGTGAGCCGCTCCGTGCTGTCCCCGGCCAGCGGGCGCAACAGCGGGGTGAAGAGCCGAGCCAGGGCCGGCTCGGCCAGGTAGCCGGTGAGCAGCGCGGTGATGGTGATGCCGAGCTGCGCCCCGGAGAGCTGGAAGGAGAGTTCGCGCAGCGCCGTGCGTACCGTCAGGGCGGCCTGGTCGCCCGCGGCGGCCCGCCGGTCGATCTCCGCCCGATCGACCGTGACCAGGGCGAACTCGGCCGCGACGAAGAACGCGTTGCCCGCGGTCAGGGCTGCGAAGCCGACCAGGGGCAACAGCGTCATCAAGAGCAGGCCGTCGATGTCGCCTCACCTCGGCGAGATTCTTGCACGACGGCGGCGGCCCCTGAGGGCCGCCGCCGTCGATGAACAGATCCCGGAGGTACGCGTCTCAGCCGCCGATCGGCGCGGTCTCCCTGCCGCCCTGCGGCTGCTCGGGCTTGACCGAGCGGAGCAGCACGCTGGCCACGTCGATCACCTCGACCTGTTCGCCGGCACCCTTGCCGTTGACCCCGTCGTTGAGCATCGTCGAGCAGAACGGGCAGCCGACCGCGACCGTCTTCGCCCCGGTGGCCATGGCCTCCTCGACGCGGTCCACGTTGATCCGCTTGCCGATCTTCTCTTCCATCCACATCCGGGCGCCGCCGGCACCGCAGCAGAAGGACCGTTCGCTGTTACGCGGCATCTCGGTCAGGTCGCCGGCGATGGCGTCACCGAGGACCTCGCGGGGGGCCGCGAAGACGCGGTTGTGCCGACCCAGGTAGCAGGGGTCGTGGTAGGTGACGCCGCCGTCGACCGGCTGCACCGGCGTGAGCTTGCCGGTGGCGACCAGGTGCGCGAGCAGTTGCGTGTGGTGGACCACCTCGAACTCCCCGCCGAGCTGCCCGTACTCGTTGCCCAGGGTGTTGAAGCAGTGCGGGCAGGTCGCCACGATCTTGCGCTTGGCCTTCTCCCGACCCTCGAACGCCTCGTTCAACGTCTCCACGTTCTGCTGGGCGAGCATCTGGAAGACGAACTCGTTGCCGATCCGTCGCGCCGGGTCGCCGGAGCAGGTCTCGCCCTCGCCCAGGATCGCGAACTTCACGCCCGCCTCGTTGAGCAGCGTGGCCACCGCACGGGTGGTCTTCTTGGCCCGGTCCTCGAACGCGCCGGCGCAGCCGACCCAGAACAGGTACTCGAAGTCGTCCGCCTCGCCGACCCGGGGCACCTCGAAGTCCAGGCCCTTGGTCCAGTCCTCGCGGGTGTTCTGCGGGGCGCCCCACGGGTTGCCCTTGTTCTCCAGGTTGCGCAGCATCACCCCGGCCTCGGAGGGGAAGCTCGACTCGATCAGGACCTGGTAGCGGCGCATGTCGACGATGTGGTCGACGTGTTCGATGTCCACCGGGCACTGCTCGACGCAGGCACCGCAGGTGGTGCAGGACCAGAGCACGTCCGGGTCGATCACACCGCCCTCCTCGGCGGTGCCGATCAACGGCTTGTCGGCCTCGGCGAGGGCCAGCACGTCCAGGTGGGCGAGCTGCGCCTGGGTGGCCTTCTCCTCGCCGGTCAGGTCCTTGCCGCCGCCGGCCAGCAGGTAGGGCGCCTTGGCGTACGCGTGGTCGCGCAGGCTCAGGATGAGCAGCTTGGGCGACAGGGGCTTGCCGGTGTTCCAGGCCGGGCACTGCGACTGGCAGCGACCGCACTCGGTGCAGGTGCTGAAGTCCAGGAGGCCCTTCCAGCTGAACTGCTCGACGTGGGCGACGCCGAACTGGTCCTTCTCCGGGTCCGCCTCCTCGAAGTCGAGCGGCTTGCCCTGGCTCGTCATCGGGCGCAGCGCGCCGAGACCGGAGCCGGCCGGCTTGGCCGGCTCCCGCTTGAAGAAGATGTTGGGAAACGCCAGGAAGCGGTGCCAGGCGACGCCCATCGTGACGTTCAGGGAGATGACGATCAGCCACGTCATCGAAATAATGATCTTGATGGCCGCGGCGACGCTGACGCCGTCCGCCCAGTCGGGCAGCACCGCACCGACGGCGTGGCTGACCGGGGTGGCCCAGAACGGGAACTCGAAGTGGTCGGTGGCGACCTTGAAGCCCCGGATCACGAAGCCGAAGATCAGGACCAGCAGCACGATCCACTCGACGAAGTAGCCCTGCCACATGGTCGAGCCGGTGAACCGGGACCGCCCTCCCGGGCGGGTCGGCCGGTTGCGCAGCCGGATCGCCATCAGCACCAGGATGCCGACCAGACCCAGCACCCCGATGATCTCGGTGACCAGACCGAAGATCGTCCAGTGCCCGATGATCGGCAGACCGCCGTCGGTGGTGACCACCTCGAAGTACGCCTCGAGCACCAGCAGCGACAGCACGACGAAGCCGACCATCACGAACCAGTGCGCGGCACCCACCACGCCCCACTTGAGCATCCGGGTGTGGCCGGCCGTCTCCACCAGCATCGTCCTGGCGCGGGCGACCTTGTCGGAGAACCGCTCCGGCGCGGGTTGCCCGAGCCGGATGACTGCCACCATCTTCAGGACCGCACGCACCGCAAGCCACACCGCCACGGCGGTGATGGCGGCCGCGAGGATCGTGGTGACGATCTGGACGCTGCCCATCGAGTTGGCCTCCCCGGTCTGCTACCTGATGACCTCGCTCTGCTCGGTCATGCAGTGCAGCCTACGCGAAGGTTACCCGGGGGTAACGTGAGTCATCTCGCAGTAGGCCGCGCTGCCTGCGCACACCATAGGGGGCCCCACCCGATCCTGCTGGGCAGGGGCTCGACGGGGTGACGTGGGACCGCCGACACGACGGTCGGCGGATCAGCGCCAGCGAGAGAGCAACGCCAGCGAGGCGACCATCGCACCGAAGCCGACGGCGAGGTTCCAGTAACCCCACGCCATGACCGGGTACTCCTGCTCGGACAGGTAGTAGAGCACCAGCCAGCCGATGCCGACGACGATCAAGGCGACCGCGGTGATCGGCAACCACACCGGGCTAGGCTTGCGCGACGACGACGTCGTCGTCGGACGCACGTCCGTCGGCGGGGTGTACACCTTCTTCTTACGGACCTGAGACTTGGGCACGGCGCTCTCCAGAGGGGTGACGACCTCGTCCGGCCTGACAACCGGGCGCGGGGGCGACGGTCCATGGCCAATAATGTTCGAGAGCTAGCGTAGTCCCGATTGGCCGCCCGGACCACGAATGGGGTCAGGCCGGTGCACGGAGTGACCGAAAGAGGCGGGACTGTTCGCATCACCGGCCCAGCCGGCGCGGACCGATCCCCGACACGCGGAAGGAACGCTCGGTGGAGTACACATCCGGCGCAACCTCCTGGCAGAAGGTCCTCCGACGGGCCGCCGCGGGGCTGCTGCCCCGGCGACCGCGCCAACGCCGTCCGGGCTGGTCGATCGGGGTGCCCCTGATCGCCGCGGCGGCCGGGTTGCTCTTCACCACCACCGCGACCACCGCAGGCGGCACCTCTCTCCGGGAGGACCGACGCCCCCAGCTCAACCAGCTCATCGAGGACCGCCGCGAACAGGTCGCCGCCAGCGAGCGCCGCGCCGCCACGCTGCGCGGCGAGGTCGAGCAACGGACCAACACGCTGGCCGGCTCGGACGCCCCGATCAAGGCCCAGCAGAATCGCGCCCAGGGCAGCCTCCAGGACGCCGGGTTCACCGCCCTGGGCGGGCCCGGGGTCACCGTCGAGCTGAACGACGCGCCCCAGCTCGACCAGACGCAGTCAGACGCCAGCAACGACGACCTGGTGGTGCATCAGGGAGACGTACAGGCGGTGGTCAACGCGCTCTGGGCCGGTGGAGCCGAGGCCATGTCAATCATGAATGTCCGCGTGCTCACCACCAGCGCGGTACGCTGCGTCGGTAACACCCTGCTACTTCACGGCCGGGTGTACTCCCCACCGTTCAAGATCGTAGCGATCGGCGATCCCGCTGCCCTCCAGCAGGCCCTCGCCAGCTCTCAGGGAGTCCGGTTGTTCAAGGACGCGGTCGACGACTACCAGCTTGGCTACAAGGAGACTGCCTCCACGGTGCGAGTTCCCGCATTCGAGGATTCCACCGCCCTGCGCTCGGCTACGGTGCCCAAGTGAGCGGGCCGGACGAACGACGCGACGGGCGACACCGGGACCAGACCGACGAGCCGACCGCCTTTCTGCCCAAGGTTGACCGGCCCGAGTCGGCACCGGGCCGACCGACCCCGGCCAGCAACTGGCCCGAGCCGGTGCTGCAGTCGCCACGAGCCGAACAGCCGCAACGACCTGAGCAGCCACTGCGAACCCAGCAGCCGCCACCGAACACCACTCGACCTGCGCCGAGCGGGCCTGCGGGCCGCCCGAGTGTCGAAGCGCCACCGCCCTGGCCGGGCAGCGCAACTGCCGGGCTGGGCTCGCGCGGCGGGGCCGGCGTTCCCCCCGCGACCACCCCCGGACGGCCGTCCGCCGGCAACCAGGGCCCGGTTCGGCCCGCTGCCCCCGGCAACGCCCCGACCCCACCCCCCTCGCCCAGCGCCGCACCGACCCGCCCGCCAGGTGCCGGCAACCCACCAGGTGCCGGCAACCCACCAAGTGCCGCACCGACCCGTCCGGCCACGCCCGGCGGGATGCCGACGCCAACCCGTCCGGCGGCCCCTGGCACGCCGAGCCGGCCGGTCTCCTCCGGCCCTCCGACGCCGCCGCTGGCCGACTCGCCGACCGCGTACATCCCGCAGGTCGCCGCTCGGCCGGCCCGACCCACCGACTCCCCGGTCTCCCCGCCCGCACCAGACCGCGTCGCAGCGACCGGGCCCAGCCGGGTCCCGCCGACCGGGCCGGGCCGGGTGCCGCCGAGCGCTGGCGGGGATCGCGGCGCGGACCCGGCCGCCACCGCGATGATTCCGGCCGTGCCCTCCGCTCCTGCCACCAGGCCGCCGACCATGGACTCGACAGCGTTGATGGGTGCCGTCCCCCGCACCGCCGTCCCGGATGAGCCGACCGGTGCCAACCCCGCCGACCCTCCCCAACCCCGACGCGGCGAGCGGGTGGTGCAACTCCGGCCGCACCAGACCGGAGAGGGCTACAAGAGCGTCTACTCCGAGCTGACCCGCCCGTCGTTCGGCTCGCGACTGCGCACCGGCATCCGCGTCACCGGCGAAGTCCTGATCACCTTCGGCCTGGTCGTCCTGCTCTTCGCCGGCTACGAGGTCTGGGGCAAGTCGGCGATCGTCGACGCCCACCAGAACGAGCTCAACAACGAGTTGGCCCAGGCGTGGGGTCCGACCGACGACCCGACGGTGGCCCCGTCGGTCGGCCCGAGCGTCAAACCGTCCCCACCGGTACGCGGAAAGCCGCTCGCGGGCCTCTACATCCCCAAGCTCGACAAGAACTGGGTGGTCGTCGAGGGCGTCACGCAGGAGGACATCCGCTTCGCCCCCGGCCACTACCCGACCAGTGCGCTCCCCGGCCAGGTGGGCAACTTCTCCGTCGCCGGCCACCGCAACCGGGCCACCTTCTGGCGGCTGGACGAGCTGAATGACGGCGACCCGATCGTGGTCGAGAGCAAGACCGACTGGTACGTCTACCGGGTGTCGCAGTCCCGGATCGTCCGGCCGACCCAGGTCGAGGTGGTGGCGCCGGTGCCCGGCGAGCCGGACAAGAAGGCAACAAAGCGGATGCTCACCCTCACCACGTGCAACCCGAAGTTCGACAACTACCAGCGCCTGATCATCCACGCCGAACTGGACCGCACCCAACCCAAGTCCGCGGGACGCCCGGCGGAGCTGGGAGGCTGACCCGATGTACGCGTTCATCTGGCGCAAGTTGCCGTTCGGCGTGGTCGGGAAGCTGACCGGCTCGGTGCTCCTGGTGGCCGCCACGGTGGCCCTGCTGTGGTACGTCGCCTTCCCGTGGGCCGAGCCCCTGCTGCCCTTCGACGACGTGCAGGTCGAGTCCGGCGTACCTGCCGAGACGGGTGGCGGCGGCGACCCGGTGACCGGGGAGACCCCGGCCGGTGACGAGCACGAACTGCCCTACGACACCGACCAGAACAACTCCGCGCCCCCCTCCCCGAGCAGGTGACCATGCGCGTCCTGGTGATCGACAACTACGACTCCTTCGTGTTCAACCTCGTGCAGTACCTGGGCCAGCTCGGCGTGGACTGCGAGGTCCGCCGCAACGACGAGATCGACGTCGCCGAGGTCGGCACGGTTGGCGCCGACGGCATCCTGCTGTCGCCCGGGCCGGGCAGCCCGGACCGGGCCGGCGTCTGCCTGGACGTCATCCGGGAGTACGCGGGCAAGCTGCCGATCTTCGGCGTCTGCCTCGGCCATCAGGCGATCGGCGAAGCGTTCGGGGCGACAGTGACGCGCGCCCCCGAACTGCTGCACGGAAAGACCTCCGAGGTACGCCACAACTCGGTCGGCGTACTCGCCGGTCTACCCGACCCGTTCACCGCCACCCGGTACCACTCGCTCGCCGTGCTGCCCGAGACGCTCCCCGACGAGCTGGAGGTCACCGGCTGGACCGGCTCCGGCGTGGTCATGGCGATGCGGCACCGGACGCTGCCCATCGAGGGCGTCCAGTTCCACCCGGAGTCGGTGCTCACCGAGGGCGGTCACCTGATGCTGGCCAACTGGCTGGCCAGTTGCGGTCACCCCGAGGCGCTGGAGCGGGCACCCGCACTGGCCGCCGAGGTGGACGCGCGTCGTCTGGCAGCCTTCGCCACCGCCTGAGGGCCGGACGTCAGCGCCCGGTCACCGGATCGTCGGAATCCCGCGCCGGGCCGGGTCAGCCCCGCAGCGCGTCCAGCACCGCAGAATTCGCTGGCGAACGCACCGCCGGCGGTCGGTCGCGCACCGCGTCCCACGCCGCCTTGCCACTGGCGAAGTAGTCCCGCACCGACTTCTCGGCCAGCAGGGCAGCGCCGCAACCATCGCAGCGGGCCGTCACCCCGTCGACGTCGACGCCGAGCTGCCGGCACAGCGTCACCGCCCGGGACAGGTGGTACGACTGGGTGACGATCAGGGCCCGCTCGACGCCGTACACCTCGCGCGCTCTGGCGCAGCTGTCGTAGGTGTCCAGGCCGAACGGGTCGGCCACCACCCGACGCCTGTCGACGCCGCGCTCGGCGAGGTACGTCGTCATCACCTCCGGCTCGTCGCCGGACGCCCCGCTGCCGTCGCCCGACACGAGGACGACAGTGGCCCGCCCGCTGGTCACCAGCTCGGCGGCGGTGTCCAGCCGGCCGGCGAGGCGGTCGCCCGGTCGCTGCCGATCGGCCGCCACCTCGGTGCCGAGCACGATCACCACATCAACGGCCGGCGCGTCGGCGGCGGCGTACACGTGCCCGCGTGCGGCGAGCGTCGTCCACAGCCACGGGGAACTGGCGAGCACCAGCACGACGAGGCCCGCGACGGCCAGCCGGCGGAGGCGGCGAGGCCACCGCCGTACCGCCCCGGCCAGGGGCTTTGACACAGGCCCTAGTCCTGGGGCCGGCCCGGCGGGGGCGGGAACGGCAGACCGACGCCGCCCCCGTTGCCGGGGGTGGTCGGCGTGCCCGTCGGTGTGGTCGTCGGCGTGCCCGTGGGCGTCGGGTCGGTCTCCGGCTCGGGCTGACTCACCTTGATGGTCACCTTCGTGCCGGTGGGCTTCTTCTCCTTGCCGTTCGGGCTCTGGTCGGTGACCTTCCCCGCCTCGGCGGCGGGCACCTCCGGCCCGTTCTGGACGACGACAACGAAGCCGCGGTCCTTGAGGAACCGGGTGGCATCGTCCTGGCTCAAACCGACGACATCCGGCACCTCACGGACCTTGCCGTTCGAGACCGTGAGCTTCACCTTCGTGCCTTCGGGAACGCTCTCGCCCGAGGGCGGGTCGACGTCGAGAACCTCGTCCTGGCTCGCCTCGTCGTCCACCGTCTTGATGTCGTACGTGAGCTTCGCCTCGGTGAGCCGGGCGATGGCGCTCTCCTGCTTGCTCCCCTTGAGCCCGGCGGGAACGCGCACCTCGGGCTTACCGCCACAGATCTGAATGGTGACAGTGCCGTTCTGCTTCACCTGGGTGGTCGGCAGCGGGTTCTGCTGAACCACAGTGCCCTCGGTGCAGTCACTTGCCAGCACCGGCTCACCCACCTGTGGTGACAGACCGGCCTTCTGGATCTCGGCGATCGCCACGTCCCGGGCCTTGCCGGTGAGGGTGGGCACCGACTTCAGCTCGTTGCCCTTCTGCTGGTCCCAGAGCAGGGCGGCGACCAGGGCGATCACGGCCAGCACGCCGACCGCGCTGAACAACGCGATCAGGAACGAGGACGCCTTGCGCTGACGAGGATCGCCCACCCGGGCCGGGATCTGCCCGGTCTGCGGCCCACGGCCGGGAGCCGGATAGCCGCCCCCACCGCCGGCCGGGGCCATCGCCACCGTCTCCGCCTCGCGCAGCACCGGGGTGGCCAGCACGGGCCGGCCGGCGGCGGCGCGGAGCAGGTCGGCCCGCATCTCGCCAGCACTCTGGTAGCGGTTGAGCGGGTTCTTCGACAGCGCCTTGAGCACGATCGCGTCGACCGCCGGGGTGACGTCCGGGTTGATGTCGCTCGGCGTCGGCGGCGTCTCCCGTACGTGCTGGTAGGCGACGCTGACCGGGCTGTCACCGACGAACGGCGGGTGCCCGCAGACCAACTCGAACAGCACACACCCGGCCGCGTACACGTCGGAACGGGCGTCGACGGCCTCGCCGCGCGCCTGCTCCGGGGAGAGGTACTGCGCCGTACCGATGACCGCGCTGGTCTGGGTCATGGTGGTCGCACCGCTGGCCAACGCGCGGGCGATGCCGAAGTCCATCACCTTGACCTGGCCGGTCTGGGTGAGCATCACGTTGCCGGGCTTGATGTCCCGGTGGATGATCCCGTGCCGGTGGCTGAACTCCAGGGCGGCGCACATGTCGGCGCAGATCTCCAGCGCACGGCGCGGTTGCAGTCGCCCCTCGGCGCCGAGGACCTCCTTCAAGGTCCGCCCGTTGACGAACTCCATGACGATGAACGGCAGCGTCTCACCGGTCGGCGCGGTCTCCTCGCCGGTGTCGTAGACCGCCACGATGGCCGGGTGGTTGAGCGAGGCGGCGTTCTGCGCCTCCCGACGGAACCGCATCTGGAACGTCGCGTCCCGGGCTAGGTCGGTGCGGAGCATCTTGATCGCGACGTCCCGACCGAGCCGGAGATCGCGACCACGGTGCACCTCGGCCATGCCGCCATAGCCGAGCAGCTCGCCGACCTGGTACCTGCCACCGAGCAGGCGGGCCTGCGCTGTCATCGCGTCTGTCGTCCTTCGCTCGTCGTCGTCCCGCCGTCGCCCGGCTGGAGTCGTACCTCTCGACGGTACGACGTCCGGGTCGGATCGTCGCGCCCGTCGAGTCGTAGCGCGCCGGACGTCACGGTGCGCGGCGCAAGCCCGGCGGATGCGCCGTCCTGCGACTGCTTCCGTAGGTTGTAGGAAATCACGCCAGAGCAGAGCAGGACCAGCACGGCCAGCAGGATGGCGAGAAGCACCATTCCAGGCCGGGACCGCTGGGGCTGGGGCGACGGCGTCGCCGGGCCGGCCTGCCGGGCGTACGCCGGCGGGTGTTCCTGCCGGGGCGGCCCGGACGGCACCGCTGCCGCACCGCGTGGGTAGCCGTTCGGGGCCCCCTGCGGGCGGACGGGCTGGACGGCCGGCGCGACGGCGGTGGGGCGTGGCTGTTGGGCGGGTGCGACAGCGGTCGGCCTCGCTCCGGCCACCGGCGGGCGGGCGGCCGGCGGACGCATCTGGTGCGCCTGCGGCACCTGGGCCCGGCCCGGCGCGGCCGGCGAGGCGGGCGCCGCGGACACCGGCCCTGAGTTCGCGCCGGCCCGAGCCTGCTGGGAGAGCGCGGCCTTGAGCTGACGGGCGACCCCGGCGAGTGCGGCGGCGCTCGGCCAGCGGGCGGCAGGATCCTTCGCCAGCGCCCGTTCGACCAGAGCGCGCACCTGCGGAGGGATGTCGGCCGGCAGGGGCCGGGGGGTCTCCCGGACGTGCCGCATCGCGATGTCGAGGGGGTTGTCGCCCTCGAACGGCCGCCGACCGGCCAGGCACTGGTAGGCGACAACACCCAGGGCGTAGACGTCGGACGCCGGGGTGGCCACACCACCGGTGGCCTGCTCCGGTGAGATGTACGAGGCGGTGCCGAGCACCGAACCGGCGGCGGTGAGCTGGCCGACCATGTCGGAGCGGGCGATGCCGAAGTCGGTGAGCACCAGTGTGCCGTTCGGCCGGACCAGCAGGTTGCCCGGCTTCACGTCGCGGTGCACGATGCCCTTCTCGTGGGCGGCGTGCAGCGCGTCGGCGGCCTGCGCGACGAGGGCCATCGTCCGCGCCGGGGTGAGCCGGCCGACCCGGCTCAACGTGGACGACAGGGCGTCACCCTCGACGTACTCCATGACCAGGAAGGCGATCTGCTGGTCGTTGCCGAAGTCGTAGACGTCCACCACGCCGGGATGGTTGATGGTCGCCATGGTGCGGGCCTCGCCGCGGAACCGCTCGCCAAAGTCCGGGTCGTCGAGCAGAGCGGGGAGCAGGCTCTTCACCGCGACCGTCCGGCCGAGCACCTGGTCGGTGCCGCGCCAGACGTCGCCCATGCCGCCGCTGGCGATCCGCTCGTCGAGACGGTAGCGGTTGCCGAGCTGCACGCCGGGGCTGAGCATGTCAGCGACCCCCTGGGTCGGCGATGGCGGCCTTCATGATCTGGCCGGCGATCCGAGCCGCCTCGGCGCTGCCACCAGGGCCGGCCTGCTCCAGCATCACGCAGACAGCGGAGACCGGGTTGCCGTTCTTGTCCAGGGCGAAGCCGATGAACCAGCCGTGATCGGGCCGGTCCGGAGCGGACTGGGCGGTGCCGGTCTTGCCGCCGACCGTGTAGCCGTTGATCGCGGCCTTCCGCCCGGTGCCGTTCTGGACCACGCTGACCATCATCTCGCGCAGGTCGGCGGCGACCGGCGGCTCGACGGGCTGGCGCAGCTCCCGCGCCTTCGCGCTGTAGTAGCTGGTGGTCCGGTCCGGGGCGAGCAGCTGCCGCACAAGGTACGGCCGCATCTGGCTGCCGTTGTTCGCGATCGCGCCAGCGATCATGGCGCCTTCGAGCGGGGTCATCCGGACGTTGTTCTGGCCGATCGAGGACTGGGCCAGTGCGGCCTGGTCGGTGGTGCCGTCCGGGTTCTGGATGTCGCCGGTCCGACTGGCCGCCGTGGGCAGGCCGCCCTCGCCGAGCTGGCCGACGGTCAGATCGTCCTGCTCGAAGCCGAACTGCCGGGCCTTTTCCTTGACGGTCTCCGCGCCGAGCCGTACGCCGAGCTGCGCGAAGCCGGTGTTGCACGACTCGGTGACCGCCTCCAGCAGGCTGACCTTCGGCTCCGGGCAGATCGAGGCGGCGGCGTTACGGATCGGGGTGCCCGAGGTGGGCGGGGTCCAGCTGGAACCGGCCGGAATCTGGGTGGCCTTGGTGATGCCGTTCTCCAGTGCCGCCGCCGCGACCACGATCTTGAAGGTGGAGCCCGGCGGCAGCGTCTCGGAGAGCGCGCGGTTCTTCAGCGGACCTTCAGGGTCCTTCTCCAGCTTGTTGTACGCCGCCGCTGCCTCGTTGGTGTCGTGGCTGGCCAGCGGGTTCGGGTCGAAGCTCGGCATGGACACCAGCGCCTGGACGGCACCGGTACGCGGGTCGATGGCGATCGCCGCGCCCCGCTTCGCACCCACCTCGTTGTTGCGCAGCTGGTCGTACGCCACGTCCTGGGCCCGCTTGGAGAGCGAGAGCAGCACGTTGCCGCCGCCGGTGTCGTCGCCGGTGAACATGTCCTTCAACCGGTCGCCGATCAGCTGGTCGCTGGTGCCGGCCAGGAAGTCGTTCTCGGCCCGCTCGATGCCCTGGTCGGCCAGGTTGACCGGCTTGTAACCGAGCACGTGGGCGTACTTGGCGCCGCTGGGATACATGCGCCGGAACTTCAGGTTGCCGGTGGTCTCCTTGCTGGTCGCCAGGGCCGTGCCGCCAGCCTCGATGTTGCCGCGCTTGCGGTCGTACTCGGCGACCTGGACCCGACCGTTGTAGTCGCTGGTCCGGTATTCATCCGCCTTGTAGGCCTGGATCCAGTTGAGGTTGGCGAAGAGCAGACCGAACAGGACCATGACGACGACGCCAACGCGGCGCAGGGGTGCGTTCACGGCTTGATCACCTCCGTGGGAGCACCGTGCAGCTGCTCGGGCGGGCCACCGCTGGGACGAGCCGCCTTGCCGCCGCCGCCTCCCGTCACCGGTCGGCGGGCGCCGTCGGAGACCCGCAGGAGCACCGCGATGAGCAGCCAGTTGGCCATCAACGACGACCCGCCGGCGGACAGGAAAGGGGTCGTCTGACCGGTCAGCGGGATGAGCTTGCTGATCCCGCCGACGATCACGAAGACCTGGAGGCCGAGGGTGAACGCGAGACCGCCGGCGAGCAGCTTGCCGAACGAGTCCCGTACCGCCAGCGCGGCGCGCAGCCCGCGCTCCACGATGAGCAGGTAGATGACCAGCAGGGCGGAGAGGCCGAAGAGGCCGATCTCCTCACCGATGCCGGCGAAGATGAAGTCGTTCTGCACCTCGGGCAGGATCTCCGGCTGACCGCCGCCCGGCCCGGCACCGAAGAGCCCGCCCGTGCCCAGGGCCAGCAGGCCCTGCACGAGTTGGTAGCCCTTGTTGGTCGGGTCGGCGAACGGGTCGAGCCAGATCTCCGCCCGCACGTAGAAGTTGGCGAACGGCCCGCCGACCGTCGAGCCGAGGACGTAGGCGAGGTACGCGCCGCCGAAGAAGAGGACCAGGCCGATCAGCAGCCAGCTGACCCGTTCGGTGGCGATGTAGAGCGTCACCACGAACATGCCGAAGTAGAGCAGCGAGGTGCCCAGGTCCTTCTCGAAGACCAGCACCAGGACGCTGATCAGCCAGACGCCGACCACCGGCCCGAGGTCGCGGCCACGCGGAAAGTCGATGCCGAGGAAGCGCCGACTGGCCAGCGAGAGCACCTCACGCTTGCGCACCAGGTAGTAGGCGAAGAAGACCAGCAGCGCCAGCTTGGCGAACTCACCCGGCTGGATGGAGAAGCTGCCGACCCGCACCCACAGCTTCGCGCCGTTGATCTCGGAGATGCTCGACGGCAGCACCGCCGGGATCATCACCAGCACGATGCCGGCCAACCCCAGGGTGTACGCGTACCGCGAGATCGACCGGTGGTCGCGCATGATCGCGAGCAGGGCGGCGGCGAGGATCACCGCACCGAGCGTCCAGGCCAACTGACGCCCGCCCTGCCCCGCGAAGACGGCAAGGCCCTCCCGCTCGGCCACCGGGGCGTCGCCCAGGTCGATCCGGCGCAGGAAGCCCACCCCGAGCCCGTTGAGCAGGGCCACCGCCGGCAGCAGCGCCGGGTCGGCGAACGGGGCCAGGAACCGGATGACCAGGTGCAGGCCGAGGAAGACCGCGCCGAGCGCGGCGGCCGGCATCCAGAAGTCCGGGGTGACCGTGTCCAGCAGGTTCGCCTCGACGGTCGCCCCATACGCGGCCACCAGCACCATCGCGAGCAACAGCAGGTACAGCTCGGCGTTGCGGCGGGACCGCGCCAGGCGTACGCCGGATTGCTCGCCCGCGGTGGCGGGCGAGGGTGCCGGTGTGGCCGCTACGGTCACGGGTGGAGTCCTCAGGATCTCAGCCGACGCTCACTCAGGAGACCGGCAGCCGGCCGGGTCGAGCGCCGGCGGGGCCGAGTCGGAGGGCGTGACGTCGGGTGTGGTGGTCGCGCCGGCCCCACCGAGAGCGGTGGTGGCACCCGCGGTCGGGCTTGCGCTGACAACCCCGTTGGGGGTCGGCGACGCGTTGGCGCTCGGGCTGCCGTTCGGGGTCGGCGTCGAACCGAGTGGGGTCGGCGTCGGCGTCGGCGTGGTGACCCCGACGGCGGTCGGGTCGAGCGGGCAGAGCGGCTTCAGGTTCGGGTTGCTCGGCGTGTCGCTGGTCAGCTCGGCGAGCTGACGCTCGGCGTCCGGCTCACTCTTCGCCCGGATGCCGACCTTGACGGTGTCCTGCGCGGCGACGGTGAGGTCGTCCAGGCGGGTGCCGCTGCGGCGGTGCACGCTGGACAGGTCCATCCCGGCGATCTGACCCTGGACACCGCGGAAGACGGCAACCTGGCCCTCTTCGGTGGCTCCCACGTAGTACTGCCGCTGGGTGTACGTCCAGCCACCGAACGACGCACCGCCGACGATCACCAGCAGGGCCAGCGCCATGGCGGCGGTCCGGACCGGGCGTCGCTTCGGCCGGTCGGCGTCATCGTCGGAGGCCGCCGGCTCCTCGGGTGCGGCCGGACGCGGCGCGGAGAGCGCCGAGGCTCGGGCGGCCGGAGTCGAGTCGTCGGCGGAGGTCGCCATGCCCCGGTCCCGGGCGGCGGCGCCGCCCACGATCGGGGTCGCCTCGACGATGTCCTGGTCGGTGGCGTCGGCGATGATCACCGTGATGTTGTCCGGCCCACCGCCGCGCAGCGCGAGCTGCACCAGCCGCTCGACGCACTGCTGCGGGTCGGTGTACTCCCGCAGGGTCTCGCCGATGGTTTCGGCGCTGACCACACCCGAGAGGCCGTCGCTGCAGATCAGGTACCGGTCGCCGGGCATGACCTGGCGGACCGAGTATTCCGGGTCGATGTCCCGACCGTCGAGGGCACGGGTGAGCAGCGACCGCTGCGGGTGGCTGCTCGCCTCCTCGGCGCTGATGCGGCCTTCGTCGACCAGCATCTGGACGTAGGTGTCGTCCTTGGTGATCTGCGCGAACTCGCCATTGCGCAGCAGGTAGGCCCGCGAGTCGCCAATGTGGACCATCCCCAGCTTGCTGCCGGTGAAGAGGGTCGCCGTCAGCGTGGTGCCCATCCCCTCCAACTGCGGGTTGGCGTCCACTGTGTCGCGGAGTTGTTGGTTGGCGGTGCCCACTGCCGAACGCAACGCGTCGACGAGAGCGTCCCCTGGGACGTCCTCGTCGAGCGGCGCCATGGCACCGATGACGATGTTGCTGGCGACGTCACCGGCGGCCATACCGCCCATGCCGTCGGCAACGGCGAGTAACCGCGGCCCGGCGTAGACGGAGTCTTGATTGCCGTCTCGGATCAGACCGCGGTCGCTGTGGGCCGCATAGCGCAGGGTCAGAGTCATGGCCGTAATTCGAGGGAAGTGCGGCCGATCCGGATCGGCACGCCGAGGGGGACGGGGGTTGGTCCGGAGACCTTAGCGCGATCGAGGTACGTGCCGTTAGTCGAGCCGAGATCCTCGACGTACCACTGCCCCTCACGCGGCACGAGCCGGGCGTGTCGCGCGGAGGCGTAGTCGTCGGTGATGACCAGGGTGGAGTCCTCAGCCCGACCGATGGTGATCTGCGCTTCCCCGAGAGTGATTTTGGTGCCGGCCAGCTGACCGGCCGTCACCACCAGTTGGTGTGCCGCTCTGCCCCTTTTCACCTTCGCTGGCTTGGCCCCCTGCCCCGTCGAGGCGCCCACCGCGCGTGGCGCGGCCACCAGACGACCGGACCGGGCGCCCGCGAAGAGGTCCCTGCGGATCACCCCGACCACCGTGAACACGAAGATCCACAGCAGGATCAGGAACCCGAACCGGGCAACGGTGATGACCAGTTCCGGCAAGGCGGGTCAGCCGTCCACGCGGAAGGTCAGCGTCGTCGTCCCGAGCTGGACCATGTCACCGGGGTTGAGCGCGACGGCGGAGACCCGCTGCCCGTTCACCATGGTGCCGTTGGTCGAACCCAGGTCGGTCAGCACGACCTGGCCCCCGTCGAAATCCAGCCGGGCGTGTCGCCGGGAGATGCCGACGTCGGGCAGACGCAGGTTGGCCTGGTCGCCGCGACCGATCACCGTCGACCCCATCTGAAGGGGGTAGGTGCGACCGTCGCCGGAGACCAGCCGCACGTTGCGACCGCCACCGTGCCCGGGCGGCGGGCCGTAGCCACCACCCTGGTCGTACGCGGGGTAGGCGGGCGGGCCGGCGTCGTAGCCGGGTGCCGACACCGGGGCGACCTCGCCGCCGGTGTAGACCTCGGCCGTGACACGGAACATGCCCGTGTCCAGGCCCTCGCCTCGTTCGATCTCGACGATCACGTCGCCGTAGACCGTCCACGCCTGCTCGCCGATGAACTCCGCCTGCGACTGGGCCAACTCCTGGGCCAGCGCGGCGGCGTACGGCGCCAGCCGACTGTGGTCGAACGGCGAGAGATCGATCACGTAGCGGTTGGGCACCAACGTGCGCCCACCGGCCAGGATCGCCTTGTGCGCCTCGGCCTCCCGCTGCATGGCGTTGAGGATCTCCACGGGGTGGACCACCCCTTTGAAGACCTTGGCGAAGGCCCCTTCTACCAGGCCTTCCAGACGCTTCTCGAAGCGTTGCAGCACGCTCACCGGCTCCTCCTCGGGTCCCGAGGACATGATGGTATCCGGCCGGCGCGCGCGCAGCTCACACGCCGCTCGGCCGGCTGCTCTCGACCCGTTCGGAAGGGCCGGGATTGTCGTGCTAATCTTTCGTCCGCCACGAACGGTAATCGTTCGTGGCGAGCGTCAGGGACAGCGTAGTATTCCCGGGGCCCGTTGGAGACAGCGGGGCCGGGCAGCTAGAGTGTTCCGGGTTGTGCCACGGGGATGTGGCGGAATGGCAGACGCGCACGGTTCAGGTCCGTGTGCCCGAAAGGGCGTGGGGGTTCAACTCCCCCCATCCCCACCACCGACGAGGGCTCCGCTTCATGCGGGGCCCTTCCGTCATATCGGGGCGTGCCGGACGTCACGCTATGCTCCGATGGATTCTGCCTCCGATGGACCAGGAGTGGCGTGTGAGTGTCGCGTTGGTGACAGGGTCGGGTGGTCTGATCGGCTCCGAAGCGGTCCGGCATTTCGCCGGCCTCGGTCTGGACGTCGTCGGCATCGACAACGACATGCGCCGGTACTTCTTCGGCGAGGACGGCTCCACCTCGTGGAGCCTGGAACGGCTCGGCCGTGACCTGGGTAACGCGTACACCCACTTCGCGGTGGACATCCGGGACCGGGACGGCCTGGAGCAGGTGTTCAAGAAGTACGGCTCGGACATCGCAGTGGTGATCCACAGCGCTGCCCAGCCGAGCCATGACTGGGCAGCCAAGGAGCCGTACACGGACTTCGACGTGAACGCCGGCGGCACGCTCAACATCCTGGAGAACACCCGCCGGCACGCGATCGACGCGCCGTTCATCCACTGCTCGACGAACAAGGTGTACGGCGACCGGCCCAACAGCCTGCCGCTCATCGAGTTGGAGACCCGGTACGAGCTGCCCGAGGACCACCGCTGGTACCAGGGCATCACCGAAGAGATGTCGATCGACCACTCGCTGCACTCGGTCTTCGGCGCCTCCAAGGTCGCCGCGGACGTGATGGTCCAGGAGTACGGGCGCTACTTCGACATGAAGACCGCCTGTTTCCGGGGCGGCACGCTGACCGGCCCGGCGCACTCCGCTGCCGAGCTGCACGGGTTCCTGGCCTATCTGATGCGCTGCGTCATGGAGGGCCGGACGTACAACCTCTTCGGCTACAAGGGCAAGATGGTCCGGGACGCGATCCACTCGCACGACGTGCTGACCGCGTTCGAGGCGTTCTTCCGGGCCCCGCGATCCGCGGAGGTCTACAACCTCGGTGGCGGCCGGCACTCCAACACCTCGCACATCGAGGCGTTCCGGATCGCGGAGGAGATCACCGGCCGCGAGGCGCAGATCAACTACGTCGAGCAGAGCCGCACCGGTGACCACCAGTGGTACGTGAGCAGCATGGCCCGGTTCGAGGCGCAGTATCCGGACTGGAAGATCACCTACGACGTGCCGATGATCCTGCGGGAGATCTACGAGGCCAACGCGGACAAGTGGGTGGCCCAGCCATGAGCGCCCGGACGAAGCGCAACGTGCTCGGTGTGCTGGTCGACGCCACCGACTACGCCACGGCGACCGACGCGGTGGTGACCGCGGCACACGAACGGCGTCCCCTCGCGCTGACCGCGTTGGCAGTGCACGGTGTGATGACCGGGGTGCTCGACCCGGCGCACAACGCGCGGCTCAACTCCTTCGACGTGGTGACGCCGGACGGGCAGCCCGTGCGGTGGGCGCTCAACCTGCTGCACCACGCAGGGCTCAGCGACCGGGTGTACGGACCGACCCTGACCCTGCACGTGCTGTCGCGCTTCGCCGACGAGGGGTTACCGGTCTACCTGTACGGCTCGACCGAGGAGACCCTCGCCCGGTTGATCCCGGCCCTGGAGCAGATGTTCCCGGCGCTGAAGATCGCCGGGGTGGAGCCGTCCAAGTTCCGTGCCGTCCAACCCGGTGAGGACGCCGAGATCGCCGACCGGATCCGGTCCAGTGGCGCCCGGTTGGTGCTGGTCGGGCTCGGCTGCCCGCGCCAGGAGGTCTTCACGTACGCCATGCGGCCGCTGCTCGACATGCCGCTGATGGCGGTCGGCGCGGCCTTCGACTACCACGCCGGGCTGCTGCGCCAGCCCCCGCCGTGGATGCAGCGCGCCGGCCTTGAGTGGTTCTGGCGCCTCGGTCTGGAGCCGAAGCGGCTCTGGCGCCGCTACGTCATCCTCAACCCGGCCTACCTGAGCCGGCTCGCCGCGCAGAAGGTCGGCCTGTGGAAGGCCCGCCCGCCGGCCCCGGCCACCGAGCGGCCGGCCACCTTCTCGGTCTGAGCTTGATCCGTACGACGCGAGGCCCCACCCGACGTGCCGGGTGGGGCCTTGCGTCGTCGGAACCCGATCAGACGGTCAGGGTCCAGGTGTTGATGTAGCCGGTGTCGACCGAGTAGGTGTCCCGCACCTGGAGTCGCCAGATGCCGTCGGCGGCCTCACCGGACACGTTGACCGTGTACGTGGCGTTCACGTTGTCGGCGCTGTCCGAGGTGCTGCTGTTCTTCAGCCGGTACGAGCTGCCGTCCGGGGCGAGCAGGTCGATGACCAGATCACCGCGGTAGGTGTGCACGATGTTCACCGCCACGGTGGAGGCCGAGGAGGCGTTGCGACCGCAGCCGGAGATGGTGATCGAGCTGGTCACCGCCGAACCGGCGTCCGGGATCGACACGTCGGTGCCGTTGGTGCCGGTGCAGCCGGTGGGCGGCGGGGTGGTGCCGCCGCTGCCCACGTAGAGCAGCAGGTTCGGCGAGCCCGAGCCGGGGTTGCTCACCACGTTGGGCGTGGCGTTGGCCACCAGTTGGTTGCGGACCTGAGCCGGGGTCCAGCTCGGGTTGGCGCTGGCCACCAGGGCCGCCGCTCCGACCACGTGCGGGGTGGCCATCGAGGTGCCGCTGATCGTGTTGGTGGCCGTGTTGCTGGTGTACCAGGCCGAGGTGATCGACGAGCCGGGCGCGAAGATGTCCAGGCAGGTGCCGACGTTGGAGAACGACGACCGGGCGTCCGTGCTGGTCGTCGAGCCCACAGTGATGGCTTCCGTGGTACGCGCCGGCGAGGTGTTGCAGGCGTTCGCGCCGCTGTCGTTGCCGGCCGCCAGGCCGTACGTGACACCCGAGGCGATCGAGTTGCGGACGGCGTTGTCCAGCGAGCTGTTCGCGCCGCCGCCGAGGCTCATGTTCGCCACCGCCGGCTTGATCGCGTTCGCGGTGACCCAGTCGACGCCGCCGATCACACCGGCGTTGGTGCCACTGCCGGAGCAGTTCAGCACCCGTACGCCGACGAGCTGGACGGCCTTGGCCACCCCGTACGCGGACCCGCCGACGGTGCCGGCCACGTGCGTGCCGTGCCCGTTGCAGTCGTCGGCCGACCCGCCGTCCACCGCGTCGTAGCCGGAGGTTGCCCGGCCGCCGAAGTCGTTGTGGGAGAACCGGATGCCGGTGTCGATGATGTAGGCGTGCACGTTGCTCGCCGTGTTCGGGTAGGTGTAGGAGCTGTCCAACGGCAGGTTGCGCTGGTCGATCCGGTCGAGGCCCCAGGAGGGCGGGTTGGTCTGCGTGCCGGAGATCGAGACGGTGTGGTTCTGCTCGACGTACGCCACATCCGGGTCGGCCGCGATCCGCGCCGCCGCGCGTGCGCTGACCTTCGCCTCGAAGCCGCGCAGCGCCGCCCCGTAGGTGCGGGCCACGGTGCCGCCGTGTCGGCCGGAGAGCCGCTTCGCCGCGTCGCCGACCCGGTCCCGGGCCACGGCGCTGTCCTTGAGTACGACGATGTAGCTGTCCGGCACGGCGGTGGCTCCGCCGGCGGCCCGAACCACACCCACGGGTTCGGCGGCCAGGGCTGGGGTACCGACGGCCAGCACGGTCGCCGCGGCCACCCCGATCAGTACGGACCTTCGTGGAAGACCCATTTCCTACCTCCCTCTGACCGGCGGTGGAACGTGACCACCGGTCCCAACATCAATCGACCGTTGCCAATCTAGCTGAGGGTAAGTCAGCCGTCGGGCAGTTGAACATGTCGAAACGGCCATACCGTCGAGTGATGACCCCCTACGGGCCCGGCGTCCGGGGCGAACGGGGGGCACGCCCGGATTCGCTCCGCCCGGATTCGGGAAAGACTCTCGAACATGGAGAGTCAGCTCAGCATCCTGCTCCCGGTCGCCGCCGTCTGGCTGGCCGCCGGCGTCGTCGCCGACGGCCTTCCCCGGCTGCGCAACACCCGCATGCTGCGTCGGCGTACCGGATGGTTGCTGGTGCTGGCCCTCACCGGCGTGGCGCTCACCGCCGCCGTGCTCGGCGGCGGGCTGTTCAGCGCTGGCACCGCTCCGATCGACCGGGCCGCCGCCGGGCTCATACTGGCCGCCGGTCCGGCGCTCGTGGCGGCGGTCTGCTCGGTACGACGGATCCGCCGGCTGTGGGCCGGCGCGGGCGCGTTCGTCAGTGCCCCCGCCGCCCCCGCGCCGCACGGGCTGCGCGCCGCCGCGGCCCACCCGCTGGTCGGGCTGCCGCTACAGGTCACCGCCCTGGCCACGGTGCCGGCGTTGATCGCCGCCGCCGGCGCCGATCTCGGGGCCGACCCCGGCGTCACCGGGCCGGCGATCACCGTGGGCGCGCTTGCGGTGATCGCCATCGGGGTCCGGCACGCGCTACGCCACAACCGCCTCGCGGAGCGGGCCCAGCCCGCCGTCGCACGGTCAACGCGGGCGGCTGGCGCTCTGCACGTATAGCAGCTCCAGGATCGACCTGGTGGCCTCGAACCAGCGGTCCAGCCAGTCCTGCGAGGGCACTGTGCCCTTCGGCGGCAGCTCCATCAGCAGACCACGCAGCAACGGGTGGTCCGCCAGGGACTCGGGCGGCTCCATCGGCCAGCCCGCCGGCGGGAACGACGGCTCGATCAGCGGGTTCGGGTCCAGTGAGGGCAGCGACAGCGGAGGATCCGTCGTCTCGGAAGCACCCTCCCGCCCGCTCAACTCCTGGTCGGTCGAGACCACCTCGGTCAGAACCGTGTCCCGACGAGCGCCGCGGTACTTGCCACCGAACCGCTCCGGCTTGGCCGGACCGGTGGTGAGGTTGTCTGAGCCGATCGTCGTCATCCGTCTCGCCTAATCGCTCGGTTGCGGGTCGGTGCGGCGGGTCGTCGACCAGCGCCGTACCGACCGGTTCAACGAGACGGGGACGCTCTGGCGACGGGAATCCCGACGGAACCTGGCCGACTCCTGCCGCGACGCGGCAGTCAGCCGCGCCTGACCGCGGACACGGCGGAGTCCCCGTCCGGCGAACCGGACGGGGACTCCACTGACCAGTCGGTCAGACCGCGCCGAACACACCACCCCGGGTGCCTGAAACGAAGGAGTGCCAGTCACCCGGTGCGAAGACCAGGGCGGGGCCTGCCTTGTCCTTCGAGTCCCGCACTCCGACCGCGCCCGTCACGTACGCCACCTCCACGCAGTTGTCACAGTTCGGCCCGCTCTTCGAGCTCTTGAACCATGCTGCCTGCGTCAGGTCCACGGGGAACCCTTTGGTCGCCATTTCCACAACGGCTCCTCTGCCAGTTTTGCGATGTGTGCGACGGACTCCTCCGGACGTATGGCCGCAGCGCGGATGTGATCGAAGATGAAGCTGTACTTCTGTAGTTCGTCGCTCTTCTCGAGGAAGAGCCCACCCGTGGCGTTCTCCGCGTACACAACATCCGGATCACCGGGCTCAGGGAAGCTGAGGATCGTGAACGTGCCGTCCATGCCGGCATGCGCACCCACCTCGAAGGGCAGGATCTGCAGCGTCACGTTCGGCAACTCGGCCACCTCGACCAACCGCTTGAGTTGACCGCGCATCACCTCGTCCCCGCCCACCGGCCGACTTACCACCGCCTCATCGAGCACCACCCACAGATCGACCGGATCGTCCTGGGTCAATAACGACTGACGACCCAAACGGACACGCACTCTTTGATGTACCTGATCGGCGGTGAAGTCCGGCCGAGCGGCACGGATCATGGCCCCGGCGTACTCCTCGGTCTCCAGAAGACCCGGAACGACCTGCTGTTCGTACGCCCGGATCGAACTGGCTGCCGCCTCCAGCCCGACGTACGCGCCGACGAGCACGGTGCTGTAGGGGTGCCACCAGCCCTTCTGGCGGGCCTCCCGGGCGATCTGCACGAGCTCGTCGCTCTCGGCGCCGACGACGCCGTAGATCCGCAGCATGTCCCGCACGTCGCGTGGGGTGGCCGTGGTGTGCCCGGTCTCGATCCGGGAGACCTTGGACGCCGAGCATTCCAACTGTTCGGCGACCACCTCGATGGTGATCCCGGCGGACTCCCGCTGGCGACGCAGCTCGGCCCCGAGCCGCCGCCGTCTGATGGTGGGACTGCGCCGCTCACTCATCGCGCAACCCGTGAGTCACTGGTCTCCGCCGCTGGCTGCTCGACCCCACTCGGGCTACCTCCGGTAACGCGCCACTGGGTGACACCCGCCGGGGGCGCGACCGTCGACCGGCGAGCGTTCGCGACGAAGGGGGTGGTGCCGGTCCTCGGCCGGCCGCGACGGGCGAAACCGGTCCCCAGTCTGCCGCCCACACGCGGATGGCTTCAATAGGCCTTTCGCGCGACACGCTCACGTATCGGCAAAAGTCGACGTGCAACTTGCATGAAGCACGTCCCTGATGCACTCTGTCCGTATGGCACGGATCACTCAGCGTCTCCGTTCGGTCCCTCGGAGTGGTGACCCCACCGCTTCGGGGAAGCCGGGCACGACGCGGGCCCGGCCGACGACAACGCGACCTGCTCCGGGGTAAGGACCCCGCCGCTGCAAGCCGGCAAGCTGCGGCGGCGGGCGCGGTTCCCGGAAGCAACCGGGTGGTGGTCGGGTGGCGGCACGTCACCAGCGGGGTACGGCCCGACCACCGCCATCCGCACCACCGGTTCACGAGGCACGACCCCGTCACCGGCCGAGACGTCCCCCGTTCAGGCACCGCCGGCGCAATCGCCGGCCGATCCTCCCCAGGAGCCCATGTGCTTCCCCGCACCGGTGACGTACTGCATGTGACACGCGCGGCGAGTGTCCAGTTCCTCAGGCCGATCAAGTTCCGGGTGATCCGGGTCCTCGACTGGCCGACCTATGACGGCTGGCTCTGGCTCGACGGCTACGAGTTGAACGCCGCGGGCGACGCTGTCACCCGACGGTCGATCTTCGTTCAGCGGGAAGGGTTGCAGCAACTGCAGGCCGCCCCCGAACCCCGTCCGCACACCGTGCGGGCCCGCCGCCCGGTCGCGCGTACCCCGCTCCGGGTGGGCTGACCGACCCGAACCGCCGCCGGTGGGCGTGCCGTCGCCATAGAATCGGTACGCCCACCCCGGCACGTTCCACCCGCTCGTCCAGGACCCTGACCCTGGGATGGTCATGGTCAATCAGCCCGCCCTGCGGCGGCACCACCGCTCTCTCATCGCCTATGCCTTCGGACTCCTCGCCCTCCTCGGGGCGATGGCGACACTCCTGGTCCTCGTCCGCGACCCGGCGATGTCGTCCACCCGGCTGACCGCACCGGTGCCCGCACCGGAGATCACCGTGCTCGACTCCGACCCGCCGACGGGCGACGGTCAGTCGGTCTACGAGAAACCCGGCTGGACCGACACCGACACCCCGGCCGACCAGGCGGGCGGCACCGACCTGACCGGGCCGGTGTCCGGGCTGGGTGCCGGCGGTCAGTCCGACGGCCGTCAGGAACTCACCGAGGCCGCTCCGGCGGGGCACAGCGCCACGGACATCCGCCATTCCCTCTTCTGGTCCGGCATCTTCGGCCTCGCCATCTCGCTGGCCGGCATCGGCCTCGTCGGCACCCGTCGACGGATGTGGTGACCAGCGGTCACGACGTGCTCGTCACAGTGGGGCTCGGTGTGGTCGGGCTCGCCCCGGTCGAGGGCTGGGCCTGGGAGATGATCAACAACACCTCGTCGTCGCTGGACACCGACGTGCCGGCCTCCGGCTCGGTGCCCACCACAGTCCCGGGCGGCAACTCCGACGGGCGGTACACCACCCGGTAGGTCAGGCCGAGCCGGGCCAACAGCCCTTCGGCGGTGGCCTGCGGCAGGCCGGCGAGCGGTGGCACCGGCAGCTCGTCCGGCGCTTCCGTGGTCGGCGAGCTGCTCGGCGACTCACTGGTGGGTGCCGCCGACGTGGGGGCTGCGCTGGTCGGCGGGGCGCTGGGGGCACTGGTGGGCGGAGGGGACGGCGTGGGCCCGCGATCGTCCCGGTCGTCGTCCTGCTGGGCGAGCACCACCCAGAGCGCGCCCCCGAGCAGGCCGGCGAGCAGCAGCGCCAGTACGCCCCAGAGGATCGGGGACCACCACCGCCGACCACCCTGCTCCTCGACGTACCACTCACCGCCGGCGTCGTCCGGTCGGGGCGAGCGCACCTCGGCCCGACCGGACCAGGCCGGTGGTATCGGCGCCGTCCGGTCGGCCGGCGGGCCCGGCCGGGTGCCGGCGGACCGGTCGATCGGCATTGTCTGGTCGGGGGAAAGATCGGGACGAGCCGGGACGGTCCGGTCGATCGGTGCCGTCTCGTCCGGTCCGTCAGCGGCGGGCCCGGTCGGGGCCGGCCGATCAGCGGCGGAGGGCAGGGGTCGCGTCCGGTCGTCGTCGTGCTCGTCGGCGGGAGGCTCCTGGCGGTCGTCGCTCATCGCACGTCCTTTCCCGAACCCGGACGGGCGTCATGGCCCTCGACCGCCAACCTAGTCGCCCACACCGCCGTCGGTGGGGATCAGCGTGCCGAGCCGCGCCGGCTGTCGGCGAGACAGCACGCGGTACGGGCCGCGCGGCGAACCCGCCGGCCTGGAATCAGGGAGTGGGTTTCGGGGTCGGCTGGCCGTCGGAGCCGCACCAGATGCTGACCTGGTCGTTCCACCGGGCCGGGCCGTCCTCGGCGGGCTCCTGCCGGCTGACCTTTCCCGTACGTCCGCTGAGGTAGCGCGGGTAGAGGCCCTCGTCGACCAACTCGTCGGCGGCGTCGGCGCAACTCTCGCCGACCACGTCCGGCACCTCGGCGGCCGGCGCTGGCCCGGCAACCTGTAGTTGCACCGTCGTCCCCCGGGCGACCTCGGTGCCCACGTCCGGTGTGGTGCTCTCGACCGTACGGCCGACACCGCCACCGAAGACCAGCCGCCAACCGAGCCGCTGCTTGCGCAGCGTATCCCGGGCCTGCTCGAAGTCGGTGCCGATCACCGGCGGCACGGTCAGGCCGGCTGTCCTGGTCGGAGTGGCGGAGGTCTGGACCGCCGACGGTGTCGGTCGACCGCTGCTCGGCCGGGGTGCGGTGGGCCGGGTCGTCGACGCGCCAGCCGTGGTCGCAACGGCCAGCGGGTCACCGGAGGATGTGTCGTCCTCGCCGGCCAACAACCAGCCGCCGGTCGCACCCACGGCGGCGAGCAGCACCGCTGCCAACCCACCGCCGAGCACGACGCTGGCCCGGCCCGCACCGCCACCGGCGGCATTCTGCTGGCCCGTGTTCGTGTCCGTCATAACGCCCACCGCCTCATCACCGGCGACCGTACCGCCCGCCGCCCAACCCGCCCGCACCGGCGGTCCACACCGGCGGGTCTCTGCGACTCGCCGCGCCGACGACGGGACGTTACGCTGCCCGGCATGGCCAGACAGGGCTGGGGAGTGTCGATCGCGACGGCGATCGGGGTCGCTGCCGGCGCGGGTGCCGCACAACTGGGCTTCGGCTACGGGCTCGGCGTCATCACCTGGACGCCCACCGATGCCGGTGCGACCGACACAGCCTGGGCGGACGGCCTCGCCTGGGCGACCTGGCTCGCCGCCAGTTCGACGGTCCTCGGTGCGGTCTGCGCGCAGCGGCTGCACCAACGCAACGCCCCGGCGAAGACAGTGGTCTCTCCGGAAACCTCGCCAGACGGTGCTGCCCGCCAGGAGGGCCTGCGGCTCGATGAGCGGCGGCCGGAGCACGACAGCCCGGTCGACGGACCTTCACCGGTCGTCGACACCGGCCGCCCGGAGGTGGCGGGCACGCCACCAGCGGCGGTCGACCCGCCGGTCAGCGACCGGGGCGGCCTGCTG
This sequence comes from Micromonospora sp. NPDC050795, assembly GCF_044456785.1. Classification (NCBI taxonomy): domain Bacteria; kingdom Bacillati; phylum Actinomycetota; class Actinomycetes; order Micromonosporales; family Micromonosporaceae; genus Micromonospora; species Micromonospora sp. NPDC050795. The sequence goes on along the minus strand of NZ_JBITGE010000024.1, from coordinate 65,066 downwards.
CGCCGGGTGGCAGTGGCGCTTGGCGCCGGGCTGGGCGGGCTGGTCACCGTCCTGTTGATCGCGGTACCCGCGCGGGTAGCGACCGGCGCGGACACCGGCGCCCCGCAACGCACGGCCGCCGTACAGGCGACGCTGGGCATCCTGATCGGCGTCCTCGTCGCGATCTGGGCGCTTCGCTCCCGAGCCGCCGCGGTCAACGTGACAGCGACGGCCGCCTGGCTCTGGCTGCTCGCGGTGATCTCCGTCATCGACGGGGTACGCGTCGGACGTGGGCTGACCGGCGCGCAGCTCGGTACCTGGCAGTTCGACCCGGACCACGCCCGGTACTGGATCGGGGGCCAGCTCTACTGGCCCGGCGCGCTGCTGGCACTGCTGCCCGCGCTGCTGATCGGCGTACTGGCCGCCCGGCGGTCCGCCCGCTTGGGCGGACACCGCGTGGGTGCGGCGGCCTCCGGCGCAGCGGGCCCGGTGCTCGTCGCGCTCGCCTACCTGACCACCCTGCCGCACTGGTCGACGCTGGGCCCGGCGCAGCTGTCCACCCAACTGATCGCCCCGTACGCGGTGATCGCCGGTGTCGGCGGCTCGGTTCTGGCCGCCCGCCTCGGCGAGCGAAGCGACCGGAACCGCCTGGCCGAACAGAGCCGCCCGGCCCGGCGGAGTGCTGTGCCTCGGGAGACGGTGACCGACCCGGCCCCGGTGACCGGGACCGAGCCCGCGCCGCCGGTCCCCGGCGCGACGGCCGAACCCACTGCGTCAACTGCCGGAGCCTCGACGGCTGGAACCACGGGACGGCGCAAAAGGGTCAGCGTGCCGTCGCAGACGCCCAGGACGGGCTCGCTGCCGGGCGAAGCCACCGCCGCGCCGCAGGTGCCCGCTCCGCGTACGGATCCCGACCGCTCGGATCCGGCCCTCCCCACCGAAGCCACCACGGAGGACACGGCCCCGAACAGCCGCCGCACCCGTGCAGCCCGCCGCCCCACCACCGACTAACCCCGCCCGCCCTTACCCCGCCCGCCCCACCCTGTCGATCATGAAGTTGTTGCCACCTCGCTTGGCGTGTCATGGCGACAACTTCCTGATCAACGCGCTTCGAGGGGGTAGGGGTGCAGGGGGTTAGGTGGTTGGCCAGGTGTGGACGGGTTCGTTGGTGCGCTGGAGTTCGGCGTAGCGCTGGACCATGTGGTGCAGCGCGGCAGGCCGGTCCATGCCGTGGCGTCGCTCCGCCGCCCAGACCGCCTCGGTCTGCCAGACGGCGCCGTTACGGCCGGTACGGCAGCGCTGCTCGATGATGTCGAGCAACCGGTCCCGCTGCGCCGGGGCGACGCCGAACCCGTCCAGGCCGGTGGCGGCGGTGGGCAGTAGTTGCTCCAGGACCAGCTTGGTGACCGGCACGTCGCCGAGCCCGGGCCAGTGCAGCACGGCGTCGAGGCCACGTCGGGCGGCGGCGTGGAAGTTCTCCTCGGCGGAGCTGAAGGTGAGTTGGCTCCAGATCGGGCGGTCGGCCTCGGCCAGGCCGCGTACCAGCCCGAAGTAGAAGGCCGCGTTGGCCAACATGTCCACCACAGTCGGGCCGGCCGGCAGCACCCGGTTCTCCACCCGCAGATGGGGTCGGCCGTTCATGATGTCGTAGACCGGACGGTTCCAGCGGTAGACCGTGCCGTTGTGCAACCGCAACTCCCCGAGCTGTGGCACACCGCCGGCGTGCAGGACCTCCACCGGGTCCTCGTCCTCGCAGATCGGCAGCAGCGGCGGGAAGTACCGGACGTTCTCCTCGAACAGGTCGAAGATCGAGGTGATCCACCGTTCGCCGAACCACACCCGCGGCCGTACGCCCTGGGCCTTCAGCTCGTCCGGACGGGTGTCGGTGGCCTGCTGGAACAGGGCGATCCGCGTTTCGGCCCACAGTTGGCGGCCGTACAGGAAGGGGCTGTTCGCCCCGACCGCCACCTGCACCCCCGCAATGGCCTGGGACGCGTTCCAGTAGTCGGCGAAGCTGTCCGGGGCGACCTGGAGGTGGAACTGGAGGCTCGTGCAGGCGGCCTCGGGGGCGATCGAGTCGGTGTGCGTGCGCAACTGCTCGACGCCACGGATGTCCAGCTCGATGTCCTCGCCCCGGGCACCGACGATCTGGTCGTTGAGCACCCGGTAACGCTCGTTGGTGGAGAGGTTGTCCTCGACCAGGTGCCCCTCGGTGAGGGTGGGCAGGATGCCGACCAGGACGATGTTCGCGTCGGATCTGGCGGCACGCTCGTCGGCCCGGGAGAGGCTGCCGCGCAGGTCGTGCTCGTAGTCGGCGAAGCCGTTGCCCTCGATGAGTCGGGGCTCGGCATTCAGTTCCAGGTTGAACTGCCCCAACTCGGTCTGGAAGAGGGGGTCCGCGATGTCGGCGAGGATCTCCTCGTTGCGCATCGCCGGCTCGGCGGCCGAGTCGACCAGGTTGAGCTCGATCTCCAGACCGGTCATCGGCCGGTCCGCGTCGAAGCCGAAGTCGTCCAGCATCAGGGCGAAGACGTCCAGGCACCGCCGTACCTTCTGCCGATATCGGACGCGATCATCCCGGGTGAAGGCGCCCTCTGAGACGTCCCTGCCCATGTGTCCTCCCGACGGCCGGCGCGGTCGGGATCATCCCGTCCCGGAAGCGCTTTGTGAAGCATCCACGGTAAGAGCGCCACCTGACCGGGGCCAGAGGCCGACGGCGATGATCCGACGTCGACCGGGGCGGACGCGCTCGTGGCGCCATCTGTACCCCGTCGTCGACCGGCTGGACCCGAAAGGGGTGAGAACAACCCGTGACAATTACCACCAGCAGTGGGAACGACGCAGGGCCCGCGCCGACGTGCGGCGCGGGCCCTGCGTACCGGATCGCCGGGAGGATTCCCCTGGCCCTCCGGCGATCCCGAAGATCAGGCCTGGCGTACGGCCTCGCCCTCGATCTCGATCTTGATCTTGCGGCTGACCAGCACGCCCCCGGTCTCCAGGGCGACGTTCCAGGTCAGGCCGAACTCCTCGCGGTCGATCTCGGTGCTCGCGGAGAAGCCGAAGATGTCCTGGCCGAACGGGCTGCGGCCGACACCCTCGAACTCCACCTCCAGCTCGACCGGACGGGTGACGTCCTTGATGGTCAGCTCACCGGTGAGCACGAACTCGCTGCCGCTACGGGACTTGACCCCGGTGCTGCGGAACTCGAGCGTCGGGAACTTCTCGGCGTCCAGGAACTCGGGGCTGCGCAGGTGCGCGTCCCGGTCGGCCTGGGTGGTGTCGACGCTGGCGGCCTGAATGGTGGCGACGACCGACGACTGCAGCGGGTCCTCGGCGACGGTGATGGTGGCGGTCGCGTCGTTGAACTCACCGCGAACCTTGCTCACCATCATGTGGCGGGCAACGAAGCCGACCCGCTTGTGCGCCACGTCGAGCGCGTAGGTGCCGGCCGCAGGGATGGTGAGGCCGTCCCAGTCGCGGGTAACCGTCTCGATGCTGCTGGTCATGCTGCTGTCCTCCAGGGGATTGTTTAATAGCCCAACGACTGCCTGAGCAACTATAACCGCAACAACATTCCCCGTGTCAAGCACTGGTATGATGAACGGGTGACCAACGTCTTCGACGATCCCCGGATCACCGCCGTCGGCCTGCTCTTCGAGGCACACGCCGGGCTGTCCGCCCGGTTCAACGCCCAACTCGAGGAGCACGGCCTCTCCGCGGTCGAGTTCGAGGTCATCACGCGACTGGCCCGCTCGCCGGGCAACCAACTACGCATGACCGACCTTGCCGCACAGACCTCCCTGTCGACAAGCGGAGTGACCCGGGTCGTGGACCGGATGGAGCGCGACGGGTTGCTGACCCGCCGGGCCTGCCCGAACGACCGCCGCAGCTCGTACGCGGTGGTCACCGCCTCAGGGATGCAACGCCTCAACGAGACGCTGCCCGGGCACCTGCAGATGATCGAGCAGTGGTTCACCGGGCAACTCGACCCAGAGGCGCTGGTGGCACTCCTCGACGGGTTGCGTCGCGTCCGCGACGCCGCTCATCCGTGCGCGACCGCCGGCAGTGACGACGTCAGCCCGGAGCAGGCCGCCGCCACCGACGACGCCCTCCGACGGCGCTGATCACCACCCGCCCTCGGGCGGCGGCAGCGGCAGAAAGACCGGCAGAACTGATCCCGCCAAGCTGGAGAATTCGGTCCAAGCCGACTTTCTGCCACCCCACCGGTGGCAGGCTTCGGGCACCGGGGATCACCGGGGGGTGACGGCGCGGGCGATCAGCGAGGGGTAGCACCAAAGGGGGCTCTTCGCCCGCGCCACTCTCCCGTCCCGATCCGCCCGAAGACGGCGCAGGGCTCGATCCGCTTCGGGGGAAGCCCGGGGCTCGATCCCCTCCGGGGCAGCGCAGGGCTACTGAGCCGGTCCACCCCGGGCGGCGATCAGCGCGTAGAGCAGTCCCGACTCCTGCGGCAACAGCCGGATGCCGCTCTCCACACAGACCCGGTCCAGTCGATCGAGCACCGACGGGTCCGCAGTGCTCGCAGCCAGCCCCACCAGCGCCTCCACCACGTCGCGGCGATCCTGCCCCGCATGGTCGGCGGCGGCCGCGAACCACTCGGCAGCCAACTCCCGGTCTCCCCGGTGCAGCGCCAGGTTCCCCTCGATCAACGCACAGAGCCCGGCCTCCGGGCCACCCCAGACCAGCGCCGAGTCGTCCGAGCGCGGTCGCGGCACGGTCCGCGCCGGCAGCGTCTCCCCGCCCCCGGCGCGCAACTCGGTCAGCACCGCTGTCGCCTCCGCGGCCCGCCCGTCCTGAGCGAGCGCCAGCCCGACGGTCCCGAGCACCCGACGGCGACGCCCGGGATCACCCAGCTCGGACAGGGCAGCTATCGCTCGCCGACCACGGTCGATGGCGTCCCCGTACCAGCCCTCCAGTCGGGCGACCTCGGCTCGATTGGCCCAGCCCAGCACCCGCAGTCGCTGCTCCCCACTCTCGGCGGCGAGTCGGTCCACCGCGGCGAGTCGGCGGCGGGCCGCAGCCAGATCACCCGCGCGGATCTCGTGCCAGGCGAGGCTGTTCTGGGCCACCGCCAGGTCCCGGGTCCGCCCGTTGCGTGCGGCCAACCGCAGCAACGCCTCGGCCTGCTCGCGAGCCTCGTCCTGCCGCCGGACGGAGATCAGCAGGGTGCCGAGCACGTTTCGCGCCTCCAACTCCCCGGTGACGTCGACGGCCTGCCGGAAGGTGTCCAACGCCGCACGGGCCGTCGACAACTCCTCGGCACCGGCGCCGTGCTCCGCCGCCAGCCGGGCGACGCCGAGGGCGGCCCAGCCACGCAGGAGAGGATCGGCGTCAGCGGTCCGCGGGTCCGCCAGCAGCCGCCGCAGCCACTGCCGCCCGACGACGTCGCGTCCACGGAACCGCCACCAGCGGGTCAGGCAGGCCGCCAGCCGCAGCGCGGTCAACGGGTCGTCGGTGGCCGCGTGGGCCAACGACGAGCTGATGTCACTGCTCATCTCGTCCAGCCGGTGCACTGCGTCGGGTAACCGTGGGCCGATCAGGTCACTGGCGGTACGGGCCACCAGGCGCGCGATGACCTCCGCGTGCCGACGCCGGATGCAGGTCAGCTCACCTCCGCCGGCCGCCTGCTCGACGGCGTAGTCCCGGACCGCGTCGAGCAGCCGGAACCGGAACGAGCCGGTGCCGCGTACGCTCAGCAGCCCCAACTCGACGAAGCGGTCCAACAGTGGAACCGGGTCGATGGCCACGGTGCCGTCCCGGTCGGCCTCGTCGGCGAGCATCTCCTCGGCCAACTCGACCGACCAGCGGTTACCGAAGACGGCCAGTTGCCGCAGCGCGGCCTGTTCGTCGGACGCCAACAGGCGGTAGCTGAACGCCACCGCGTCCCGCAGGGTGACGGCGACCGAGACCGCCGCACCGGTGTCAGGTCCGTTCGTCCGGCTGCCGAGCGCCTCCGATGCGTCCCAGGCCGGGTGGGCGGACGCGTCCGCGGGGGTGGCCAGGTCGAGCACCCGGTCGCCGTACCTGTCGAGCAGTTCGGTGAGGTCGAGGAGCCGGCCCCGGGCGGCCATCAGCTCGATGGCCAGCGGCAGCCCGCCCAACCGGCGCACCAACGCGGCGAGCGCCGGCAGCTCGGCGGGGGTGGGCGGCTCCCGGCGGACCTGAGCGAGCCGGGCGGTGAACAACGCGACAGCCGGCCACGATTCGAGCCCGGAGTGCTCGGCCTCCGGTGGTGGTACGTCGAGTGGCGCGACCGGCCAGACCCGCTCGCCGGGTAACCCGACCGGATGCCGCCCGGTGACCAGCACCCGCAGCGAGGGCAGCGCTCCGAGCAACCGGTGCAGAGTCGCGGCCACCGGGCCCGGCGCGCGTTCCACCGCGTCCATCACCAGTAGCGTCGGCCGCCCAGCGAGCAGCGCCACGAGTTCGGACAGGCGCGCCACACCGAGCACCGACATCGAGGCGGCGAGCACGTCCGGACCGTCGGCGCCCTCGCCCACCAGCACCCCGGCAACACCGGCCGGGTGAGCGGCGGCCACCAGGTGCGCCACCGACGTCGCCAGGGCGGTCTTGCCGACGCCGGCCAACCCGACGAGGCTCACCAACCGGGGTCCCCGCTCCGCGGTCAGCATTTCCGCCAGCTCGGCAAGGTCGCGTTCCCGGCCGATCAACTCCACCGGCGGCGGGAGAGCGACCGACCTGTCGGCGGGGGCGGCGGCCGACGTGGCGTCGCCGCCGACCGCCAGCGCCGTCGAGGTGGCGTCCGGCGAGGCCGGTTCGGCACCGGCACCCCGGGCAGCGGCCAGGAACGCCGCCCGACTGGTGCCGGTCAGCGCCAGTGCCCCGGCGAGCAGTTCCACAGTGGTGCGTTGTGGCCGGTTCGACCGGCCACGCTCCAGGTCACGGACCGTCCGCACACCCACCCCGGCCCGGGACGCCAGCTCGGCCTGGGTGAGGCCGGCGGCGCGTCGATGCCCGCGGAGCAGCTCCGGCAGGGTGGTACGTCCAGCCGGGCTCCGCGACCGATCATGATCCGGAGTCATGGGCTCGAAGAGTACGGATGGACTACGACCGTCGGCAGTCGAACGTCGGGCTACTGACGCCCGCTCGCCGAAACCCGACAGCCGTACGGGCAGTCCGTCCTGGACGACCGGCAGACCAGTTCGGCTGGGCCGCTCAAAGGCCCAGATCCCGAGCAATGATCATCCGCTGCACCTCGCTGGTGCCCTCGCCGATCTCCAGGATCTTGGAGTCCCGCCAGAACCGTGCCACCGGGTACTCGTTCATGAAGCCGTACCCGCCGTGGATCTGGGTGGCCTCCCGGGCGTTGTCCACGGCGATCGTGCTGGCGTGCAGTTTGGCGATGGCGGCCTGCCGCTTGAACGGCTCGCCGGCCAGCATCCGTGCGGCGGCGTCGTAGTATGCGAGGCGAGCGGTGTGCGCCTTCAGCTCCATGTCGGCGATCTTGAACTGGATGGCCTGGTTGGCGCCGATCGGCCGACCGAAGGCGTGCCGCTCCTTCGCATACTTGATCGACTCGTCGACACAGCCCTGCGCGAGGCCGACGGCGAGTGCGGCGATCGCGATCCGGCCCTCGTCGAGGATCCGCAGGAACTGCGCGAAGCCCCGACCCCGGGCGCCGAGCAGGTTGGCGGCCGGCACCCGGCAGTCGTCGAAGGTCAGCTCGTGGGTGTCCGAGGCGGTCCAGCCCACCTTGGAGTAGCCGGGCGCGACGGCGAACCCGGGCGTTCCGGTGGGCACGATGATCGTCGACAGCTCCTTGGAGCCGTCCGGGTTCGTGCCGGTCACCGCGGTGACGGTGACCATGGCGGTGATGTCGGTACCCGAGTTGGTGATGAACGCCTTCGACCCGTTGATCACCCACTCGTCGCCGTCCAGCACCGCCCGGGTCTGCGTGCCGGCGGCGTCCGAGCCGGTGCCGGCCTCGGTGAGACCGAAGCCGGCCAGCGCCTCGCCGCTGAGCAGTCGGGGCAGCCAGGTCGCCTTCTGCTCCTCGGTGCCGAAGCGGTAGATCGGCATCGCGCCCAGCGAGACCGCCGCCTCCAGGGTGATGGCCACGCTGGAATCGACCCGGGCCAGCTCCTCCAGGGCCAGGCAGAGCGCGAAGTAGTCGCCGCCCATGCCGCCGTGTTCCTCGGCGAAGGGCAGACCGAAGAGGCCCATCTTGCCCATCTGCCGGATCACCTCGTACGGGAAGGTGTGCTGCTCGTAGTGCTCGGCGATGACCGGGGCGATCACCTCGCGGGCGAATTCCCGCACGCTCTCGCGCAGCGCCTCTTGTTCGTCGGTGAGCCGGAAGTCCATCTCATCCTCCTGTAAGGACGGTCCGCCCCGGCGCTCGTGACGCCGGGGGCGGGTCGCTGTGCGGGCCTGATTCGATGGTCAGACCGGGGTGACGCCGTGCCGACGGCGGGAGAAGTGCCGATCCTTGGTACGCGCCGCCGCGAATCGACGGACCAGCTCGGTGCGCAGGTCCTGCGGCTCGACGATGGCGTCCACCACCAGCTCGCTGGCCAACCGGACGACGTCGATGTCCTGCTCGTACTCGGCCCGCTTGGCGGCGACGAAGGCCGCCCGCTCGTCCTCGTCGGCAATGGCGGCGATCTTGTTGGCGTAGACCGCGTTCACGGCGGCCTCGGCGCCCATCACGGCGATCTTCGCGGTCGGCAGCGCGATGGTGGCATCCGGCTCGAACCCGGGCCCGGCCATCGCGTAGAGACCGGCGCCGTACGCCTTGCGGACCACCACGCAGATCTTCGGAACTGTCGCCTCGGAGATCGCGGTGATCATCTTGGCACCGTGCCGGATGATGCCCTGCTTCTCCACCGCGCTGCCGACCATGAAGCCGGGCACGTCGCTGAGGAACAGCAGCGGCACGTTGAACGCGTCGCAGAGCTGCACGAACCGGGTGGCCTTGTCGGCCGAGTCGACGAAGAGCACGCCGCCCTTGAACATCGAGTTGTTGCCGACCACACCGATGACCTGGCCGTCGAGGCGGCCGAAGCCGATGGTCAGCTCCTTGGCCCACAGCGCCTGGATCTCGAAGAACGACCCCTCGTCGAGCAGGCCCTTGACGTACCGCCGCATGTCGAACGCCTGCCGCTCACTGGCCGGCACCAGTGCGGCCAGGTCGGCCTTCGCGGGCGCGGCGACCGCCGGTGCGGTCGGTGGCGCCTGCGTCCAGTTCGCCGGCAGGTACGACAGGTAGGTCTTCACCACGTCGAGCGCGTCGGCCTCGGTCTTGCAGAGGAAGTGCCCCACGCCGGATTCGGAGGTGTGCACCTTCGCCCCGCCCATCGCCTCCAGGGTGGTCTTCTCGCCGGTGACCATCTCGACCATCCGGTCGGAGCCGAGGTACATGCTGGCGTTGCCGTCGACCAGCGCCACCACGTCGCAGAACGCCGGAATGTACGCACCACCGGCGGCGCTCGGGCCGAACAGCGCGCAGACCTGTGGGATCGAGCCGGAGGCACGGACCTGGTTCCAGAAGATCTTGCCGGCGCCACGCCGACCGGGAAAGAGATCGACCTGGTCGGTGATCCGGGCGCCGGCCGAGTCGACCAGGTAGACCATCGGCACGCCGGCGCCGTACGCCCGCTCGATGATCCTGATGATCTTCTCGACGGTGCGGGCGCCCCAGCTGCCGGCCTTGACCGTGGAGTCGTTGGCCATCAGGCAGACCTGTCGGCCGTCGATGGTGGCGGTACCGGTCACCACGCCGTCGGCGGGCAGCCCTTCGGCCATCGTGTTGGCGTAGAGGCCGTCCTCGACGAACGAGCCCTCGTCGACCAGGAGTGCGACCCGTTCACGGGCGAAGAGCTTGCCCTTGGCCGCGTTGGCCGCGTGGTACTTGTCCGCGCCGCCGGACCGGGCCCGCTTGCGCAGCTGCTCCAGTGCCTCACCGTCGAGCGTCACGCCGACTCCTCCGCCATACTGACCTGAACGATCGTTAGGCTAGCGCATCATCGCGACCGCCGGCGACCTACGAGCGAACCAGACAGTTGAGCCGAGAGCAAGACATTGAAAAACGTGAATACACATCGCTAGGCTCCTGACACCCCTCTCAGATTGGAGTCAGCGATGACCTCACGACTCAATCGGCTCGCCGTCGCGGTGCTCGCGACGACACTCGCCACCCTCGGCGTCACGGTCGCCAACCCGTCGCCCGCGTCCGCCGCCATGACGATCTGCTACAACACCAGTCAGGCGGGCAGCTACGCCGGCATGGCCAACCAGGCCGCCTCGATCTGGAACAACGCCACAGTCAACCTCACGCTCTCCGCCAACTGCGGCTCGAACCTGCGCATCTACCAGATCACCGGCGGCGGCTCGTACGCCGTGCGGACCAGCCTCGGCAACGGCCGGGTCTACATCGACACCCAGCAGGCCGCGCAGTACAGCCCGCTGCGGATCATGACGCACGAGATCGGGCACATCCTCGGTCTGCCGGACAACTACAACGGGAACTGCTCACTGCTGATGTCCGGCGGCAGCGCCGGCACCAGCTGCACCAACCCGTACCCGAGCAGCGCCGAGGCGAACCGGGTCAGCAACCTCTTCGCCGGCACGTTCAGCGCCACCGACCGCAGCGCGGACATCTTCCGCGACAGCTGGCCGAGCGCGCTCACCACGGTGAACTGACCGAACCCGAAAAACGAAGGGGCCGGCGCGTGCGTCGGCCCCTTCGTCGCGTCCTCAGCTCGGCAGCGGCGTCAGCCGGGTACGCGGACCGGCCCGCAGCACACCCGACGGCAGCTTCTTGCCGAGCAACTCCTCGGCCAACTCCGCCACCTCGATGAGCGCCGGCAGGTCGATGCCGGTGTCGATGCCCATGTCGTGCAGCATGTGCACGGCCTCCTCGGTGGCCAGGTTGCCGCTCGCCCCCGGCGCGTACGGGCAGCCACCGAGGCCACCGACGCTGGCGTCGAACTCGGTCACCCCCAGCTCCAACGCGGTCAGCAGGTTGGCCAGCGCCGTACCCCGGGTGTTGTGGAAGTGCAGCAGGACCGGCACGTGCGCGTTGCGGTCGCGTACCGCGGTCAGCAGCTCGCGGACCCGACGTGGGGTGCCCATGCCGGTGGTGTCGCCGAACGCGACCCGGTCCGCGCCGTCGCGGACGACCCGGTCCACGATCCCGGCCACCCGCTGCGGGTCGATGTCCCCCTCGTACGGACAGCCGAAGCTGGTCGCCACGATCACCTCGACCCGCGCCGACGCGCCGTGCAGCAGGTCGATGAGCTCGGCGATGTCGTCCAGCGACTCGTCCGTGGACCGGTTGACGTTGCGCCGGTTGTGCGTGTCGCTGGCCGAGACCACCACCTCGATCTCGGTGAATCCGGCGGCGAGCGCGCGCTGGGCGCCCCGGGTGTTCGGCACCAGCGCGGAGTACCGCACCCCGTCGGCCTTCACCGCCCGCCGCCACACCTCGTCGGCGTCGGCCATCTGCGGGATCGCCCTCGGGTGCACGAACGACACCGCCTCGATTCGGCGTACGCCGGTGCCGGAGAGGGCGTCGAGCAGCCGCACCTTGGCGTCGGTCGGGATCGGGTCCTCGTTCTGCAACCCGTCGCGCGGCCCGACCTCACGGATCGAGACGGAATCTGGCAGTTGACTCATCGGTCACCTCGCTGTGACGTCGGATCGGGACAGCATGTCGGCCGCTTTGCTCTGCTGCCCTATCTGCGACGGTTACTGTCCGTCATCCTGGCAACCGCTGGCGCATATAGGTAAGCAGAGCAAAGGGCGGGCGAACCAGTCTTGCCTCGCCGCCGAACGACTGTCGACGGCTCGGGCGGTCAGCGCATGCGGGAGACGATGCCCGTGTCGTAGGCGCCGGAGCGGAACTCCTCGTTCTCCAGCAACTCGGTGAAGAAGGGGACGTTGTTCTTCGGACCCTCGATCTGGAACGCGGCGACGGCTGCCTTCGCGCGATCGAGCACCTCGTCGCGGGTCGCGCCGCTGATGATCAGCTTGGCCAGCAGGCTGTCGTAGAACGGGGTGACCGTGTTGCCCTCGGTGTAGCCGGAGTCCACCCGGACACCCGCACCCGTCGGCTCCACCCACGTCCTGATCACACCCGGGCCGGGCAGGAAGCGCTTCGGGTCCTCCGCGTTGATCCGCATCTCGATGGCGTGCCCACTCGGGGTCAACGCGTCCGGGTCGAACGTCGGCGCCAACCCGGAGGCCACCCGCAACTGCTCCTCGACCAGGTCGATGCCGTACACGTACTCGGTCACCGGGTGCTCCACCTGCAACCGCGTGTTCATCTCCAGAAAGAAGAACTCGCCGGTGGCCGGGTCGAACAGGCACTCCACGGTGCCCGCGTTGCGGTAGCCAACCGCCTCGCCGGCCCGCACCGCCGCCGCCAGGAGCCGGGATCGCAGCTCCGGCGAGACAGCCGGCGACGGGGACTCCTCGACCAACTTCTGGTTGCGCCGCTGCACCGAGCACTCCCGCTCACCGAGCGCCACCACCCGACCGTCGGCCAGGCCGAGGATCTGCACCTCGACGTGCCGTACCCGGGGAAAGTACCGCTCGATCAACACCGAACCGTCGCCGAACATCCGCTCGGCGAACGCGCGCACCTTGTCGTACTCGGCGCGTAGCGCGGCCTCGTCGACCGCCACGCCCATGCCCATGCCGCCACCGCCGGCGGCGGCCTTGACCATCACCGGGTAGCCGATCTCGGCCGCGGCCGTCACCGCAGCGTCAAGGTCGGCGGCCGGGTCGGTGGTGCCCGGCGCGACCGGAACACCGGCCGCCGCCATCAGGTTCCGGGCGTTGATCTTGTCGCCCATCGCGGTGATCGCGTCCGCGTCGGGTCCGACCCAGATCAGGCCGCTCGCCTCGACGGTACGGGCGAACTCGGCGTTCTCCGACAGGAAGCCGTACCCGGGGTGGATCGCCTGCGCGCCCGTCGACGTGGCGGCGGCGAGGATCGCCTCGGTGTTGCGGTAGCTCAGCGCCGGGTTCGGTGGGCCGATGAGGACCGCCTCGTCCGCCTCCGCGACGAACGGCAGGTCGGCGTCGGCCTCCGAGTGCACCGCGATCACGCGGATGCCGAGCCGCTTGGCGGTCCGGATGATCCGGCGGGCGATCTCGCCCCGATTGGCGACCAGCAGTGACTCGATCATGTTTCCTCCCGGCGTCCGGATGGTGGGACGATGTCAGGGAATCATGATCGGGACGGTTCTGACGAGTCGGCTCAGGCGAGCAGCGCGGCCAGTGTCGCGCCGCGCAGCAGCTCCGCGCGGCGTCGCCGGTCCACCTCACCACCGAGGAACGGCGTCGAGTTCATCAGGCCGAACGCGGCGTGCGCGAGCACCCGGGCCTCACCGTCGGGCATCCCCGGGTGCAGCGCGGTGAGCACTGTCACCCACTCCTCGACGTAGAGCCGTTGCAGGCGACGGATCCGCCGCCGCGGCTCCTCGGGCAGGCGGTCCAGCTCGTGCAGGTGCAACGCGATCACCGCCGGGTTGGCCAACGCGAACTCGACGTGGAAGTCGATCAGCGACTCCAGCACGCCGCGCGGGTCGTCCGAGCGCCCGACGGCGCGTTCCCGCCCACCGGCCAGCAACCCCTCACTGACAGGAATCAGCGCGGCAGCCAGCATGGCTTCCTTGCCGGCGAAGTGGTGGTAGAGCGCCGGACCGGTGACCCCGGCAGCCGCGCCGATGTCGTCCATCGAGACGCCGTGATAGCCACGCGCCGCGAACAGACCTACCGCGATCTCCAGGATCTCGTCCTTGCGGGACCTGCGCCGGCCCGCGCCCGCCGCACCCCGTGCCTGCTGCTCCACCGTCACCGGACAAGCCTAGACCGCGAGGAGCCCGCGATGGTTGCCGGTCAGTCCCGTCCGTCCGTCCCGGGCCGGGCCGCCCCTGACCTGGCCAGGGGCGGCCGGCGAGGTCAGTCGGCCTCGTCCAGGTCGTGTTCGGCGCGCAGCGCCTCGGCTTCCGTGGGCCGATCGAGCAGATCCAACACCCGAGCCAGCAGCCAGGCCGTCTGGCGGACCTGCCGCGAGGCGGCCGGCAACCCACCGAGTACGCGGCGCAGGAGCGGCTCCGCCTCGGCCGGCCGGTCCAGGCGCAGCAGCAACTCACCGATCAGGGCCTCCACCTGGGCGGCCTCGCCGAACGCCTCGATCGAGCGCAACCGGTCCGGCACCCCGGCGAGCCGGCCCAGAGCCTCGTCCGGGCGGTCCTCACCGGTGAGCACCCGCGCTCCGGCCTCGGCCGCCAGTGCCACCTCGTACAGCACCGGCGGTTCGGCCTGCCCGGCCAGCTTCGCCGCCAACGCGTCCACCACACCGACCGTGCGCAACGCCGCGTCCCGGTCGTCGGCCCAGAACCAGGCGTACGTCTCCCGTCGCCGGGCACGCAGCTCGTCCAACGGCAGGTCACCGAGCCGGTACGCCTCGGCCGCGGCGGCGAACCGCTCGCCCGCCGCCGCGTCCCGGTCTGCGTCGTAGAGGATCCCGCCGGCCTCCTCCAGAACCTGCGCCCGGTACGGAAGGTTGTCCGGTCCGTCCAGATTACCGGCCAACTGTTCCAACAGTGCCAACGCGGGATCGATCTCACCAAGTCCGGCGTAGACGCCGGCCAGCAGGTGCCGGCAGCGGTCGGCCTCCGCCTGAGCGCCCAACCGGTCCAGACCGAGCACGGCCTCCTCGGCGACCTCGGCGGCCTCGGCGAGCCGGCCCACGATCCGGTACGCGTTCGCCAGCTCCCACCGCAGGAACGCGTCCCCCTCGGCACCCCGCTCCACGCACAGCGTCACCGCCTCGACGAAGTCGTCGACCGCGTCCGCAGTCTGGCCGGCCGCCAGCAACGCCCGGGCGCGGGCGACCCGGACCGGCAGCTCCGCGTCCGCCGGTGCCGCCTCCAACGCCTCGTCGCAGGCGGCCACGGCGTCCGCCGGATCGTCGACCAGCCGCGCGTACGCCAGGCAGGCACCGGTGACCACCTCGCCGACACCCAACTCCCGGCCGATCCGGCGTGCCTCGTCGACAGCGGCGCGGGCCTCGCCGACGCGGTCCAACTGCTCCAGCAGGTGCCCCCGGTGCAGTGCGATCCGGGCGGTCAGGTGCCGATCGCCGCCCGCGTCGGCCGGTACCCGGTCGAGCGCGGCGAGCGCGTCCGCCCAACGCTCGCGGTGCAGCAGCGCCAACGCCACCCGGTCGTGTCCGGCCGCCTTCTGCTGGGCGTCGCCGAGCCGGTCCAGGACGTCGGCCGCCTCCCGCACCAGCAGCAGGCCCTCCTCGGTGTCCTCGTCGAACCGGGTCAACAGCACGCCGAGCCGCCCGGCGACCGTCTGGGCCGCCACCTCCTCGCCCGCCTCCCGGTACAGCTCCAACGCCGCCCGATTCAGCGTGATCGCACCCTCGATGTCGTCATCGTCGCCACGCTCCGACGCGCGCAGGGCCAGCCGGTGCGCGGACGTGCGGGCGGGCAGCTCGGCGGAGCCGAACCGGTCGTCGAAGGCAACCAGCGCCGCCCGGAAGGTGCCCCGGTCGTGCCGGCCCCAGCTCTGCTCCGCGAGGTCCAACAGATCGTCCGGGCCGGCGTCTCCGGGCACTGTCACGACCTGTGGTTCAGCCCTGCCGGTTCGCACCCGCCGGGCCCGGTCCGCGGACGACGCCGGTGTCCCCGGCGCGCCGGTCGGCTCGTCCTCGACCGGTCGGGTTGGACGGCGGCGGACGCTCGCGGACAGCGGCACATGCTCGCCGCTCGCCTGCACGGCCAGCCGACTGGCGATCCACTCCGACTGGTGGCTCGTGCCGTTACGGGCGTCGAAGCGGGCGGCCAGACCGGCGGCGGTTTCGGCCAGCTCGTCCGCCAACGACGCCGCCGACACCTCGGCGGCGGGCCGGCCCTCGGCGGCCCGGCGGTACACGGCCGACGGGCCGGCCTGACGCAGGGCCGCGGCGGCCGCCGCCGAGAAGTGCATGGCGGCGGCCGGCGACGGCGGCCGGTCCAGCCAGTCCAGGTGCCGCTCGACCAGCTCGATCGCTCGCGCCTCGTTGCCGGTCAGCGTGCAGAACTCGACGTGGTCCGCGATGTCCCACAGGTTGGCGAGGTTGCCGCGCTGCCGGCGGTACGCCTCCCGGTGCGCGTCCCGCGCCTCCTCGGCCCGCCCGGTCCGCAGGTACGGCAGGAGCAGCGCGGTGAGGATCGACTGCGGCTGCTCGTTGCAGTTGAGCCGGCCGGCGAGCACCGGCTCGGCCAACTCCACCGCCTCGACGTCCCGCCCGGTGTCGGCGAGGTAGCCCACCTGGCTCGTGGGGTCACAACCGGCGCAGTCGGACAGGGCGTCGCGCGGGGTGGTCTGCCAGAGGCGGTACCAGTGCGCCGCGGCCTCGACGTCGCCCACGTGGTCGGCGACGCGGAACCGGTGCTTGTGCACGGCCTGCAGGCTGTGCCCGCCGGCCCGGTAGCGGCGTTCCATGTCGTCCAGCACGGCGTACGTGCGGTCGAGCGGCACCTCCGGGAAGTTCAGCAGACCGTTGATCATGTACTTGAAGTGCCAGAGCAGGTTGTGCAGGTGCCCCTGGTGGTACGGCTGCGGGTCGCTGTCGAACTCGGACAGGCACCAGGAGAAGGTCACGAAGGACTTGGCCGGCTCACCGCCGTAGATGTAGCCGGTGGTGGCCTGCATCCGGGTGACGAATGCGAGGTGTCGGTCGTCGGCGGCGTCCACCCGGCGCAGCAACTGCTCCAGGGCGGCGATCTGCCCCGCCCCGTACGGCATGTCGGCGATGCCGCGCAGCACCCGCCACAGATCCTCGTCGCTCATGCTCACTCCCGTCCCGGGACAGCCCGGCCGAGCAGGCCGAGGAAGGAATCGTTCAGCAACGCCGCGTCGGCGGCGCGGATCGGGTGGTGGCCGAGCAGCAGCGCCTGCCCGTACAGCGCCTCGATGGCCAGACCGACCAGCTCCGGGTCGCTCAGCATGGTCACCCGTCGGACCAGCGGGTTGCGGTGGTTGAGCACCAACTGCGGACGGTCCGGCGGGGCGGTGGCGGCGAGCGCGTCGAGCACTCCACCCCACAGCTCGTCGGCCCGGTCCCGGCTGGCCGCGAGCTGGTCGTTGAACGCCGCCGACCGGCTGACCAGGTAGAGCGCGGGCAGGGAAACCGGGTCGTACGCCCGGATGACCACCTCGCAGCCGGAACGCTCGACGGCCCGCTGCGCCGCCGCGAGGAACTGTCGCAACGCCAACTCCACCTGCGGGTCGAGCGCGTCGAACCGGGTGGTGAGGTCACTCGGTTCCAGCCGCTCGATGAGCACCGAGCGGTCCACCACCGGCAGCCGCTCGATCAGCTCGGTGTCGTACGTGTAGCCGGCGTTGACCACCGCCAGGTCCTGCGCGGCGGCGACAGCGGCCAGTTGACGGAACTCGTCCAGGCTGGCCGCGTAGCGGACCACGCCGTAGCGCTCCCGGAACTCGGCGAGGGTGAGCGTGCCGACGTTGGTGTCCATGGGCCACCACCGGTCGACCAGCCGGAGCATCTCGTCGTCGTGCAGCGCCAGGGCCTTCACGCCGAGGTGGTGCACCTGGAGGAACTCGGCCAGCCGGTGCGGGTCATGCCGGGCCAACCGGACCAGCCAGCCGCGCACCTGGTCGCCGAGGGCCTCCCGGGTCGCCGTCAGCAGGGTGTCCTCGTAGAGGGCCTCCCGGCTGGCGGTCGGGCGCAGCTCGGTCGCGTCCACCACGCAGTGTGCGAAGAACGCCCACTCCGGCAGCAGCCCGTCGGCGTTTTCGGTGAGCAGCATCCGCTTGAGGTAGACGCGGTGCCCGGCCCGGGCCGCCGGGTTCACCGGCGTCGGCAGGATGACGGCGACACCGGTCAGCCCGGCCTCCGGCACGGCCAGCGCCACGACGTCGAACGGGTCCACGCCGAGCGTCTCCCGGGCGTACCGGATCAGCGCCGCGCGGTCCAGCGGCGCACCCGGCGTGGTCGGCCAGGGGGGCTCCCCGGCGGTGGTGACGACGTCGCCGACGCGGACCGTGACCGGCAGCAGCGCGCCGAAGAGCCGGGCCAGGTCGGTGACGGTCGCGGTGGTGAACCACTGGTCGGCGTCGCGGCGGGGCACCAGCGTGACGGTGGTGCCCGGCTCGGCGCGAGCGGCCTCCGGCGGGGTCACCGTCACCGCGTAGCGGCCGTCGGCGTACCCGGTCCAGCGAACCGTGGGCTCGTCGCCGTGCCGGGTGAGCACCTGGATCTCGTCGGCCACCAGGAAGCAGGAGAGCAGACCGATGCCGAACTGGCCGAGGAACTCGTGCCGGGAGAAGCCGAGCTCGTCGCGCTTCGAGCTGCGGCCGATGGTGGCCAGCAGCTCGTGCACCTGCGCCTCGGTCAGGCCGATGCCGGTGTCGTGCACCCGCAGTGTGCCGTCGCCGGTGCTGTCCGGGGGTTCGATGCGTACCAGGGCCGGCGCGTGCGGTTCGGTCCTGCGGCGGGCGGTGATCGCGTCCACCGCGTTCTGGAGCAGCTCACGGACGTAGACCCGCGGGCTGCCGTAGAGGTGATGACTGAGCAGGTCAACCACGCCACGTAGGTCGACCTGGAAAGTGTGATCCACGCCTGTTGTCTCCCCGTCCCGATACCGGCGCTCACCGTACCCATGATCACCGACCGGCGCGGTCCCCTCTCTACTCGGCGGCTTGACCCTCGACCCGGTCGAACCGGCACGGTCGCCCGCATGACTTCCTCCGCTCTGGGCCGGGACTTCCAGCTCCTGTGGTCCGCGGCCGTCTCGTCCCGGTTCGGGGACGCGCTGCGTACCCCGGCGCTGGCCCTGCTGGCCGCGACAGTGACCCGTGATCCGCGGATCATCGCGGCGGTCACCGTGGCCGGGCAGTTGCCGCCGCTGCTCTTCGGCCTGCTCGGCGGCGTGTACGCGGACCGCTGGGACCGCCGCCGGACGATGGCGGTGGTCGACGGGTTACGCGCGGCAGTGGTGGCGGCGCTGGCCGTGGTGGTCGCGCTCGACCGGGTCAGCGTGCTGGTGCTGCTGGTGGTGGTGGCGTTCCTGCTCGCCACTTTTGGCACTCTCTTCGACTCCGCGTCGTTCGCGCTGCTCCCCGCGCTGGTGCCACCGGACGCGCTGCCCCGGGCGAATGGTCGACTCCAGGCGGGGTCGGCGGTGGCCGGTGGCTTCGTCGGGGCGCCCGCCGCCGGTGTCCTGTTCGCCGTCGCCCCGGCACTTCCGTTCGCAGTCGACGCCGTCACCTTCGCGGTGGCAGCCCTGCTCGTGCTGGCCCTCGGTGCGCCTTCCGCGATCACCCCGGGATCGGCGCGGCGGCGCGGCTCGGTCTGGGGCGAGATCGTCGAGGGGCTGCGGTGGTTGATGGCGCACCGGACCCTGTGGCGGGTCACGGTGCTCACCGCCGCGAGCAACCTGGCGATCAGCGGAATCATGGCGGTGCTGGTGCTCTATGCACTGGACGTGCTCCGGGTGCCACCGGCGGGGTACGGGCTATTCGCGGCCGCCGCCATCGTCGGGGGCGTGGCGGGGGCGCTCGGGGCGGGGCGGATCGCCGCCCGACTCGGCACGGTGCCGGCGCTGCGTGCGGTGCTGGCCGTGGAGACCGTGGCGTTGACCGGCTTCGCGCTGGCTCGGCATCCGGTGTCGGGCGGGATCGCGCTGGCCGTCTTCGCCGCCGGCACCGTGGTGTGGAACAGCCTGTGGGCGTCGTACGGGCAGCGGCAGGTGCCGAGCGACCTGCTGGGCCGGGTCGGTGCGGCCCAGCGGATGGTCGGTCTGCTCACCGCACCGTTCGGGGCGGCGCTCGCCGGGCTGGCCGCCGCGTCGTCCGGCACGGCGCCGGTGGCGGGCGCTGCGGCGGCGACGTTCGCGCTGGTCACCGTCGCCGCGTGGCGGACACTGCGACCGGCCGTGTCCGCCATGTCGAGCCACGCGGGTTAGCCCGGCGTCCGCTCCCGGTGCGACAGCCCGGACAGGCGCAGCGCGATGCGTCGGCGGGCCGGTGGAACGGCACCGAGCAGCCGGAGCAGCACGTCCCGGGCGGGCCGACGAGCCGGGGAGACACCGGCCATCCTGGTCAGCCCGGCGGCGAAGCTCAGCACGTCCTCGGCCATCGGCCGCTGCCGGGCGGTGTAGTCGTCGAGTAACGTCTCCGGGCCGCCGTCGAGCACGTCCGCCACAGCGGTGCCGAGTGCCACCGCGTCACAGATGCCGAGGTTCATGCCCTGCCCGCCGGCCGGGCTGTGCACGTGCCCGGCGTCGCCGGCCAGCAGCACCGGTCCGACTCGGAAGGTGTCGGCGATGCGGTGGTGCACCCGGAACCGGGAGCCCCAGAGCACCTCGGTCACCCGGTCGGGTCGTCGCGCCGGGCCGCGCTCGTCGAGCAGCGCCTGGAGGTAGGCCGCGTCCGGTTCGGTCGGGGCGTCCGCCACTGCGGCGACCAACCGGACCACCCCGCCGGGCAGCGGCGCCCAGACCAGCGGTCCGGGGCGGGCGAGGAAGAGCGCCGCCTCGTCGCGGGGCAGCACGCTGCGTACCCGTACGTCGGCGAGCACGAAGGACTCTTCGTCGCTGCTGCCGGTGAAGCCGATGCCGGCCAACTGTCGGACCGTGCTGTGCAGGCCGTCCGCGCCGACCACGAACCGGGCCCGCAGCGCCTCCCCATCGACCTGCGCGAGCATGCCGTCACCGGCGCGGCTCAGCCCGGTGAGCTGGCACGGCCGTCGTACCTGGACACCGCGTTCAGCCAACTTCTCGGTGAGCACGGCCTCGGTGACCGCCTGGGAGACCAGCAGCGCGTAGGGGAAGCGGGACGGCAACTCGTGGAACGGCACCGACAGCAGCACCCGGTCCCGGTCGCGCACTGTGAAGCGCGGCGTCCGCACCGCCTGGGCGATCAACGGCGTCGCGGCGTCGATCCGGTCCAGCACCTCCAGGGTGTACGCGTGCACGACGGCGGCGCGGGAGGTCGTCGGCGGCGCGGCCAACCGGTCCAGCACTGTCACCTCGACGCCGCGCCTTGCCAGCGTCAACGCGGTGGCGAGACCGGTGGGGCCGGCGCCCACCACCAGGACGTCGGTGCTCGTGGGCAGCATGGCCACCTCCAGAAGACCGTTGCCAACACCTGTTGGCAAACACTTGTTGGCAACGCTAGGGCCCGCCCGATTGCGTGTCAACACTTGTTGGCCTACGGTCGTTGGCATGACCCAGTCCGCCCAGTCGACCCCGCCCCGACGCTCCGACACCACCCGGGCGGCGATCCTGCGAGCGGCCCGGGAACGGTTCGCGGCGGACGGCTACGAGCGCGCCACGATCCGGGCCATCGCCGCCGACGCCCAGATCGACCCCTCGATGGTGATGCGCTACTACGGCAGCAAGGAGGGGCTGTTCGCGGCGGCGGCCGAGTTCGACCTACGCCTGCCCGACCTGACCTCGGTGCCGCCCGCCCGTCTCGGTGAGGTGCTGGTCCGGCACTTCCTCGCCCGCTGGGAGGGCGACGAGACCCTGGTGGCGCTGCTGCGGGCCGCCAGCACCAACCCCGGCGCGGCCGAACGCATGCGCGGCATCTTCGCCGACCAGCTCACCGCCGCCGTGGCCACGTTCGGCGGCGACCCGGCGCTGACCGCCCGACGGGCCGGCCTGGTGGCCAGCCAGATCCTCGGCCTCGCCTTCACCCGGTACATCGTCCGCCTGCCGCCCATGGTGGACACCCCGCCGGACGACCTGGTCTCCTGGATCGCGCCGACGCTCCAGCGCTATCTGACCGGAACGCCACCGGGCTGACCCAACCTTTTCCCACCTCCCGTGCGTCTGCCAGTTGACGCGTACAGCGCGACGGCCGGGAGGGGGGCGGATGGCGCCGCCGAGGGACGACGGACGCGAGGGCTACCTCGCCTTCGTGGAGAACCACCAGCACCGGCTGCTCCGCGCGGCCTACCTGATCTGCGGCAACCAGCATCAGGCTGAGGACCTCCTCCAGGACGCGCTGCTGAAGCTGGCGCTGCGCTGGTCCTCGGTCCGCAACGGCGACCCTTCCGCGTACGTGCGGGCCATCCTCTATCGCGACTCGGTGTCGTGGTGGCGTCGCCGACGGCGGGAATGGCTCAGCGCCGCACCGCCGGACCAGGTGGCCCACGACCGTGACGGCGCGTTACGGCTGACGATGCACGACGCGCTGGGCCTGCTGCCACCACGGCAGCGGGCCGTGCTGGTGTTGCGCTACTACGAGGACCTGACCGAGGTCGCCACCGCCGAGGCGCTCGGAGTGACCGTCGGCACCGTCAAGAGCCAGTGCCACGCGGCGCTGCGCCGACTCCGCGAGGTCGCCCCGGACCTCGCCCGCGATGCCCGGCCGAGCCATGGCTCGGCCGATCTGGCCAGCGGCTTGGAGGTGAACCCGTGAACGAGCAGGAACTGCGCCAACTGCTGACCCTCAGCGTCCAGGACGTGCTCCCCAGCCAGCCGGCCGCCGCCGGATGGGAGCGGGCTCGGCGTACCCGGCGTACCCGGCGGGCCGTCGGAGTGGTCGCCGTGGCCGTGCTCCTTGTCGGCGGTGGCACTGTTGCGGCGCTGCGACCGCCCGCCGATCCGGCGCCGGTTCCACCGGTCGGCCCGACGGTGACCCCGACCGCCGATCCCACCCACGGTGCTCCTGTGCAGCGACCGCCCGCAGACCTGACCTACCCGCCCGATCCGTTGGCGAAGCTCGGTGCCCCGGCGACAGTGCCGCTCTCCGAGCGACCGGTCCAGCGGGCACTGGCCCTGTTCCAGCCGCTGGACGAGGAGGGTCGCGAGGACGGCCCGGTCCGGGTGCTCGGCAACGACGGCGTGGTGCGCAGCCTCGACGTGGTGCCGCTGGCACCCACCCGGGACGCGAGCGGCAACGAGGCAACGGCCCTCAAGCCGGGAGTGCTGTCGCCGGACGGCCGGTCGGCCGCGTTCGCGCAGACCAAAGAGCTGATCATGATCGACCTCACCACGGCGGCCGTCCGCCGGATACCGCTCGACGGCTACCTGGAGCAGGTGGTGTGGGCGCACGACCGGGTGCTGGTCGGGGGCGACGACCGGACGTACGCGGTGGACCGGGCCACCGGGGCGGCCAGCACGATCGACGTGTCGACCTGGGAGTTGATCGCGCCCGACCCGGCCGCCGGCCGCGAGGCCCCGTTGATCGACATGTACGGCGAGGGGACCGGCCTGAAGCTCCGCAGCCGGACCGCCCGGGAGGGTGAACTCCGCTCCGAGCAGCCGATCAACGCCTCGGCGTTGCCGTCGCCCTACCAGGTCAACGAGTTCTACGGCCGGGGCTGGCTGCACGGCGAGCGACTGGCCCGAGCAGCCTGGATCACCAGCGGCGAGATCAGTGGCGCCGAGGGAGCCGCGGTGCTGGACGCGCGGACCGGCGCCGTGCTCCACCTGCTCGACCTGGGCCGGGACCGCGCCAAGGGCTGCTGCGAGGTGCTGGGCTGGGACAACAAGGGCTCGGTGCTGCTGAGGCTGGAACCGGCCGCCCTGGCGCGCTGGCACCCGGAGACCGGCGAGATCACCGGCATCGTCCGCGACCTGCGCGGCGTGATCGCGCTGGCCAGCTGACGACTGTCGCGTCGTGCCGACGTGATCGACTCGGGTTCATGGATACCGCGGTGTCCCAGCGAAGGGGACAGCCCGACACCAGGGAACCCGAGTCGATCACACGACAATCCGGTCAGGCGGCCAGGCCACCAGGCTGGTCACCCTTGACCACTGGTGCCCGGACCAGGTTGCCCCACTCGGTCCACGAGCCGTCGTAGTTGCGCACCTGCGGGTAGCCCAACAGGTGCCGCAGCACGAACCAGGTGTGGCTGGACCGCTCGCCGATCCGGCAGTACGCAATCACGTCGTCGTCCGGGCTCAGCCCGAGCTGGTCGGCGTAGATCACCTTCAGCTCGTCGGCCGACTTGAACGTGCCGTCCTCGTTGGCGGCGGACTTCCACGGCTTGCTGACCGCGCCCGGGATGTGCCCACCGCGCAGCGCACCCTCCTGCGGGTAGTCCGGCATGTGCAGCATCTCGCCCGTGTACTCACCCGGCGACCGGACGTCGACGAGCGGCCGGCCGGACGCGACGTGCGCCATGACCTGCTCCCGGAAGGCCCGCAGCGGGGCGTCGTCACGCAGCGGCACCGGATAGTCGGCGCGCGGGCGAGCCGTCTTGTCGCGGGTCACCTCGCGTCCCTCGGCGATCCACTTCTGCCGGCCGCCGTCGAGCAGACGCACATCGGCGTGACCGAAGAGCGAGAAGACCCAGAGGGCGTACGCGGCCCACCAGTTGAAGTTGTCGCCGTAGAAGACGACGGTGTCGCCCCGGCCGATGCCCTTCGCGGCGCACATCTCGGCGAAGCTCGTGGCGTCCAGGTAGTCCCGGGTCACCTGATCGTTCAATTCCAGGTGCCAGTCGACCTTGACCGCACCGGGAATGTGACCGGATTCGTAGAGCAGCACGTCCTCGTCGGACTCGACGACGACGAGGCCCTCATCGCCCAGATGCTCGGCCAGCCACTCGGTGGTGACCAGCCGCTGCGGGTCCGCGTACGACTGGAGGCGGGGATCGGGATCGTTCGGCACAGACATGATCCCCAAGGTACGCCGTTCAGGCGCGACGGTGGGCGATCCGGCCAGCGACGACGGTCACCAGGCAGGTGCCGTCGAGGCCGTGTACCGCGAGGTCGGCCCGCCCGCCCGGACGCAGCGTCGGCGCCACGGCGGTGGCCAGCACCAGCAGGTCGCCATGCTCGGCAGCGGCCCGCAGGGCAGGGTCGGTCAGGTGTTCCGCCAGCACCGCCGTCACCCCGGTACGCAGCAGCGCGTGCACCCGCTCACGCGGGGTCGGAGCGGGTGGCAGCGGACCGTCGTGCAGCAGACCCGGCCCCAGCGAGCCGGGCCAGCGGCGAACCCGGGCGTTGGCGTACGCCGAACTCAGCTCGGCCAGTGGGCCGACGGCCTCGATGCGGTCGCCACTGACCAGCACGGCGTGGTCGGGCAACGGGTCGCCGTCCGGATCACGGCGTAGCAGGGAGGCCGTGTGCACTGTGAGCATGATCAGTCGACGAGCGGGCCGAGTTGCGGGCGCTTCGCCGTCACAGTGTCGCCGGACGACCGACCGGTCAACCGCCGCTTCACCCAGGGGGCGAGGTACTGACCGGCCCACCGCAGGTCGGAGGCGCGGGCGGCCAACCATGGTGACGGCGCCGGGTGCGGCGGAACCATCAGCCACTCCTCGTCGCAACCAACCCCGAGGGCGTTCAGCACCTGCCCGGCGACCCGGCGGTGCCCGGCCGGGGAGAGGTGCAGCCGGTCGGTGCTCCAGAGCATGGGGTTGAGGAACGTGTCGTCGGCGTACAGGTCGACCATGATCGCGCCGTGCCGCTCGGCGGTCTCACCGACCGCCTGATTGAGCAACTGCACCCGGGGGGCGACGAGGCGTTGGCCGGGCAGTCGGGCCATCACGTCCGCGAACCGGAAGAGGAGCACGTCCGCGCCACCCGAGCGCAGTTGCCGGACCACCTCGTCGAAGCGGGCGACCAGCGTGTCCGGGTCGAAGGTGCGCCGCAGCACGTCGTTGCCACCGGCCGCGAAGCTGATCAGGTCCGGCTTCATCGCCACGGCGGAGGGCACCTGCTCGGCGACCACGCTGGGGAAGAGCCGGCCCCGGATGGCCAGGTTCGCGTACCGGAAGTCGGGCCCCGCGTCGGCAGCGAGCCGGGTCGCCACCAGGTCCGCCCAGCCTCGGAAAGTGCCGTCCGGGTACGCGTCGTCCATACCCTCGGTGAAGCTGTCCCCGACCGCGACAAAACTGCCCCAGCGCACCCGCGCCTCCCTCACGCCACCCGTTGCCTGCGGCGACCAGTCTGTCACCGCAGCAATGCCCGGCACCGCCCCGAATCCACTACGTGTCGGAGGTCATTGCGCGGACGACGACGGGCGGAACCGGCCACCCCCGTGAGTGGCCGGTCCCTCATACCCGGTGACGCTGCACCGGGAGCTCAGCCCAGCAGACCACCCCACGGCTGGCTGGCGGGCACCGACGCGGTGGCCAGCACCCGGCCACTGGCGGCGTACCGGACCAGCCGGTTTGCCGGCGCGCCGTCGGACGGCGTCGCCGCGTTGACCTGCACCACCAGGCCGCCGTCGGCCAGGACGAGCCCGTCGATGGCTTCGCCGTGCCCGGTCGGCTGCTTCCAGGCCGGGTCCAACGGCACCAGCTCGGTGACTGCCCCGCTGGCGGCGTCGACCCGGTAGTTGCGGAACCGCCAGCCGCAGCCACATCAGCCAGGGCTGGTCGTGTGGGCGCTGATCACCAGCGTCTGGCCGTTGCCGGAGATCGCCGCCACCCCACCAATGACGAGGCCGGCGGGGAGGCGCGGGCTGATCGCACGTCGGACGCCTCGCTCGTCCCCGATCGCCACGGTCTGCGCGCCGACCTGGGCGATCCATCCGCCGGACACCGTCGGACACTTCGGGTAGTGGGTGGCGAGCACCTTTTGCCCGGTCCCGTCGGCGTTGACCGCGATGAGCGTCAGCTCCTTCTCCCGCCCCAGGCCGTACAGCACCCGCCCGGAGTCGAGCCAGCTCGGCGCGCAGGTCTGCTGACCCTGGGTCGGGATGACGAGCCGCTTCGTGCCGTCGAACGCGCTGATCACCAGCCGGCGGGCGGACGGTTCCATCCAGGCCGCCCGTCGGCCGTCCGGAGAGACAGCGAGCGGGCCGCCGAACGCGCCGTTCTCGGGACGGCCCGAACGCACCACCTGCCAGTTCCCGGCAGCGGTACGCCGCCAGATCCGGGCCGGGTCGTTCTGCTTCTGGCTGTGCTCCTCGGCGGCGTACCAGGTGAGCTGCGGCCACTGCGTCGAGCCGACCGCCGGGCGGGCCGGAGCGTCGGCCGGGGCCGCGTCCGGCACGGAGCCGCCAGTGCCTGCGGCCGAGGTGTCACCGGTCGCGGGAACGGCGGTGGCGGTAGCGGTGCCGGTGACGCTTTCGGTCGGAGCGGGCGTGGTCTTCGGGTCGGCGGTGCCGCAGGCTGCAGCGCCGAACGTCAGCAGCAGCAGCAGCAGTGCCGCCGGAACGGCGAGCGCGCCGGAACGGCGGGCCGAGGCGGGACGGGTGGGATGGGTGAACAGGCCGAGGTTCATCGTTTCGATCCTTTGTGGAGGCTTACCGAACCTGACACCACCCAAGACGAGCCTCTGCCCATGGCGAGTTGCCGTAGCGCCGCGCTACTACCGGACAGTCGGATCCGCTCGCACCGGCAACCCTTTCCCCAGTTCACCGACCGTGATCAGCACCCGGCTCATCGGCGGTGCGCAGACGAAGAAAGGGCGGGCCACCCGAGGGTGACCCGCCCTTTCTCGCGCTGATCGGTCAGTCGACGACGGCCAGGATCTGCATGTCCTTCAGCGTCGCCGGCTCGGCGGTCTCGGAGATCTTCCTACCGTCCTCGTCCACCAGCAGCACCGCGTACCCGTTGCTGGTCTTGACCCGCACGACCATGGAGCCGTCGGTCTGGAAGTAGACCTGATGCAGGGTGCGCCCACCCAACGACAACGAGACCTGCTTGCCAGTTCGGGTGTCGATCACCGCGTTAGCCTGAAGTTCACGAGCGATGTCGCCGGCATCCTCGTTGGGCTTCTTTACCAGCAGAGCGATGCGAGAGCCGTCCGAGGACAGGCTGGCGATGTCGTTGCTGGTCAATCTGCCCACGGCGAAGCCCGGTACGGCCCGCTTCTTCGTGCCGTCCGTGCCAAAGAGGGTGACCCCGGCGTCCTCCGTCATGGCGATGGTCTTACCGTCCGCCGACCAGACGGCATGGCAGGCCGAAGGTTCGGTGCGCCACCAGCGCACCGTCCTCTTCTCGGAGCGCGTATCCAACAACCCGAACCGGCCAGATCCACCGGCCGGCAGATTCTCACGGAACAGCAACTGCCGCCCGTCGGGAGACCAGGCCGGAGTGACGCAGTACGGATCCACCTCCGAGCGCATCTTCTGCTTGTTCGACCCATCGACGTTGGCGATGTAGAGGCTGTCGCTGTCGTCGGCACCCTCACCCACCCAGGCCACCCGGCGACCATCCGGCGACACGTTCGCGTTGAGCGTCGCTGCGCTGTGCGGCAGCGACATGAGTCGCACCGGGTCCTCACCCGGACGCCACGACCGCAGATTCCCGTTCTCACCGGGGAGATTGACAGCGGGGCCGTAGAAGAGCTTGCCGAACTGCACGGACGGGGTGTTCGTGCTGGACCCGCCGCTGGGCGGGGCCCCGGGCGTGTCGCCAGCGCTGCCGGACGGCGTCGGGGTGGGCGTCGGAGTCGGCGAGGGCGACGCGGTGACCGACGGCGTGTCAGCCGGCAGCGGGGGCGGAGACTGGTCCGGCCGGATGGCGAAGGCGGTGCCGGCCGCTGCGGCGATCAGCACCAGCGCGGCGGCCGACGTGGCAACCGCCCGTTGGATACCGAGCCGACGGGACGTGCGCAGGGTCCGGTCCCGCAGGTCGACGGAGGTGACCTCGTCGGCCAGGGCGGTCAGGTCGAGCCGGAGGCGCTGGTCGTTCATTGGGTACTCCCTTCCAGGACGTACAGCTCGGCGAGTTCGGGCGCGACGGCGCGCAGCCTGGCCAGTGATTTGGCCGTCTGGCTCTTCACGGTGCCGATCGTGACGCCGAGCAGGTCCGCCGCCTCAGACTCGGTGCGGTCCTCGAAGAACCGCAGCACCAGCACGGCGCGTTGCTTCGGGGAGAGCTTCGCCAGTGCCGCCCGCAGGGTGAGCCGCAGACTGGTCTGGTGGGCGTGGTCCGGGGCCGAGTCGCCTCCGCGTGGCTCGGGCAGATCGCCCGGCATCGACTCGGGTACCCGGCGCCGTCGCCACCAGGACACCTGTAGGTGGTACATGGTCTTGCGGGTGTACGCCTCGGCGTTGCCGCTGTGGTGCAGGCGGTTCCAGGAGCGGTGGGTCCGGGCCAGGGCCGACTGGACGAGGTCCTCGGCCAGGTGCTGGTCGCCGGTGAGCAGGTAGGCCGAGCGCAGTAACGCCGGAGTGCGGGCACGGACGAACGAGTCGAACTCACTCAGCAGAGGGTCCACACGGGCCAATCCTTGAGGTCGAGGTACGAGGGCTTGGTGTCCTTGCAGACGCGAGCAACGGCGTCGATGGTTGCCGACGTCGGGTCCGGTTCGGATCGATTTGGATCGCTCATCCTGCCGCACCGGCCGTAGGCTGCGCGGATGCTGCTACGCATGTCGACCCTGTTGCTGCGGACCCTGCGCGAGGATCCGGCCGACGCGGAGGTGCCGAGTCATCGGCTGCTGCTGCGCGCCGGCTACATCCGTCGTGCCGCACCGGGCGGCTACACCTGGCTGCCGCTGGGCAAGCTGGTGCTGGATCGGATCACCGACGTCGTACGCGCCGAGCTGATCGCGATCGGCGACCAGGAGGTGCACTTTCCGGCGCTGCTGCCCGCCGAGCCGTACCGCACCAGCGGCCGGTGGACGGAGTACGGCGACGACATCTTCACCCTCGCCGACCGGCGCGGTGCCGAGCACCTGTTGGCGCCCACCCACGAGGAGATGGCGGCGCTGCTAGTCAAGGACCTGTTCAGCTCGTACCGGGACTTCCCGGTGACGCTGTTCCAGGTGCAGACGAAGTTCCGTGACGAGGCGCGGCCGCGGGCCGGGTTGCTGCGTGGCCGGGAGTTCCTGATGAAGGACGCGTACTCCTTCGACCTGGACGAGGCGGGGCTGCGGGAGGCGTACGGGCGGCATCGTGCCGCGTACCAGCGGATCTTCGATCGGTTGGGGCTGGACTACACGGTGGTGCGGGCGATGTCCGGCGCGATGGGCGGCTCCGCGTCGGAGGAGTTCCTGGCGGCGACGCCGGTCGGCGAGGACACGTTCGTCGGCTGCACCTCCTGCGACTTCGCGGCGAACACCGAGGCGGTGGCCACCCGGGTGCCGAGCGCCGGTGACCCGAGCGCGCAGCCGGCCGTCGAGGTGCACGACACTCCGGAGACCCCGACCATTGCGAGCCTGGTGGAGTTGGCCAACGCGCGCCGGTTGGGCGGTCGGGAGGGCTGGACCGCCGCCGACACCCTGAAGAACGTCGTGTTGTCCGTTCGTCAGCCGGGTGCCGACCGGGCCGAACTCCTGGTCGTCGGGCTGCCCGGTGACCGGGAGGTCGACCTGAAGCGGGTCGGCGCCGCACTGCACCCGGCACAGGTGGCCGTCTTCGAGGAGTGGGCCGAGCATCCGGAGCTGGTTCGCGGCTACCTCGGGCCGCAACTGCTCGACAAGCTGGGCATCCGCTACCTGGTCGACCCTCGGGTGGTGACCGGTTCTGCCTGGCTGACCGGGGCGAACGAGCCGGGCCGACACGCGACCGACGTGGCGTGCGGACGGGACTTCACCCCCGACGGCACCATCGAGGCAGCCGACGTCCGCGCCGGCGACCCCTGCCCCGCGTGCGAGGCGGGCGAGCTGACCATCCGGCGGGGCATCGAGATCGGGCACATCTTCCAGCTCGGTCGCCGCTTCACCGACGCCTTCTCTGTCGACGTGCTCGGGCCGGCCGGCAAGCCGGTCCGGCCGACCATGGGCTGCTACGGCATCGGGGTCTCCCGGGCGGTGGCGGCCGTCGCCGAGCAGCACCACGACGACCGGGGGCTGGTCTGGCCGGCAGCGGTCGCACCGTGTGACGTACACCTGGTGGTTGCGGGCAAGGGCCCGCAGCTCGACGCGGCACTGGAGCTCGGCGGGCGTCTCGCCGCCGCCGGCCTGCGGGTGCTCGTCGACGACCGCACGCACGTCTCGGCCGGGGTCAAGTTCACCGACGCCGAGCTGATCGGCATCCCCCGGGCCGTCGTGGTCGGCCGCCGCCTCACCGAGGGGTACGTCGAGCTGCGCGAGCGGGCCGGCGACGGGCGCACCGAGCTGCCGCTTGACGGTCTGGTGGATCGACTCGTCCACGAGGTGCGCCAGGAACGTGCAAACCTGGTGTAGCTGCGGCGTCACGGGGTAGTGCAGTCGGATCGGGTGGATACGTCTTCGGAGGCTCTCATGACCGGTTACCGGGTCAGCGACGTGATGACCAAGCAGGTCGTGTACCTGCCGGTGGAGACCACCCTGGACGAGGCGGCCAGGGTGATGAAGGAGGCCGACATCGGTGATGTGGTGGTCACCGACGGCGCCAGCCTCGCCGGCATGCTCACCGACCGGGACATCGTGGTGCGGGCCGTGGCGGAGAACAGCTCCCCCGCGGCCACCACCATCGGTTCGATCGTCACCCGCGAGGTCGTCATGATCGAGCAGCACTGCACGGCGGGTGAGGCGGCGGCACTCATGCGGGACCGGGGCATCCGACGGGTGCTGGTCTGTGACAGTGACCGCAAGCTGGTCGGGATCGTCTCGCTCGGCGACCTGGCCATGCAGCTCGACCCGACAAGCGCGCTCAGCGAGATCAGCGAGCAGTCGCCCACGGTGTGAGCGGGGCCCCCGGACGACGGCGGTAGCCTCGACACATGGCTGACATGCCGGCCCGACTGGCCGAGATCGTCGACGAGTTCGCGGACGCGCCGCGCGACCTGGTGCTGGAGATGCTCCTGGAGTACGCGGACGTCATCCCGGCACTGCCGGAGGGCGCCGCGGAGCGCGAGGGCATGGAGCAGGTGCCCGAGTGTCAGACGGCGTTCTTCCTGCGGGCGAAGGTGACTGCGGAGGGCACGGTGGAGACGCTCTTCGACTGCCCTCCGGAAGCGCCCACCACCCGGGCGTTCGCCGGGATCCTCGCCGAAGGGCTGGCGGGAGCGAGCGCCGAGCAGGTGCTGGCCGTGCCGGACGACCTCTATCAGCGGATGGGGCTGGCCCAGGCGATCAGCCCGCTACGAATCCGTGGCGGCACGGCGATCCTGGGCCGCCTCAAGCGGCAGATCCGGGAACAACTCGGCTGACCGCGGGGTTGCCACCGAGCATGGAGATCGAGATCTACGCGGACGTCATCTGCCCGTGGTGCTACATCGGCAAGCGCCGCCTGGATGAGGCCCTCGCCAGCTACGAGGGCGAGGTGACGGTCCGTTACCGGCCGTTCCAGCTCGACCCGTCGCCGGTGCCCCAGCCCCTGCCACTGGTGCAGGCGCTGGCCGGGAAGTTCGGCGGCCCGGAGCGCGCCCGGCAGATGGTCGACCACGTGACCCAGGTCGCGGCGGCCGACGGGCTGCGGCTCGACTACGACCGCGCGGTGATCGCCAACACCTTCGACGCGCACCGCCTCGTCTCGTGGGCGACCGACCAGGGCCGGGCGGCCGAGATGGTGGAGGCGCTCTACCAGGCGCACTTCAACAACGCTGTCGACGTCGGCTCGCGGGAGGCGCTGGCCGGACTGGCCGGCGAGATCGGCCTCGACGCGGCCGACGCGCGCCGGTTCCTCGACTCCGACGAGCGCGTCGCCGACGTCGCCGCCGCACTGGCCACCGCCCGGGACCTGGGCATCACCAGCGTGCCGACCTTCGTGCTGGCCGGGAAGTACGCGGTCTCCGGCGCGCAGGAGGTGCAGACGTTGCTCGCCGCGTTCGCCGAGGTCGAGCAGCGCGAGTCCGCAGCGCACTCACACTGAGTCACCCGCGGCCGGGCGTCCGGCATCGATGATCACGATGTTTCACGTGCAACAACATCGATGCCGATGCCTGGTCAGGCCGGCCTGGCCAGCCCCTCCACCACCTGGGCTCCCGGCAGCGCGCCCAACGCCGGCCCCGGCAGCGCTATCTTGCTGTGCCGTACGCCGGACCCGACGATCACGTGCGGTGTGGCGATGACCCGCGAGTCCACCAGGATCGGCCACTGCGCCGGCAGCCCGATCGGGGTGATGCCGCCGTACTCCATGCCGGTCAACTCGACAGCGTCGTCCATCGGGGCGAAGCTCGCCTTGCGGACGTCCAGCGCCCGGCGGGCCACCCCGTTCACGTCGGCCCGCGTGGTGGCCAGGACTATGCAGGCCGCGTAGCGCACCACGCCCTCGCGCTTGCCCGCCACCACGACACAGTTGGCCGACACGTCCAACCCCACCTCGTACGCCGCGCAGAACGCCGCGGTGTCGGCGAGGTCGGCGTCGATCGGCGCGACCAGCACGTCGTTGACGTCCACCGGCGCGTCGGCCGGCCACTGCGCGATGGCCTCCGCGACCGGCGGGGCGAGCAGATCCAGGCGGGCGCGGGCCGGTTCGGTCTTCAGCGTTCCCATCACGGGTGCGATCCTCGCATCCGCGACGCTGAACCGCCCAGCGGCTCCCCGGCCCCCCGGCGACGCCACCGGCCGGGGCCGGATCGATCCGGCGCTCAACTGCCGGCGAGGAACGCGTTGTCGCGCATGAAGGAGCGGTCGCGGGCAGCCGCCACCTCCTCCTCGCGCTGGGCCTTGGCCCGTTGCAGCTCCAGATCCTCGAACGCGTGCCGGACACCCAGCCGGATCACGCCGTAGAGGAAGACGAAGCCGAAGACGTAGAGGATCACCGTGGTGACGACAGCGAACATGGCGTCACGGTAAGACGAACGTGAACCGTTGTTGCTCTCATTTCCGGCCGGTTCCCCCGTACGTGTCGGCCAGATGGTCGGCCCAGGTACGCACGCCCCGGGGCAGTGCCTCGGTGGTCAGACCACCGGCCCGCAGCTCGCGACCGAGCCGGCCGGGTATCCGTACCGGCAGCAGCGGTCGGCGCGAGCCTCGGGCCGAACGCCACGCCCTGGCGGCCTCGTCGAAACGGAGCACCTGGGGCCCACCCAGCTCCTCGATGCCGCCCAACGGGCCGGCGACCAGTCGGGCCGCCAGCCGCGCCGCCACCTCGCCCGGGTCGACCGGTTGGGCGAGCACCGCCCGGTCCCCGATCACCGGGCCCAGTCGCGCGCAGGCGGTCAGCATCTCGTCCAGGAACTGGGGAAACTGGGTGGCCCGTAGCACCGACCACGGCACCGGACCGGCCGCGATCACCTGCTCGGCGGCGAGCTTGTGGCGGTAGTACGGGATCGGGACCCGGTCAACCCCGACGATCGAGATGTAGACGATGTGCCGCACACCGGCAGTGCCGGCGGCCACCACCAGTCGGCGGGTGCCCAACACGTCCACCTGGTAGGTCTGCCGACCCCGCGGCGCGGACGCCAGGTGCAGCACGGCGTCCACCCCGGTCACCGCCTCGGTCAGCCCGTCCCCGGTGGCCAGGTCGGTCGCCACCCACTCCACGTCCGAGCCGGCGGGCGGCCGGCGGCTGGCGGTCCGGACGCTGATCCCGTCGTCGCGCAACCGGCCCAGCACCGCACGGCCCAGACTGCCGGACGCCCCGGTGACCAGAACCTTCATCTCGTCCTCCTGCAAACCCGTCCGACCCGTACCTGGCCTTGACGAGACATCGCGGCAACCCGTGACGGCGGGCGGCCACTCATCCCGATCGAATCAGATCCAACACGGTGAGCACCGCGAAGAACGCGATCACGATCTCGTTGACGATCCAGGCGTGCCCCTCGGCCCATTCCCGCATCCGGGTCAGCACCCGCGAGGCCCTGCTCCCCAACAGCAGCAACGCCAGCAGAGGCAGCGCGAGCAGGAGCACGGTGAGCAGCACGAACGGCACCAGGTGCCACCACGGCAGATCGTGTCGGGCCACGCTCGCCCCGACGGTGGCCATGGTCAGGTCGTCGGTCGGCGTCGCCACGAAGAGCAGCGCGCCCAGTCGCAGCGCCTGCGGCGGACCGGCCTGCTCGATGCTGCCCAGCCAGCGCGGCGGTCCGGAGCGGTCCCGGCGGACCCAGATCAGCACGGCCAGGCACACCAGCAGGGCCAGCACGACGAGGTCGATGGCGGGGCCGCGATCGACCCTCCCGGCGACGGCGCTGGCGTCGGCGGCCACTCCACCCACCAGTTTGGTCACCAGCCAGGCCACTGTCACCCCGGCGCCGACCACCAGCCCCGCGCCGGCGAGGAAGCCCAGCGACGCCGCCCGGGGCCGATCCGACGAGGCGAGGAAGACCGCCACCACCAGCTGCGTCCCGGCGACCATGACCACGGCGAGCGGCAGAATGGTCAGGAGGTTCATCGCCCGCCATCCTTCCGGCACGAGCAGGTGGGACGCTGCCGAATCCGCGGATCACCCGGCCGGTCGCACACCCCCGCCCACCACGACCCGGCCGGCCAGCAGCGCCCCGAGCAGCGCCAGCCCCGCGGTGACCACGAGCGTCGTCGTGTAGCTGGCCGGGCCCGGCGCATTTCCTGCGGCCAACACGGCCCCGGTCAGCGCGAGCACTGTCGCCGCGAAGAGGGAGTCGCTCAGTTGCAGCGAGGAGCTGTTGCGGCCCTGCTCACCCGGCGCGGACAACTCCAGGGTGAGCACCGACAACGGCGGGTAGAGCAACCCCATGCCCAGGCCGGCGATCGCCCAACCGAGCACGGCGACGGCCACCGGAAGCTCGGGCTGGACGGCCAGCGCCACGGTCGCGGTGCCGACGGTGATGCAGCTCAACCCGGCTCGCGGCAGACTGGCCCGCGACGCCGGCACCGGGATCCGGCCCTGCAACCAGGAGCCCGCCGACCAGGCCAGCGCGCCGACCGTGAGGACCAGCCCGGCCGCAGTCGGCGAGAGACCTCGTTCCCGGGAGAGCATCAGCGGGATCACCACCTCGCTGCCGACGAAGGCCGCCGACGCCAGGCCACGCAGCCCCACGACGGTGGGCAGCCCCCGTGCGGCCCGAAGGAACCCGGCCGGCAGCAGGCGCGGTGCACAGACCAGCAGGCCGACCACGGCGGACGCGACAAGAACCAGGGCCGTGGCACCGCGCTGCTGTCCCCCGATGTGCAGCAGTGCGGCACTCACCGCGGCCCCGCACGCCCAACCGATCCGTGCCGCCGCACCCGCCGGCGGGCTCGTCGCCGCACTCCGGCCCAGCGACCGCAGCCCGGGATGAATCAGCAGCCCCGCCGGCACCGCCACCGCCGGCACCGCCAGGAAGACCCACCGCCAGCCCAGGTGCTGCACGATCAGGCCGGCAACCGCCGGCCCGACCAGCGACGGTACGACCCACGCCGCCGCGAACGCCGCGAAGATCCGCCGGTGCAGGTCCTGCGGGTACGCCTGCCCGACGATCACGTAGAGCGCCACCGAGAGCAGCCCAGAGCCGAAACCCTGCACGACCCGCCCGACGACCAGCGCGCTCATCACGGGGGCGGTACCGGCGATCAGCAACCCGACCACGAACCAGGCGACGCCGTGCCACATCGGCCCTCTGGGTCCCCGCGCGTCGCACCAGATACCGGAGACCACCATGGCCAGCACACCGGTGGCGAACGGGCCGCCGAACGCGATCCCGTAGAGCGCCAGCCCGTCCAGGCTGCGCGCGACGGTGGGCATCGCCGTGCCGACCGCCAACGCCTCGAACGCGAGGAGTGAGATCAACGCGACGCTGCCCACCGTCATCGCGCGCAGTCGGGGTGCGAAGAGTCCCGGTGCGGCGGGTGCGGCGGTGACGGCTGTGCTCGGCATCGACCGAGCATGCGACTTCAACCCTGATTCATGTCAACTGCCCGGTGACCCGGCTCTCGTCAGGCGTCCTGCAGCGCCTCCCCGAGACCGCGCACCAGTCCGGAAAAATGCTGGTCCGCCAGCACGTGACCAGCGGTGATCACCACAGCGATCGGCCACTCGATGACCTGTAGAGCGGCGAGCACTCCGAGCCCGGCGTAGTAGACGACCTTGTCCGGTGGTGGCACCGCCACCTCACCCAGCATCGGCAGTTGCACCCGCCGGTTGTACATCGTGACGTTCTCCCGTGAACCGTTGAGATGTCGCGTCAGCGTGCTCATGCCGGCCTCCCCATGTCCGGTGTTGGTCGTCGGGTTCCACGGCCCATCCCGTCCATGCGCCAGCGACGGCGGAAAATTCCGCCACTCCGGGGGCATAACGGATGGCAGGTCGGGAAGCCAGGCCGCCGGACGTCAGTGCGGTGGGAGGACGACATGACCAAGGTCAGGACGAGCGGAAACAGGGAGCCGGGCCGGCGCCCGTCCAGCCGTACGCCTCGATGACGGCGGCGGGTCGCGCTGCCGGCCGCATCCTGCCGTCCTTCGGCGTACCGCACCTGGTCGGCGAGGCGTCCCGGTCGGTCAGTTCGGCCGCGGTCCGGCTGGCCCGGACGGCCGGGCTGACGCGGCGTCGGGTCTGGTCCCGGCCGGGCCGGCACCACATCGAGGTGCACGGTGTCTGCCAGGACGGTGGCAACCGGCTGGCCCGTCAGGTGGAGGGCGCGCTGGAGAAAATGCCCGGGGTGGCCTGGGCCCGGGTCAACGCACCCTCCGGCCGGGTGGTGGTCGCCGTCCAGACTCCCGAGCCGACGTTGCGGGACCTGATCGCGACCATCGACCGCGTCGAGCGGACCTGCGACCACGAACCCGACCCGGAGATCCCGCCCCCGCACCCACCGGAGGAAGGGCCGCGCACTCCGCGCACCCTCGGCGCGCTCGCCTCGGACGCCCTGGGCCTGACCATCTCGGCGGCCACCCGGATCCTGCCGTTCGCGCCGCTGCCCGGTGAGGTGGCCGGCCTGCTCTCCGCGGTGGATCTTCAGCCGAAGCTGCACGGGTTCCTCGGCAGACGGCTGCGCTCCGACCCGCGCGCCGACATCCTGTTTCCGCTGGCCGAGGCGGTGGTGCAGGGCTTGACCGGCCGCTGGACGGGCATCGTCCTGGACGGCGCCCAACGGGTCGTGCAGTGGGGTGAGGACCGGGCCCAACTCTCCGCCTGGGAGAAGGCCGAACCACGGCTGACCGGCGACGCCGAACGGGCCACCGCCCGCTGGCCGGTGATCGAACGTCCGCGCCCGAAGCCGGACGGCCCGGTCGAGCGGTACATCAACCGCATGCTCGCCGCCGGCACGGCGGCCGGTGCGGCCGCCGTGCCGTTCGCCGGGCCGAAGCGGGCCACCGCGCTGGGACTGTCCGCGCTGCCGAAGGCGCCGGGCAGCGGTCGTGAGGGGTACGCGGCTCAGCTTGGCCGGATGCTGGCGCGGCGTGGTGTGATCGCGATGGACCGGAGTGTGCTGCGCGAACTCGACCGGATCGACACGCTCGTGCTCGACGCCGCCGTGCTCGGCTCGGACCGGGGCGTCCTGGCCGATCTCGCGCCGGCCCCTGACGCGGACGTCGACCAGGTGGCCGAGCGGGCCTTCGCGTTGTTCGACCCGGACGACCCGTCCGCTTCCCGCACTGCTGACGGCTGGCAGCTCGGGCCGCTGGACCGGGTGCCCTCGAACGACCTCGACGACATCCCGGACGCGGCCCGGCTGCGCTCCGCCGGCGGCCAACTCCTCGGGCTCGCCCACGGCGACCGGCTCGCCGCCCTGTTGCGGGTCGAGCCGGAACCCGCGCCCGGCGTCGACGGTCTGCCCTCCGCCGCCCGACACGCCGGCCTGCGCCTGGTCGTCGCCGGCGGCGACGAGCAGCGGTACGGCTTCGCCGACGCGATACTCCCCGGCGGGGACCAGTTGGCCGAGTCGGTACGCGCGTTGCAGCGCGACGGCGCTGTGGTGATGCTGGTTTCCGCGGACCGCAAGGCACTCGGCGCGTCCGACTGCGGTCTCGGGTTCGCGGCGCCGGAGGAGCTGCCGCCGTGGGGTGCGCACCTGCTGGTCGGTGCCGACCTGCGGGTGGTCGCGCTGGTGATCGAGGCGACCGGGGTGGCGCGGCGCACGGCCCAGCAGAACATCCGGCTGGCCATGGCCGGCACCGGTCTCGGGGCGCTCGGCGCGTTCACGGCCCCACCGACCCAACTGCCGCACCGGGCGCTCGTCGCTGTCAACGGCGCGGCCGGGCTGGCCTTCGCCAACGGCGTCTGGCAGGCCCGCCGGTTGCACGACCAGTCGGACACCCCGGCGCCCGTGGCAACCGCCTGGCACCTGATGCCGGCCGGCACCGTGCTCGACCACCTGCGCTCCACCCCGGACGGCCTGACCAGCGCCGAGGCGCAGCGCCGACGCCACGGTTCCGGTGACAACGGCGGCGCCGCCCCCGGAAGTGGTGGTCTGCTGCGTGCCTTCGTGGACGAGTTGTCCAACCCGCTCACGCCGGTGCTGGCCGCCGGGGCGGTGCTCTCCGCGTCGTTCGGCTCACTGGTCGACGCCGCGCTGGTGGGCAGCGTGGTCGGTGGGTCCGCCCTGATCGGCGCGGTGCACGAGCGCAACACGGAGAGGTCGCTGGCGGAGCTGCTGTCGCGGTCGGCGGTGACCGCCCGGGTGCGTCGGGACGGTGCCGAGCAGGTTCTCGCCGCCGAAGACCTCGTCCTCGGGGACGTCATCGCCCTCGAACCGGGCGACTCGGTGCCCGCCGACTGCCGGGTGCTCGAGTCGGTGGGACTGGAGGCCGACGAGTCGTCGCTGACCGGCGAATCGCTGCCGGTCGCCAAGTCCAACCGACCGGTGGTCGCCGCCGCCATCGCCGACCGACACTCGATGCTCTACGAGGGCACCACAGTCGCCGCCGGGCACGGCACCGCCGTGGTGGTGGCGACCGGCAACGACACCGAGGCCGGGCGCAGCCTGGCATTGGTACGGCAGGCACCCCCCACCAGTGGGGTGGAGGCTCGGCTGGGCGCGTTGACCACCGCCGCCATCCCGTTGGCGGCCGGTTCCGCGGTGGCGGTGGCCGGCGCGGGCCTGCTTCGAGGCGTACCCCTGGCCGAAACGGCGGCGACCGCCGCCAACCTCGCCGTGGCGTCGGTGCCGGAGGGGCTGCCGTTCCTGGTCAGCGCGGCGCAGCTGGCTGCGGCCCGGCGGCTGGCCGAGCACGGCGCGCTGGTCCGCAACCCGCGCACCATCGAGGCGCTGGGCCGAGTGGACGTGCTCTGCTTCGACAAGACCGGCACCCTCACCGAGGGCCAGTTGCTGCTGGCCGGGGTCGGCGACAGCGTCGGCGACCGGTACGCCCCGCTGGACCGGTTGGACGACAGACTCCGCATGACGCTGGCCGCGGCGCTGCGGGCCACCCCGGCCGCGAAGAACCCGGAGGAGTTGGCGTTGCAGACCGACCGGGCGGTCCGTCGGGGCGCCGGGGAGGCCGGGGTGGTGGAGCAGACCGGTGCCGCCGGGTGGCAGGCCGCCGGGGGGCTGCCGTTCGAGCCGTCCCGCGGCTACCACGCGAGCATCGGACAGACCGATGGTCACCTGTTGCTGAGCGTCAAGGGTGCTCCGGAGACGGTGCTGCCGCGCTGTTCGTCCCGACGCATGGACGGTCGTCAGGAGCCACTGGACGATGCCGGCCGCGCGGAGCTGGAGCGGATGCTCGCCGACCGGGCCGGTGCGGGAAACCGGATCCTCGCCGTCGCGGAGTGCCCGGTGAACGACCCGAAGGTGACCGACTCCGACGTTCGAGGGCTGACCTTCGTGGGCTTCCTGGCCCTGGCGGACGGCGTCCGGGAGAGCGCAGCCCCGGCGGTACGCCGGATCCTGCAGGCCGGCGTGCACACCATCATGATCACTGGTGATCACCCGGCCACCGCCGAGGCGATCGCCGCCACCATCAGTGAACACGACGAGCAGCGGGTGGTGACCGCCGCTGAACTCGACCAGCTGGACGACGACGCGCTCGCCGAGCGGTTGGCCACCACCGACGTGGTGGCCCGCTGCACCCCTGCGCACA
The DNA here is from genome assembly GCF_044456785.1 of Micromonospora sp. NPDC050795. NCBI lineage: Bacteria > Bacillati > Actinomycetota > Actinomycetes > Micromonosporales > Micromonosporaceae > Micromonospora > Micromonospora sp. NPDC050795. The sequence continues at coordinate 24,378 of NZ_JBITGE010000024.1, read as the reverse complement.
AGGTGCGGATCATCCAGGCGTTGCAGAAGTGCGGACGGACCGTGGCGATGACCGGCGACGGCGCCAACGACGCCCCGGCGATCCGGCTGGCCGACGTCGGCATAGCCCTCGGCCAACGGGGCACCCCTGCCGCCCGCGCCGCAGCCGACCTGGTGGTCACCGACGACCGGCTGGAAACCATCATCGCCACCCTGATCGAGGGGCGGGCCATGTGGTCGTCGGTGCGGCACGCACTCAGCATCCTGGTCGGCGGCAACCTCGGCGAGATCGCGTTCAGTGTCCTCACCGCTGCCGCGACCGGCCGCTCCGCGCTCACCGGACGACAACTCCTGCTGGTCAACCTGCTCACCGACCTGGCGCCGGCACTGGCCATCGCGGTCCGGCCACCCGCGTCGGACCGGACCGACGCGCTACTCAAGGAGGGTCCCGACACGGCGCTCGGCGAGAGCCTCACCAGGGAGATCGGGTTGCGGGCGGCAGCCACCACGCTGGGCGCCACCGCGGGCTGGACGTTGGCCCGTTACACCGGACGCCGGCAGCGGGCCGGCACCGTTGCCTTGGTCTCCCTGGTCGGCACCCAACTCGGGCAGACCATCCTGGCCGGCGGCACCAGCCCGACCGTGCTGGCCTCCACGGCCGCGTCACTGGGCGTCCTGGTCGTGGTGGTGCAGACCCCGGGGGTGAGCCAGTTCTTCGGCTGCACCCCGCTCGGGCCGGTGGGCTGGACCATCGGGGCCGGTTCGGCGCTCGGCGCGACCTTCGCCAACGGCGCGCTCACCAAGCTGGTGGAACGCCTGCCGGAAACCCGCCCCAGGGCCGCCGATGGCTCCGAAGGCTGACTGGCGGCGTTCGCAGCAAAATGCGCGATGCCCCTGAGTCATCATGATGTCCCTGAGTCATCACGCTGACCAGAATGGGATCGCCCCGACGGGCAGCGCCATCACCGCGCAGCCCAGGGGGGCCTACGTGCAGGTACATGTCGCCACGGGGGCCAGCGGACTGGCGGCGTCGACCGCCGAACATCAATCAGGCGAGCCGGATTCGAAAGCCGAAAACTCCGGTGACCTGCACCGGAGTTTGGTGGAGCCCAGGGGACTCGAACCCCTAACCCCTGCCTTGCAAAGGCAGTGCTCTGCCAGTTGAGCTAGGGCCCCGCGAATTGCGCGGCGATTGTCGCGCGCGGCGTGAGCGTCAGCGCAGGTCGGGTGCGGTGGTCGCCTCGTGCCACAGGGCACGCTCGTCGTTCGACGCCTTGATCTTGTTGAACACGACGGCAGCCACACCGACGACGCCAGCCAGAATCAGCAGCTTCTTGAACATGGGGCGACCCCTCGCGCTCGGCTACCGTCGGACGACATGCGGTGGGGCTAGATGGAATCGAACCATCGACCTCAGAGTTATCAGCTCTGCGCTCTAACCGACTGAGCTATAGCCCCGCGTTGCGACGAGCAAGATTAACCCATCCGCTCCGCCGGCCCCAAATCGGGGGTCCGGCTTGCGAGCCAGGCCCGTCGCCGCCTGCAAAACCTACCCGAGTACGAGACGCCGGAGCGACCGCTTTCCGCGGTGCCCCGGCGTCCCGGTCGCTCAGTCCCGCTCGGCGAGGGTCAGCTCGATCCCGCCGACCAGGTCGGCGCAGACGTTGTAGACGAACGCGCCAAGGGTGGCCAGCGCGGTGAACAGCACCACGTTGACCAGGCCGATCAGCGCCGAGCTGAGGATCACGCCCTTGGCGGTGATCTGGAAGCCGCTGGTGCTCTGCCCACCGCCGGCGTTGACCAGATCGCTCAGGCTCTCGTTGACGCTCTGGAACACACCCATCGCGTCCAGCGCCAGGTAGAGCACCGAGGTGGCCACCACCACGACGATGAAGAGCACCACCGACACCGCGAATGCGAACTTCATCACGGACCACGGGTCGATCCGCTTGAGGTTCAGCCGGGCCCGTCGCGGTCCGCGGGAGGCGGCCGAACTGACCGACGTACGCGCCGCACGCACCGCGTCACCGACGCGGGCTGCGCCGACGGCGGACGGGTTGCCGATCCCCGGTGGCAGGCCACCGCCGCTGGCCGGGCGGCCGGCGGTGGCGGTCGCCCGCGCCGCGTCCGGCTGCGGCTGGGTCATCCCGGGCGTGATCCGCGGCTGGGTGCCGGTGGACCCGGTTGACGCCGCCTGACCGGGCCGCAGACCGATCGGCTGGGTGGTAGCCGGACGTGCCGAGGGTGCCGCCGCCGGACCGGGAGGATTGGCGGCGGCCGACGTCGGCGCCTCGGCCCTCGACGCCTCGGTCTTGTCGCCGGACTCGCCGTCCTCGCCCGGCTGCTCCGGCGGGGGTGTCATACCTGGAGCCCTGGTGAACTTCGGGGCAGGCGCGTCGGCGGGGACCGTCGCCCGGCCCACGGCCGCGCGGCCGGTCGCTGGTGTGCCGCCCTTGGCGGCCTCCTCGTCGACCGGTTTGGCCGAGGTCCCCGTGTTCCCCGACTTCGCCTGTGTCTCCGTCATTCAACTAGTCCTGTTCGTCAGGCTCGTCGGCATTGCGAGCAATCGCCACGATAGTCACGCCGTCCGGGAGGTCCATCAGCTTGACCCCCATTGTGTTCCGGTCACGTGTACGCCGTACAGGCTTCACCGGAGTCCGAATGACACCACCGTTGCTGGTGATCGCAAACAGCTCGTCGTCCGGATCGATCACCACAGCGCCAACCAGACCACCGCGCCGTTCGGTGATCTTTGCAGTCAACACGCCCTTACCTCCCCGGCCCTGCACCGGGTATTCCTCGATCGGGGTCCGCTTCGCGTATCCCCCGTTCGTGGCCACCAGAACGTCCAGACCTTCCCGCACGACCTCCATGGCGAGCAGGACGTCGTCGTCCGTGAAGCGCATGCCGATCACGCCCGAGGTGGCCCGGCCCATCGGCCGCAACGCCTCGTCCGAGGCGTTGAACCGGATCGCCTGTGCCTTCTTGGAGACCAGCAGCAGGTCGTTCTCCGGCGCAACCAGCGCAGCACCGACCAGCTCGTCCTCATCGCGCAGGTTGATCGCGATGATGCCGCCGGAACGGTTGGAGTCGAACTCCTCGAGCCGCGTCTTCTTCACCAGGCCGTTCTTCGTGGCCAGTACCAGATAGGGGGCTACCTGGTAGTTCGGGATCTCAATGATCTGCGCGATCTGCTCGTCGGGTAGGAAGGCGAGCAGATTGGCCACGTGTTGGCCCTTGGCTACCCTACTGGCCTCCGGCAACTCGTACGCCTTGGCCCGGTAGACGCGGCCCTTGTTCGTGAAGAACAGGATCCAGTCGTGGGTCGAGCAGACGAAGAAGTGGCTGACGATGTCGTCCTGCCGCAGCGTGGCGCCACTGACGCCCTTGCCGCCGCGCCGCTGCGAGCGGTACAGATCGACCTTGGTCCGCTTGGCGTACCCGGTGCGGGTGATCGTGACGACCACGTCCTCGCGGGCGATGAGGTCTTCCATCGAGACCTCGCCGTCGAACGGGATGATCTGCGTCCGGCGGTCGTCGCCCCACTTGGAGACGATCTCACCCAGCTCCTCCGAGACGATCTTCCGCTGCCGCTCGGGCTTGGCGAGGATGTCCTTGAGGTCGGCGATCTCGATCTCGAGCTTCGCCAGGTCGTCGATGATCCGCTGCCGCTCCAGGGCGGCGAGCCGGCGCAGCTGCATGTCCAGGATCGCGGTCGCCTGGATCTCGTCGATCTCCAGCAGCCGGATCAGGCCCTGCCGGGCGTCGTCCACCGTCGGAGAGCGCCGGATCAGGGCGATCACCTCGTCCAGCGCGTCCAGCGCCTTGCCGAGGCCCCGCAGGATGTGTGCCCGCTCCTCGGCCTTGCGCAGCCGGTACGCGGTCCGCCGGCGGATCACGTCGATCTGGTGCTCGACGTAGTAGCGGATGAACTGGGCCAGGTTGAGCGTGCGCGGCACCCCGTCGACCAGGGCCAGCATGTTGGCGCCGAAGGTCTCCTGGAGCTGGGTGTGCTTGTAGAGGTTGTTCAGCACGACCTTGGCGACCGCGTCGCGCTTGAGCACCAGGACGATCCGCATGCCGGTACGACCGGAGGACTCGTCGCGGATGTCGGCGATCCCGGCGAGCTTGCCCTCCTTGATCAGCTCGGCGATCCGCTCGGCGAGGTTGTCCGGGTTGACCTGGTAGGGCAGCTCGCTGACGACCAGGCAGGGGCGGCCCCGCTTGTCCTCCTCGACCTCCACCACGGCGCGCATCCGGATCGAGCCGCGACCGGTGCGGTACGCGTCCTGGATCGCGGTGGTGCCGACGATCAGGCCGTAGGTGGGGAAGTCCGGGCCCTTGACGATGCCGATCAGGGCTTCGAGGGTGGTCTCCTCGTCCTCCTCCGGGTGCTCCAGGCACCACTGCACCGCCGCGCCGATCTCCCGCAGGTTGTGCGGGGGGATCTTGGTGGCCATGCCGACCGCGATGCCCTCGGAGCCGTTCACCAGCAGGTTGGGGATCCGCGACGGCAGGATGGTGGGCTCCTTGGCCCGGCCGTCGTAGTTGTCCTGCAGGTCGACGGTGTCCTCGTCGATGTCCCGCAGCATCTCCATGGCGAGGGGGTCGAGCTTGCACTCGGTGTATCGCATGGCGGCGGCCGGGTCGTTACCCGGCGAGCCGAAGTTGCCGTTGCCGTCGACCAGCGGGTAGCGCAGCGACCAGGGCTGCGCCATCCGGACCAGTGCGTCGTAGATCGCCGAGTCGCCGTGCGGGTGGAACTGACCCATCACGTCACCGACGACGCGGGAGCACTTCACGTAGCCGCGGTCCGGGCGGTAGCCGGAGTCGAACATCGCGTAGAGGATCTTGCGGTGGACCGGCTTGAGGCCGTCCCGGACGTCCGGCAGCGCGCGACCGACGATGACGCTCATCGCATAGTCGAGGTAGGAGCGCTGCATCTCCACCTCGAGCCCGACCGGTTCGATCCGGTCGTGCGCGACCACCGCGGCCATGGCCTCGGCGGGGACCTCTGGCTCGTTCGGTGTGGACTCGGGCGAATCAGTCACTGTGTACCCTTATCAGACTCAGAGTCGTTTTCGTGCTGTGGATAACGGCTGTGGATACCGGCCAAGCTGTGGATAACTCTGTGGACCGCCGGATCGGCCGAGCGATGCCCGGCCGATCCGGCGCAGCCCGTCAGATATCCAGGAACCGCACGTCCTTGGCGTTGCGCTGGATGAACGACCGGCGCGCCTCGACGTCCTCACCCATCAACACACTGAACAACTCGTCGGCAGTCGCCGCGTCGTCGAGAGTGACCTGACGCAGGGTACGCGTCGCGGGGTTCATCGTGGTTTCCCACAGCTCGGGATAGTTCATCTCGCCGAGGCCCTTGAAGCGCTGGATGTCGTCCGGCTTCGCATTCGGCTTCTTCTGCTGGCGCAGCGCGATCAGACCGTCCCGCTCGCGGTCGGAGTACGCGTACTGGGCGTCGTCGCCCTTCTTGTTCCACTTGATCTTGTAGAGCGGCGGGGCGGCCAGGTAGACGTGCCCCATCTCGACAAGCGGACGCATGAAGCGGAACAGCAGGGTGAGCAGCAGCGTCTGGATGTGCTGGCCGTCGACGTCCGCGTCGGCCATCAGCACCACCTTGTGGTACCGCAGCTTCTCCATGTCGAAGTCGTCGTGGATGCCGGTGCCCAGCGCGGTGATCAGCGCCTGGACCTCGTTGTTCTTCAGCACCCGGTCGATCCGGGCCTTCTCCACATTGAGGATCTTGCCGCGGATCGGCAGGATCGCCTGGGTCCGCGGGTCGCGGCCCTGCTTGGCCGAGCCGCCGGCCGAGTCACCCTCGACGATGAACACCTCGGACTCGCGGGGGTCGGTCGACTGGCAGTCGGCCAGCTTGCCCGGCATCGAGCCGGACTCCAGCAGCGACTTGCGCCGGGCCAGCTTGCGCGCCTGCTGCGCGGCGATCCGTGCCCGGGCCGCCTGGGACGCCTTCTGGATGATCGTCTTGGCCTCGGCCGGGTTGCGGTCGAACCAGTCGACAAGCCGGTCGTTGCAGACCCGCTGCACGAAGCTCTTCACCGGGGTGTTGCCCAGCTTCGTCTTGGTCTGGCCCTCGAACTGCGGGTTGGTCAGCTTGACCGAGATGATCGCGGCCAAGCCCTCGCGGATGTCCTCGCCGGAGAGCTTCTCGTCGCCCTTGAGCAGCTTCTTGTCGGTGCCGTACCGGTTGACGACGCTGGTCAGCGCCGACCGGAAGCCCTCCTCGTGGGTGCCGCCCTCGTGCGTGTTGATGTTGTTGGCGAAGGTGTAGACCGACTCGCCGTACGACTCGTTCCACTGCATGGCGATCTCGAGGGACATGCCCTCCTCTTCGGCCTCGAACTCGACCACCGTCTTGTGCATCGGGTTCTTGGAGGCGTTGAGGTGCCGGACGAAGTCGGCGATACCGCCGTCGTAGCGGAAGGTGACCTCGCGGGTCTTGCCCTCCTCGTCCTCCGGGACCCGCTCGTCGAGCAGGTGGATGGTGATGCCCCGGTTGAGGAAGGCCATCTCCTGCAGGCGTCGGTAGATGGTCTGGAAGTCGAAGTCGACCGTCTCGAAGACGTCCGGGTCGGGCCAGAAGGAGACGGCCGAGCCGGTGCTGTCGGTGGTCTCGCCCTTTTCCAACTGGCTGGGCTTGGAGTTGGTGTACTGCTGCCGCCAGACGAAGCCGGACTTGTGGATCACCACGGCCATCTTCGTCGACAGCGCGTTCACCACGGAAACGCCGACGCCGTGCAGACCACCGGAGACCGCGTACGCCTTGCCGTCGAACTTTCCACCCGCGTGCAGCACGGTCAGCGCGACCTCGACACCCGGCTTCTTGAGCTTCGGGTGGAGGTCGACCGGGAAACCACGGCCGTTGTCGGTGACCCGGACGCCGCCGTCGGCGAGCAGCACCACGTCGATGGTGTCGCAGTAGCCGGCCATCGCCTCGTCGACAGCGTTGTCGACGACCTCCCAGACGAGGTGGTGCAGACCGCGCTCGCCGGTGGACCCGATGTACATACCGGGCCGCTTGCGAACGGCCTCCAGCCCCTCGAGAACGGTGATCGACTCTGCGCCGTACTCCTGCTTGTCCTGCGCTGCCACCCTCGGCCACTTTCTCGCGTCAGCCGCGCCGCTAGGGCGCGTCGGGCGCGGGTTCGGCGGACAGGACGCGACGTCGGCGCGCAGACCTGTGCCGAAGAACTCCGGACAGCGGGTCGAACGCGCCGGTCGCCGCGGTTGCCCGCGGATCGCGATCGGCTCGACCCGACGTGGAGAATGAATCTGGGGCCCACCGGCCCCGTCCCACTCCCGCACCGGGTCTTCGTCTCGCTGTCAATCCTACTGTGCGCGGGGGACAGAACCACCACTCGGCACCCTCAGCGAGGCGGCTGAGAAGTCCATAGCCGGCAGAACCCTGCCGCCCGCGACTCCCCCCACACGGCTGACCCCCATCGCACGCGCCGCCCCAGGACGGGTTGACCCGCGGTCGGGCGGGTCGGGGGTCGCGGCCGAAGCGTCGGTGCCGTACGTTTGCGGCGCCCCGGAACCGGCCTTGATCTTTACCGGTTGGAACCGGGACGATCGACCCGATCGACCCGACACGTGCTCTTTAAGAGGTGACAGATGGGGCTGGACAACGTCGCGGTGCACTGGCCGCGGACCGGCCGCTTCTACGATCCGGTCGCGCCGGCCGAGTTCGTCGACTTCGGCGAGATCGTCGACCTGCCGCGCATCTCCGCGCCGACCGCGGCCCTGGCCGAGCTGATCGCGAAGACCGGCACCATCCGGGCGACCGCGTACACCGAGTTGGTGGATCTGCTTCTCGGCCTCGAAGGTGTGTTGTACGCCACAGACGCCGCCGCCGAGGACGAGGACCCGGTGATCGACCCGGACGGCTGCTCCTGGATCGCGGGCGGCATCGAACGGTTCGTGGCCGCGCACCGTCCGACCGGCGAGGCGGTCACCTTCGAGTCGGTGAGCACCGTGTTGCGCTCACTGCTCGGCGACGGTCGGTTGGCCGAGCAGCAGCTGCGCTGGCTGGAGAGCCGGCTCGACGCGTTGCGCGACGAAAGCGGTGACCCGCCGCAGTGGAACTTCACCTGCGCCGAGCTGGGCGTGCTGGCGGCGTTCTACCGGCGCTGCGCCGAGCGCGGGTTCGCCGTCTACGCCGACGCCTGAGCCGCCGCGTCAGTCTGCGAGGCGGCCGGCCGGTTGGCTGCCGAGATCACCTGCGTGAGCACGGCGTGCAGATGGTGCAGGTCCTCGACGGGCAGCCCGAGCCGCTGCACGATCGCGGCCGGGATGAGCTCGGCCTGACTCCGCAGCGCGGCACCGCTGGCGGTGAGGGTGACGGCGAGGCTGCGCTCGTCGCTCGGGTCGCGTTCCCGGCGCAGGTAGCCGGCCGCCTCCAGCCGCTTGAGCAGGGGTGACAGCGTGCCCGGGTCGAGCTGGAGCAGGCGACTGAGGTCACGACCGGACAATGGCGCGTGCTGCCAGAGCGCCAACATCACCAGGTACTGCGGATGGGTCAGCCCCATCGGCTCCAGCAGCGGCCGATAGACGGCCACCACGCTGCGCGCGGCGACCGAGAGGGCGAAGCAGACCTGCTGCTCCAGGGCCAGCGGGTCGACGCCGCCAGGTCGTTCGCTCATCGGTTGCCCTCCCTGCGCACGGTGACTATCATACCGATCATTGGTACACCAATCATTGGTGCCCCAAAGGTCTGCTCGCGCGACGGGCGAGCACCGGCGAGGCGACGCGCGGAAGAGGGCGGCAGATGAGCGAGGACGGCGCGGTCACCAGGACCCCGGGCGAGGGCGGCCGACTGATGCGGTGGGCCTTCCGGCACCTCGCCGGACCAGCCGAGGGTGTGCAGGGCGCGGTGCAGGGCGGCTCGGCCGAGGCCCGCGAAGCGTGGAAACGTGACCTGGCCGAGCGCAAGCGCTTCACCCGGGAACAGCGGGAACGCAAGCGGGCAGCACGCGAGGCCGACCGGCGAGGCTGACCGGCGCAGCTCAGCCGTAGGTGTCGCGCGGACCCCGGCCGCGTACCCGGCGCGGCCCCTTCCCCCACGAGGGCGCGGCCGGGCCGTGAATGTGCAGCTTGCGCACCACGTTGTGCCCGACCTCGCTGGCGATCTGCTTGAGCAGCGAGCCGGCGAGCAGCCGCAGCTGGGTGGCCCAGGCGGTCGAACGCGCCTCCACCGTCAGCTCGCCGTTCTCCAACTTCACCGGGCGACTGTTCTGCGCGACCTCCGCGCCGACGACCCGCTCCCAGGCGCCGAACACGGTGGCCTCGGCGGCCGGCTGCTGCCAGCCACGCGCCTTCACCAACCGGTTGAGCACGGCGCTGAGCGGCTGCGGATCGCGCGGGTCGGGCCCGGGGCCGGAGTAGCCGCGCAACCGCCGCCCCGAGCCGCCGGCAGCGTCGCCGCCGCCGGGGGTACGCCGGGCGCGGGCCGCCGCCTGCCGTCGGGACAGCGCCGCGTCGAGCACCGCCCGGGCCAGCTCCGGCCCGCTGGCGGCCGCCGCCGGCTCACCGCCCGCCGATCCCTGCGCCGCCGTCGGGGTACGCGCAGCAGGGCCGTCGCCGGCCGCTGGTCCTTTGCTGCCTGACTCATCCGACACGGCGTACCGTCCCTTCGCCGACCTGGTAGCGGGTGCCGCGCAGGGCGGCCGGCACGTCGTCGTCCACGGCGCAGGTGACCAGCAGCTGACTCGCCCCGCCGACCAGCTCCGCCAACCGCTCCCGGCGGCCGGTGTCCAACTCCGCGAAGACATCGTCGAGCACCAGCACCGGCTCGATGCCGTCGGCGCGCAACAGGTCGTACCCGGCCAGCCGCAACGCGAGGGCGAACGACCACGACTCGCCGTGGCTGGCGTACCCCTTGGCGGGCAGTGGGCCGAGACTCAGCGCCAACTCGTCGCGGTGTGGGCCGACCAGGGTGGTGCCCCGCTCAATCTCGGCGGAGCGGGACGCGGCCAGGGCCGCCGTCAGCGCCTCGGCCAGCGCGGCCCGATCGGTGGTCGGCTCGGCCAGCTCGATCGAGGGCCGGTAGGTGATGCTCGCCGCACCCCGACCGGCGGCCACCGCGTCGTACGCCTTGGCCACGTGCGGGGTGAGCGCCGCCACCAGCTCCAGGCGGCCGGCGAGCAGCTCCGCCCCGTGCTGGGCCAGGTGGGTGTCCCAGACCGCGAGGGTGCCGAGATCACCACCGCGGGAGCCACCGGTCTTGCGGGCCAGGTACGCCGTGCGCAGCAGGGCGTTGCGCTGCTTGACGACCCGCTCGTAGTCGGCCCGCACGCCCGCGAACCGGGGCTGCCGGTTGACCAGCAGGTCGTCCAGGTAGCGGCGGCGCTCAGCCGGATCGCCCCGGACCAGCTCAAGATCTTCCGGGGCGAAGAGCACCAGCCGGAGCGCACCGAGCACGTCCCGTGCCCGCCGCGCCGGTGACCGGCCCAGTCGCGCCCGGTTGGCCTTGCCGGGCACGATCTCCAGCTCGACCAGGAGTTCGCGGCCGTCGTGCACCACAGCGCAACGGATCACCGCGGACGTGGCGCCCATCCGGACCAGAGGCGCGTCGGTGGCGACCCGGTGCGAGTCCAGGGTCGCCACGTAGCCCAGCGCCTCGACGAGGTTGGTCTTGCCGACGCCGTTGGCCCCGATCAGGACGTTCGCTCCCGGCTGGAGGTCGACGGCCACCCGCTCGTACGAGCGGAAGTCGACCAGTTCCAGCCGGTGAACGTACACAGGTTGTGGACGCCGCTCAGCGCTTATGGACGGCGTGGCCACCGAACTGCTGACGCAGCGCGGAGACGGCCTTCATGGCGGGTGAGTCGTCCTGCCGCGAGGCGAACCGGGCGAAGAGCGAAGCGGTGATGACGTTCAGCGGCACCGCCAGCCTGACGGCCTCGTCGACGGTCCACCGGCCCTCGCCGGTGTCCTCCGTGTAGCCACTCAGATCGGCCAGCTCCGGATCCTCGTCGAGTGCCCGGTCGAGCAGGTCGAGCAGCCAGGAACGGACGACGGTGCCCTCCCGCCAGGACTTGATGACGCCCGGCACGTTGGTCACCAGCTCCGAGGCGGCCATCAGCTCGTAGCCCTCGGCGTAGGCGTGCATCAGGCCGTACTCGATGCCGTTGTGCACCATCTTCGAGTAGTGCCCGGCACCGACGGGGCCGGCGTGTACGAAGCCGAACTCACCCTCCGGCTTGAGCGCGTTGAAGATCGGCATCAGGCGGTCCACGTGCTCCTGGGCACCGCCGACCATCAGCCCGTAGCCGTTCTGCCGGCCCCAGACACCGCCGGAGACCCCGACGTCCATGTAGCCGATGCCCCGCTGGTGGAGTCGCTCCGCGCGGGGCGCGTCGTCACTGAAGCGCGAGTTGCCGCCGTCGATGATGATGTCGCCCTCGTCGAGCACCTCGGCGAGCTCGTCGATGGTGGCGTCGGTGACACCGGCGGGCACCATGACCCAGACCGCGCGCGGCGACTCAAGCTTCTCTGCGAGGCCCGCGATGGTCGTGACGTCGCTGATCTGCGCGTTGTGGTCGAAGCCGACCACTTCGTGCCCGGCCGAACGCAACCGCTCCCGCATGTTGCCGCCCATACGGCCGAGTCCTACCAGGCCGAGCTGCATGTGTTTCTACCTCCGTGGATCTGGGTGTTGCTGGGCGCGATCAGCGCGAGACGCGGATCGGCATGATGAGGTACCGGTACCCCGGAATGACCTCGCCATCCTCGCCAGCGGGAGAGATCACCGCGGGTTTGAAGGCGTCGACGAACGAGAGCACGGCCGTCTGAGCGCCCAGGTTTGCCAGACCGTCGATGAGGTACTGCGGGTTGAAGCCGATGGTCAGCGGTTCACCGGTGAAGGTCGCCTCCATCGCCTCGCTGGCCCGTGCCTCCTCGGAACCGCCGGCCTCGACCACCAGGCCGTCGGCGCTGAAGCTGAGCAGCACCGGGGTGGTCCGTTCGGCGACCAGCGCGACCCGCTTGACCACCTCGATCAGCGTGCTGACCGGCACCCGCGCCGCGGCGTTGTGGGTGGCCGGGAAGAGGGACCGCACCGGCGGGTAGTTGGCGCCGTCGAGCAGCCGGCTGGTGGTACGTCGGGTGCCGCCGGCGAGCCCGACCATGCCCTCGCCCGCAGCGCCCTGGGCGAGGGCGAGGGTGACCTCGCCGCCCAGCGGGCCGAGGGCCTTGGCGGTGTCGTTCAGGGTGCGGGCGGGCACCAGGGCGTTGATGCTCACCTCTGGGTCGTCCGGCCGCCACTGGATCTCGCGCAGTGCCAACCGGTAACGGTCGGTGGCGAGCATCGACAGGGTGTCGCCGGACAACTCCACGCGGACGCCGGTCATCATCGGCAGCGTCTCGTCACGACCGGCGGCGATGGCCACCTGGGCCACCGCGGTGGCGAACGCCGCGGCGTCGACAGTGCCGGCGCTCTGCGGCATCTCGGGCAGCGCGGGGTAGTCCTCCACCGGCATGGTGGGCAGCGTGAACCGGGCGCTGCCACAGACCAACTCGAGATGCGCGCCGACCGCGGCGATGTCGACCGGCTTGGCCGGCAACGCCTTGGTGATCTCGGCGAGCAGGCGGCCGGAGACGAGCGCGGCACCGTCGGCGTCGCCCTGCACCTCGACGGTCACCTGGCTGGAGACCTCGTAGTCGAACCCGGAGACCCGCAGGTTGCCGTCGGTGACGCGGAGCATCACCCCGGCGAGCACCGGTACGGATGGCCGGTTGGGCAGGCTCTTCGCGGTCCACGCCACAGCCTCGGCGAGCGCGTCGCGCTCCACTCGGAACTTCATCAATGCCTCCGCGTCGACGTCAGCGACAACTCTCTCATGCCGACCGCTGCCTACCGTCCCGCCCGACCGTGCGGGTACCCATCGCACCTTAGGGCGCGGGGACATCGGCTGTGCGCCCGACCCCATGGATCGTGTCGATGCTGACCGGCTGAATCCGACAGCGTTCGGCCCGATCCACAGAAAGCCCAACGGTGATGATTGGTTTTTGTTCTCTTAGAAGAGATAACTCATCGTCTTCATCGCACCTGTGCAAACTGTGGAAAACCGAGGTCTGCGCAGGTCAGACAGGTTATCCACCGGTGATTTAGCTGTGGAGAACCCCGGGTACAACCGGCTTGTGTGTCCACAGCCCGGCGACGACGGCCGGTTGTCCACCGTTGTCCACCGGTTGTCCACCGGTAATCCACCGACTTTCTCCCCAAGCCTGTGGATCGCGGGGAAGATCACCATTGCCGTCATCCCCAGAACCTTCAACAGCTCGTACACAGGTCGATGATGATCGGTGGATAACCTGACCGTCGTCCCCAGGCGTCCACAGCCTCGTACACAGGGTTTCTCCACAGCCTGTGGGTAACTGGCGAGGGACGGTCCGTAGTTATCCACCGACGGTGGATAACGAGCTGTGGACAACGAGTGGGGATCGAGGCGGTCACGGCCTCAATGCTGTGGTCTGCACCATGTCGAGAGTCCAGCTGACTGACCCAAAAAGAACGCCCGACCGGATCCCCGGTCGGGCGTGTCCTGCGGCTGTGGGCCGCCGTGCGGGCGGTCGTACGCCTCAGCTGTTCTGTTTGATGCGGTTGGTCAGCTCGGCGATTTGGTTGTAGAGCGAGCGGCGCTCCGCCATCTGCTGCCGAATCTTCCGGTCGGCGTGCATCACAGTGGTGTGGTCCCGACCGCCGAACGCCTGCCCGATCCGGGGCAGCGACAGCTCGGTCAACTCTCGACACAGGTACATGGCCACCTGGCGGGCGTTGACCAGCACCCGGGACCTGGACTGGCCGCGCAGATCCTCCAGGCTCACCCCGAAGTAGTCAGCGGTCGAGGCCATGATCTGGTCAGCGTTGATCTCCGGACCGGCGCCGTCGGGCATGAAGTCCCGAAGCACCTCCTCGGCCAGCGACAGCTCGACGGTCGACCGGGTCAGGCTGGCGAACGCGGTCACCCGGATCAGGGCGCCCTCCAGCTCCCGGATCGAGTTCGACACCCGGGAGGCGATGAACTCCAACACGTCCGGCGGGGCGTACATCCGCTCCTGCGCCGCCTTCTTCTGCAGGATCGCGATCCGGGTCTCCAGATCCGGCGGCTGGATGTCGGCCAGCAGCCCCCACTCGAACCGGGTTCGCATCCGGTCCTCGAGGGTCGCGAGCTGACGCGGCGACCGGTCAGAGGTGATCACGATCTGCTTGTTGGCGTTGTGCAGGGTGTTGAAGGTGTGGAAGAACTCCTCCTGGGTGCGCTCGCGGTTCTCCAGGAACTGGATGTCGTCGATCAACAGGATGTCGACGTCGCGGTAGCGCCGCTGGAACGCGCTGGTCTTGTCGTCCCGGAGCGAGTTGATGAAGTCGTTAGTGAATTCCTCGGTCGACACGTACCGGACCGAGCGGGCGTTGCCGAGCGTCGTGGCGTAGTGCCCGATGGCGTGCAACAGGTGCGTCTTGCCCAACCCGGAGTGCCCGTAGATGAACAGCGGGTTGTACGCCTTGGCCGGCGACTCCGCCACCGCCACGCTCGCCGCGTGGGCGAAGCGGTTGGACGAGCCGATGACGAACGTCTCAAACATGTACTTCGGGTTGAGCCGGTTGCCGCCGGTGTCGGCGCCGGGCAACCGGCGGTCGTCCCGGCCACCGGGCCGATGGTCCACCGCGCTGCGACCCGGGCCGCTGTCCGTCCCGCTGTCCCGGGGGAGCGAACGGATCACGTGCTGGTCGCGCGGTGACGCCGAGTCGTCCCGGTAGCGGGGATCGTAGGGCCGGGTGTCGGGGCCGGACGGGTCCAGGCGGGCGGCCTGCTCGTCGTAACCGCGCCGGTCCGGACCCGGCCGGGAGGGCCGCAGGGGCTCCGCGAAGGCGGCGCTGAACAGCGCCTCCTGCCCGTCCCTGCTGGCGGGAATCAACCCCGCGCGATGCCCCTCCACCGGGGGCGCGAGCGGCGGACCCGCCGGCGCGGGCAGCGGACCCGGATCGGGGTTGCGCGGCGCTGGCGACTGCTCAGGGATCATCGCGTCGGCCGACGGTCTAGTGCCCTGGTCGTCGTCGAACGGCGCGACACCCGGGCCGTCGATGTCGAGCTGCCCGGTCTCCGGGGCGCTGCGGTAGACGGTGCCGGCCGGTCGGCCGGTGGCGTCCTCGGCCACCCGGACGGTGACCGCGACCTGGATCGGTCGGCCGAGCCGGCGGGTGAGCGCCTCGGTGATCGCCGGGCGCAGCCGTGACTCGATCACGTCGCGGGTGAACGCGTCCGGAACGGAGAGCAGTGCGGTGTCCTCGACGATCGCTCGCAGCCGGGTCAGTCGGAGATAGGCACGCTGCTGGGCGGAGATGATCTCGTCGGCGAGCTCGTCGGTCGCCGCTAACCACACCGCGGCAAGGTCGGTCGTACCGGCCACCGTCGTGCCACCCCCTCGCTTCTGCTCCCGGCCGCCGCTGTCTGCCAGCCGGCCGTCCCGGGCCCGCCGCGTTCGCGGGTGGAACAACACCCACCCGGACGGTCGACCGGTGGTCATCCACAAGTTATCCACAGCCTGTGTACCGACCGATTGTGGCCGCCGCCGGACGCGGGTGGGACCTGCCCCTGCCTGAACGGGCACTGAAGCGGGTTCACCGTGCCGAACGATTCACTGCCATGTCCGGTCTTGCCTGCGCGACGACCGGAGCTTCCGACGCTCACCGCAATCGGGCACGGTAACAGCGTTGTCCCTGCGCCATCAACCGGCGACGCGGCGACGGCCTTGTCGGCATCAGTGAAAACCGCCCTTCGGCCTCGGGCGCGTCCCGTTGTCCCCCTGCTCGGGGTGTTTGACGGTCATTGCACCCCTGCGTAGGCTGGAATGGCTGCTTTCTCGCCCTCTGCTAGGGTGATGGGTGCTTGCTGTCCGCGGTCGCATCCCCGCATCGCCGAGGTCCCGCTCCGCCGGACAGCACCGATCGTGGGCCACCGTCGAGGTGGCCTGGACCACCACACGACCCCGGCGATCCCGTCGCGCGGGGCGCGTACGAAAACGGAGAGCCTGACGTGAGCAAGCGCACCTACCAGCCGAACAACCGCCGGCGCGCGAAGACCCACGGCTTCCGGCTGCGCATGCGCACCCGTGCCGGCCGTGCCATCCTGTCGAGCCGTCGCGCCAAGGGTCGCACCACCCTGTCGGCCTGAGCCGACCGGGCCGGTCCAGGGGACGTGGGCAGTCGTGCTGGCCGCCGCACAGCGACTGCGGCGCAGCACTGACTTCGCCGCAGCGGTTCGCGGTGGCCGACGCGCCGGACGTGGTGCCGTCGTGGTCCACCTGAGCGTGCCGGTGACCGTCGACCCCAGCACACCGACCTTGCCGGAGCCGGTACGGGACAACAGTGCGGAGCAGTCGTCCGTGCCGTCCCGTGCCGGCTTCGTCGTGTCCAAGGCGGTCGGCAACGCGGTGACCCGTAACCGCGTCCGGCGCCGACTGCGGGCGCTGGTCCGGGAACGGCTGACCGACCTGCCCGCCGGCAGCACCCTTGTCGTCCGGGCACTCCCCACCGCCGCGCAGGCGTCGTACCCTCGGCTCGCCACCGACCTGGACGCCGCCATCGCGGTCGCCCGGTCGCCGCGCGAACGGCGGTCCCGATGAGCGGCACCGAGCAGAGCAGCCCACGGCCGTCGACAACCGGTGCCAAGGTGCTGATCGCGCCCATCATCGCGTACCGTCGGTGGATAAGTCCGGCACTGCCGGCTCGCTGTCGGTTCTACCCGTCGTGCAGTGCGTACGCCCAGGAGGCGGTCGTTCGGCACGGCGCGCTCCGGGGAGCCGTGCTGGCGGCCCGGCGGTTGTTGCGCTGCCACCCCTTTCACCCTGGTGGACATGACCCGGTGCCGGAGCCGGGCGGCCGCCGCCGTGCTGATGTGACTGGAGCCCCGAATTGAGTCTGAGTCTCGACTGGATCTACTACGCGATTTCGTGGATCCTGCTGACCTGGCACTCTGCCTGGGACGCCATCGGGGTGCCCGTCGGAGCGGTGATCGGCACCAACTTCGCCTGGATCCTGGCCATCATCTTCCTGGTGGTCACCGTCCGGGTGATCCTGTTCCCGGTCTTCGTCAAGCAGATCAAGTCCCAGCGGGCGATGCAGGCGCTCCAACCCAAGGTCAAGGAGCTTCAGGAGAAGCACAAGGGTGACCGGGAGACGCTCCAGAAAGAAATGATGGAGCTCTACAAGAAGGAGAAGGCCAACCCGCTGATGGGTTGCCTTCCGATGTTCCTTCAGATCCCGGTCTTCCTGGGCCTCTTCCACGTGCTGCGCCGGCTCGACCCGGACAAGCAGAACATGACCCTCTACGGCTGGACCGCCGACCAGTTCCAGAGCGCCTCGCAGGCGAAGCTCTTCACCGCCCCGATCGCCGGCAAGTTCGGCTCGACGGCCGACGAACTGGCCAGCCTCGGCGCCAACGGCAGCACCGTGAAGATCATTGCTGGTGTCCTGGTCCTGGTCATGATCGCCACCACCTACCTGACCAGCCGTCAGATGATCCTCAAGACCGGCTGGGCCGAGGACCCGCAGCAGCGGATGATCCAGCGCCTGATGCTCTACGGCATCCCCGCGTCGCTGCTGATCTCCGGTGCGATCTTCCCGATCGGCGTCATCATCTACTGGGTCACCAACAACCTCTTCACCCTGGGCCAGCAGCAGTGGGTGCTGCGGAAGTTCCCGCCGCCGGTGACCGCCAAGAAGGCCGTCGCGCCCGCCGCCAGCCGTAACCCGGTGCAGCCCGCCAAGTCCGGTGGCCTGTTCGGCCGCGGAAAGGCCACCCCGCCGGCCCCGGTCAAGGCGACCGCGCCCAAGGTTGCCGGGCCGAAGCCGGGCGCCAAGCCGGTGAACAACCCGAAGAAGAGCCGCCCCGCCAAGCGGCAGGGCTGACCAACTAGGGCCGTCGCCGGCGATCCGGCGGCGGCCCGTTCCGCACCGCGCAGCCGCCGTACGGCCGGCGCCGGGCGGAACCGACCGCGCACCGCGCGGCCACGGGCGACACTGCCCGTACAGACGTGCCTGTGGGCACCGGCAACCTCCAGCCGGCCCCGGGAAACCAGTCGGACCCGACGGTCCGGCCGAGCGAGTACGGAGATGAGACCGTGACCGAGACCAGCATCCCCCGCGCCGAGCAGTCAGTGGACGAGGAGGAGACCGCCACGATCGCGGTGGACGGTGACGACACCGAAGCCGACGACACCGAGGCGGACGACGACACCGACACCGCCGCCGGCACCCGGGTGAAGAAGGCTGCGGGCGAGGGCGACCTGTTCCGGCAGAGCGAGATCGCCGCCGACTACGTCGAGGGCCTGCTCGACATCCTCGACTACGACGGCGACATCGACGAGCTGGTCGCCGCCGGCCGTCCGATGGTCGAGGTGGTCGGCGAGCGGCTGCAGAATCTGGTCGGTCAGCGCGGCGCCACCCTGGAGGCGCTCCAGGAACTGACCCGCCTTGCCGTCTTCCGGCAGACCGGTACGCCGAGCCGTCTGCTGCTCGACGTCGGTGGCTACCGGGCGAACCGCCGTAAGGAACTCGCCGCGGTCGCCAAGAACGCCGTCGAGAAGGTCAAGGAGTACGGCGAGCCGGTCCGCCTGGAGGCGATGTCCGCGTTCGAGCGCAAGTGCGTGCACGACGTCGTCAACGCGATGTCCGGCGTGGCGAGCGAGTCCGAGGGTGTGGAGCCGAACCGGCGCATCGTCGTACGGCCCGCGGACTGACCGGGTGACCCACGACGACAACACGGCCGATGCCGTGTCCGGCCCGGGCGGCGTGCCGCCCGGGCCGTCCGCTGTCCGCCCCGCCGCAGGCGACGCCGATGCCGATTCGGCAGGGCACGACGCCGCCCCGTCCCCGGCCGACGCGGCGTTGCCGCCCGAGCTGGCTTCGGCCGCGCTGACGCTCTTCGGTGACCGTCTCGACCTGGCCGCCGCGTACGCCGAACTGCTGGCCACCGACGGCGTGGTCCGCGGCCTGATCGGTCCCCGGGAGGCACCCCGGATCTGGGACCGGCACCTGCTCAACTGCGCCGCAGTCGCGGAGCGGATCCCGTCCGGCGCGACGGTGCTCGACGTCGGCTCCGGCGCCGGTCTGCCGGGTCTCGTCCTGGCCATCGCCCGCCCCGACCTCACTGTCACCCTGATCGAGCCGCTGGCCCGGCGGACGTCGTTCCTGATCGAGGTCGTCGAGCGACTCGGGCTGGCCAAGTCGGTGCGGGTGTTCCGCGGTCGGGCCGACGAGGCGGCCAGCGGGTCGAGCGGCCGGGAGCCGATCAGCGGAGACGTGGTGACCGCGCGCGCGGTCGCGCCCCTGGATCGGCTCGCGGGTTGGAGCCTTCCCCTGGCGGTTCGCGGTGGTCGGCTGCTGGCGCTCAAGGGCTCGTCCGCCGCCACCGAGATCGAGGAGCACGCCGAGGTGGTGGCGCGACTCGGCGGCGGGGAGCCGGCCGTGCAGCTCTGCGGCGTCGGGGTGATCGATCCGCCCACCACTGTCGTGGAGATCGTGCGTGAGCGGATGGTCGGCCCGGCCCGCCCGGCGGCCGGGAAGCGCGCCCGGGGCGGACGCTCCCGCCGAGGTTGACACTTCGCGCCATCGGGCTTCCGGCCGGTGGGTTGCCTCGTTGTACCGGTACGGATGGACGAGGGGATGAGAACCCGACGTGGACCGGCCGCGCCCGTCCGCCGTAGGCTGACCGCGCGTCGATAGTGTGGAGCGGGTGACGGACGTCGCGGGTCTCCGACCGCTCCCGCGGGCCGTACGCCCCGGGTTGCGGGCGAGGAGGCGGCCAAGTTGACCGGGGCGCGGACCGACCATCCGAAGCGGGCAGGGATGACAGGTGCATGACGACGGCAGGTACGACGATCCACGCGTGACCGGGTCGACCAACGATCCCGTTTCACGTGAAACCGACTACCCGAGCTGGTCGCCCGGCGGGACCGGGCCATCTACCCGACCTACCGACGGCGATCCGCCGGCCGCGCTCGACCCGCCCTCGGGTGCCGGGCGGCCGGAGGGCTCGACCATTCCAGAGCCGGCGAGTGGTCGCCGGACGCCGGAGGCGTCGAGTCGACCCGTCAACGCCGCCGAGGTGCGGTCGACCTCAGGTCGCCGCAACACCGCCGCAGCGGTTCGCTTCGAGCCGGCCGTCCCACACCAACCCACTGCGGCGGCCGTTCGGGACGCCGGGCCGATGGTCGCCGACGCACCGGTCGCTTCGACCGAGTCGTTGGCCGCCGTGGCGGCCGACCCCACGTACGTTTCACGTGAAACCCCGACGCGCGAAGAGGATGACCCACCGTTGGCTATGGAGGCGATGCGCGCCGTGCAGATCCTGAATCCCAGTGGCGAGGTGACAATGCCTCGGCCGGACCGGACCCGGGTCATGTGCGTCGCCAACCAGAAGGGTGGCGTGGGTAAGACCACCACCACCGTCAACCTTGCGGTGGCGCTCGCCCTGCACGGCAACCGGGTGCTCGTGGTCGACCTCGACCCGCAGGGCAACGCCTCGACCGGGCTCAACGTCCCACACCACACCGGAATCCCCGACGTGTACGACTGCCTGATCAACAGCGTGCCGCTGGCCGAGGTGGCTCAGGCGGTCGAGGGCATCCCCAACCTCTGGTGCGTACCCGCGACCATCGACCTGGCGGGCGCGGAGATCGAGCTGGTGTCGGTGGTGGCCCGGGAGTCGCGTCTGGACCGGGCGATCGCCGCCTACCCGGGCGAGTTCGACTACGTGTTCATCGACTGCCCGCCCTCGCTCGGCCTGCTCACGGTCAACGCGTTGGTCGCCGCGCAGGAGGTGCTCATCCCGATCCAGTGCGAGTACTACGCCCTGGAGGGGCTCAACCAGCTGATCAACAACATCAACCTGGTACGCCAGCACCTCAACCCGAAGCTCGATGTCTCCACCATCCTGCTGACCATGTACGACCGGCGCACCCGGTTGGCCGACGCCGTCGAGCAGGACGTCCGGAACCACTTCGGCGACAAGGTTCTCCAGGCGGTCATCCCCCGCAACGTCCGGGTCTCCGAGGCACCGAGCTACGGCCAGTCGGTGATGACCTACGATCCCGGTTCGCGGGGCGCCACGAGTTACTTCGAGGCCGCCCAGGAGATCGCCGAGCGGGGCGTCAAGGAGCCGGTGGGCCGGAATGCGTAGTGCGGACGAGTCGCTGGGAGGCGTCGCATGAAGAACCGTCCTCGGGGCGGTCTGGGTAGGGGCCTGGGGGCGCTGATCCCAACCGGGCCCGCGCCGGGTGCCGCTGGCACCGCGACGGCCGAGCCGGAGAACGAGCACCTGGACGGCGGCACCGACGCCGTCGCCGCTGTGCCCGCCGGCGCGCCGATCCGCGAGCCGGAGCCCGTACTGAGCCCGGTGCCCGGTGCCCGGTTCGCCGAGATCCCGGTCGACGCGATCATGCCCAACCCGAAGCAGCCCCGCCAGGTCTTCGATGAGGAGGCGTTGGAGGAGCTGAAGACCTCGATCCAGGAGGTCGGCTTCCTCCAGCCCATCGTCGTTCGGCAGCTCGACGACGAGAAGTACGAACTGGTGATGGGTGAGCGGCGCTGGCGGGCCGCCCAGGCGGTGGGGCGGGAGAGCATCCCGGCGATTGTCAGGGACACCCGTGACGACGCGATGCTCCGCGACGCCCTGCTGGAGAACATCCACCGGGCCAACCTGAACCCGCTGGAGGAGGCCGCCGCCTACCAGCAACTGCTGGAGGAGTTCGGGGCCACCCATGAGGAGTTGGCCCGCCGGATCGGCCGGAGTCGCCCGCAGATCTCCAACACGATCCGGCTGCTGAACCTGCCCGCACAGGTGCAGCGCCGGGTGGCCGCCGGCATCCTGTCGGCGGGGCACGCCCGCGCCCTGCTGAGCCTCGACGAGGCGGAGGCGCAGGAACAGCTGGCTCTGCGGATCGTGGCCGAAGGGCTGTCGGTTCGGGCGACCGAGGAGATCGTGGCCTTGGCGCTCAACGACGGGCCGGCAAAGGGTCAGGCCGCGAAGCGGCGACCCAAGGCGCACGCGCCGGCCCTGACCGATCTCGCCGATCGGCTGTCCGACCGGTTCGACACCCGCGTGAAGGTGGACATCGGCCGGAGCAAGGGCAAGATCACGATCGAGTTCGCGACGGTGGACGACCTTGAGCGGATCGTCGGAATCATCGGAGTGCAACAGGAGGAGGGCGGGGAGGACTGACCCGCCCGCTCGCCTACGGCCGCGCCACCCCACCGGGAGCGCGGCCGTTCTGCATCTCGGCATCGTCGCGTTTCACGTGAAACAGGGGCGGACCTGATTCCGAGATCGGCATGACCATGGACCCGTCGTCATCCTCGGCTCGCCCTACCAACCAGGGGTCCCGCTTTCACCGCAGGGGAAGTCGACGGGAGCGGGGGCCGGAGGGGCCGGTTGGTCGCGCTAGGCCGGCACGTTCGAAAGCACAATCGGCGAGCGGCGAGGGCGCCGGCAGGCGGTGCGCGCGGCAGCGGGCGGCGGGCCTGGTGCCGCGAGAGACTGTTGGCGAGCGGGCGCAGCGGCGGGCGCGCTGTGATGCGACTGGCGGCGGGGCGCGTGGCTCGCGACTGGGAGCCGCTAGGTGAGTGCGGGCGTTGATGGAACCTCTATACGCCTCGCAGAAGCCTCCGGGAAGGTCCACTCGACCGCAACTGCCCCTAGCGCCGATCAAAGCGTCAGCGAGCCGCTGAGTGGCGCGAAACGACGTCTCCGTGGCTATCCGATAGGTGCCGAGGCGCTCGATCGCGGTCAGGTGTCGGCTCCGCCTGAAAACTGACCCCGTGGTTCCGGGTGGGTTCCAGGGCGGATTCGAGCGGTCGTCGCAACGGTGACGATCATCAGGGTGCCAGAGCGGCGTGGAAGACGTCGGCTGGGGTGCGCCAGCCGAGAGTCTTGCGCGGCCGATTGTTGAGGCGTTGCTCGACGGCGCGAAGATCGGCGGCTGTGTGCTGCGACAGGTCGGTGCGCTTGGGGAAGTACTGACGCAGCAGCCCGTTCGTGTTCTCGTTCGTGCCGCGCTGCCATGGCCGGCCGGGATGGGCGAAGAACACCCCGTCGCGTAGTAGGGGTGCGATCTGCTGGTGGTAGGCCATTTCCGCGCCCTGATCCCAGGTCAGGGTGAGGCGCGCCTCTTCGGGAAGGCCCGCGAGCATAGCGAGGAGTCCGTCACGGACTGCTTCGGCGGTGCGGTCGACGGGCAGGTGCACCAGCCGCAGGTAGCGGCTGGTGCGGTCGACCAGGGTGGCGATGGCGGACTGGTTCTGCCGTCCGACGATGAGGTCGCCTTCCCAATCCCCGACGCGGGTGCGATCAAGGGCGGCGGGCGGCCGATGCTCGATCAATAGTGTGGGAGCAATGAAGCGGCAGCGGCGCTGATCGGCGCGACGACGCCGCTTGCGCAGCGGGCGGCCGGTGCGTAGCCGGCGAGTGAGCTGGCGGCTGAGTCCACCACGCCCGCCGCGGTAGAGCGCCTGGTAGATGGTCTCGTGGCAGACGTGCCACGACGGCTGTTCGGGATAGGCCTGTCGCAACCACGCGGCGATTTGCTGCGGACTCCAATCCTCCTCAAGCTTGGCCTGGACAGCAGCGCGCAGACCGGCGTCGGCGAGTAGCCGACCGCCGCGCGGGCGCCGGGCACGCTGCCGCGCCCGCGCGTGCGCCAAGTCGCCGTCGTAGACGCCCTGGTCATGTGGACGCACGTTGCGGCGTAGCTCCCGACTCACCGTCGAGGGCGCCCTGCCCAACTGGTCAGCGATCGCCCTGATCGTCAGGCCCTGCCGGCGCAGGGTGGCGATCCGTTGCCGCTCCAACAGCGACAGATACCGGCCTGACCGAACTTCCTCCCCCAAACGGGCCGGAGGCACACCACCGTTCTCTGCACGCCACCGGTAGCCGGTCTTGCGACCGATCCCGACGATCCGGCAAGCCTCGAACGTCCCCACGCCTGCCTGCAGCAGCCGCCAATATTCCGTCTCGACCTCGAGCCGGCGTTTGCGTCCTCGTCGTCCCATCAACACGCCTCACATGATCAGCTGTGTTGCGACAAGTACTGGAACCCACCCGGAACAGAGGGGTCAGAGTTCAGCCGGCGTTGACAGTCAGGTCTACCGGAGCAGCCTCGCAGTGACCTTGGCTGGGCCACGAGACCACGAGGCCACGAGGCCACGAGACCGGTGCGCCGCGACACGTCTAGGGCGCGACACTGCAAGGCTGCTGCGGCCCCCTCGTGAACTAGACGAGTAAGTCCGAAGTTGGTTCAGTGGTCGTAGGCGATCAGGGATCTCGTCACGGGCTGGCCGGTGGTCCGGTTGTGCCAGATCGCGGCG